>CAJWZU010000062.1 GCA_913050115.1 uncultured Cellvibrionales bacterium
CAAATGCTTTGTGGGCGGGCACCAGTCCACCAGTTTCAACTTCTAATTTTTTTCCATCCTTATCATTGCTATTTATATAATAGACATCATAGCGTGCAAATGTCTTCCACTTCGGTGTAATGCGATAGCTAACTTGACCGTAATAAGATTCGTTATTTATTTGGTTGTCGTAGCCGATGTAATTTAAGCCTTTGTATTCTGTTTCAGAAATCTGGTATTCAGCGGTTATTTGCCAATCAGTCCAGTTGTATTCGAATGACAATAAATTGAGATTAATATTGACTTCACCGCTTACAGAAAAATCGACTGGTGCGGGTTTATAGTCAGAATTAAGTTGAGCAAAACTATAACCTAGGCGCCAGAGCCCAGCGTCTTGTTCAAGCATGATTCGAGCAATTAGCATTTTTTCGTTTTCAATGTTGCCGGGGCGTTTAGCGCTTAAAATAAATTGCTCTGTGGTTTCATCGATTAACGGTTTACCATAAACTACATCTAGATTTAGGTGTGTGTCAGCCCATTGTGCGTAGCCATAACTGGAAAGACCATCCATGGTGTGAAATACCTGACGCAGGCTGTCTAGGTAAATAGATTGCGGCAGCAGTATTGATGGCTTGTTAGAGGCGATATCCCGGGCATCGTTGTAAAGTCCATAGGTGTTTTTTACCCGTCCAGCGCGAACACCTAAGCCGTAATCCAGTGTGTTGACTAGATTGAGGTCGGCAAAACCGTAGTCTAATTGCACGTTGTCTTGAGAATTTTTCCCTGCGCGGCGATAAATAGCTTGTGCCGAAAATTGTAAACGTGAGTTGGGTTTCCAAGAACCGCCAAGGCCTAGATCGCTAAATTCGCTGCTCCAGTGTTCGCTGTCACCAAAAAAATTATTGTGATCTGTTTTAATGATGCCTTGATTGGCAAACCCGTGCCAGCGCAATGAGGACTGACCCTTATCAGGCTCACTGGCAAGGGCAGTTACTGGTGCGCAGGTGTAGGCGATAAGTAAGCCTGAGGCTGCCCAGCATTTTTTAGTCCAATGGTACGATGCGGATCTTGGCATCAGTCGATTCCTCTTCGGCATAGCCTATGGCTCCGGCTGTGTTGTTAACGCGTTCAACCATTTCGCTGTTAGTGGCAACTTCTATGGGTGCCTGGCCAATTCCGGTATAAACATATCTATCCCAGTGACGGCGCAACTGATGCGGAAACATGGCGAGTATTTTTTGTACAAAGTCGCGGTGTTGCTGTGTTTGGTCGGGTAGAACATAAACCACAATAGGGGTGCCGTCAGGCCATTCGCGCAGGCGCATAGAAAATATGCTGCGGGCTTTATTACGCGAGATATTGGTTATGTTGAGTTGAGGATTGACAATAATGCTTGGGCTTTGAGTGCTGCCCAATCCTAAGCTGGGCAGCATAGTGAGCACCAACAGGGCCACCAAGGGCAGCAGGTACCTTAGGCTGAGGTCAGAAGGTTGAAGAGCATATCTCATGCGGTGTGTTTGGGTCCAAGTGAAAAGACGTGGTGTCATCGAGTATAGTTAAGAACGGTAATAACGAAATTATTTTTAAGTCTTTTTGAATGAAATCGATGCCATTGTTTATGCGCGCTGAGCCTGCTGGTAAACTCTCAACATGACAAAAGAGCAAACTATTAATAAACCATTGGCAATTTTCTTGATGGGGCCGACGGCCGCCGGTAAAACTGATTTGGCTATCGCGCTGTCTAAGGTCCTGCCTATTGATGTGATTAGTGTCGACTCCGCCCTAGTTTATAAGGGCATGGATATTGGATCGGCCAAACCGTCTAAAGCTGAGCTGGCACTTTGTCCTCACCGGCTAATCGATATTCGCGATCCTGCCGATCCTTATTCTGCAGCTGATTTTCGCAGCGATGCACTTGAGGCTATGGCCGAAATATCTGCCGTCGGTCGCATTCCTCTATTGGTCGGCGGTAGCATGCTTTATTACAAGGCGCTGCTGGAGGGCCTGGCGGAAATGCCATCGGCGGATCAGGCCGTGCGAGCCCAAATTGAGCGCGAAGCGCTCGATAAAGGCTGGCCGTATATTCACGCCCAACTGGCGGCGGTCGACATTGAAAGTGCCGAGCGCATACATCCCAATCATTCGCAGCGTTTGTCGCGGGCGCTAGAAGTCTACCGTGTCAGCGGTAAAACCATGACTGAGCTGCGGGCCGAACAGCAATCGGATCCACTGCAGGACCACTACCACTTGGTTCAACTGGCTATCGCCCCGCGGCAGCGTTCTACCTTGCACGAGCGTATTGCCCTGCGCTTTCATAAAATGCTGGAACTCGGGGTGATTGAGGAGGTTGAATCTTTGCGCGCAAGGGGCGATTTACATCTCGACCTCCCATCTATGCGAGCGGTAGGCTATCGTCAGGTATGGGAGTATTTGGATGGCGCCCTGACCAAAGACGAAATGATCGAACGCGGCATTGTCGCTACGCGAAAACTGGCCAAGCGGCAGTTCACCTGGCTCAATGGCTGGGCTGAATTGAATTGGGTCAACACCGACAATAAAGAGGGCGAAATGCTGACTGGGGATAATATTCTCAATCAAGCCTTGCAATTTTTGCCGGTCGGGGCAATATAGTGAAATGGCTGCTGTAGGGCGGTATGTTGTGTTTTTCTGTTTTTGAATGCTTATGTTCGCTGTCGATGTGAGTGCTGGGGGATTTCCTTGGTAAATGGCGCGAATGTCTTTTTATACTTACAAGGAGAAAATGATGTCTAAAGGCCATAGCCTGCAAGACCCTTATCTGAATGTTTTACGCAAAGAGCGTATTCCCGTTTCTATCTACCTCGTTAATGGTATCAAGCTGCAGGGCCAGGTCGAATCTTTCGATCAGTTCGTAGTACTTTTGAAGAACACTGTTAGTCAGATGGTATACAAGCACGCTATTTCTACCGTTGTGCCATCGCGCTCGGTGCGGGTGCCTATGCTGAATCCAGCACACGAAGAAGGCGAAGAATAATCACCTTGTTACAGCGAGTTCAGGTCATTTAACCTGAACTCGCTGCAATTTTATTTGAGGATACTCATTGTTTTTTGATAGACCCGCCTCGGGTGAACTGGCTATTCTGGTTCATCTCGATATTAATCAACATCGCGACGCCGATGATCCCCGTGAATTTGAAGAACTTGTGCTTTCTGCCGGTGGTGACCCGGTCGAGTTCGTCACTGGTTCGCGCGCGACTCCCAATCCAAGATATTTTGTCGGCAGCGGTAAAGTAGACCAGATTAAAGATTTAGTGACGCTGCATGGTGCCGAACTGGTGATCTTTAATAACACCCTCTCGCCCAGCCAAGAGCGCAACTTAGAGGCCGTTTTTGAGTGCCGAGTGCTCGATCGTACCACCTTGATTCTCGATATTTTCGCCCAGCGCGCCCGTACCTTTGAGGGTAAGTTGCAGATTGAGTTGGCACAATTGCGTCATATGTCTACACGTCTGGTGCGAGGATGGACTCACCTAGAGCGTCAAAAGGGCGGTATTGGCTTACGTGGGCCGGGTGAAACCCAACTGGAAACCGACCGTCGCTTATTGCGGGTCCGGATTAAATCACTTGAAGGCCGCCTCGTTAAAGTGCGCAAACAGCGCGATCAGGGTCGCCGCATGCGGCGCCGCGCCTCTGTGCCAACGGTATCTCTGGTGGGGTACACCAACGCGGGTAAATCGACTCTGTTTAATCGACTGACCGACGCCGATGTATTGGTTGAAGATCTGCTGTTTGCTACGCTAGACCCGACTTTGCGCCGAGTTGATTTCGATAAAGTGGGAGCTGTTATTCTCGCTGATACCGTTGGCTTTATTAGTCATCTTCCACACAAATTGGTGGAGGCTTTTCGCGCCACTTTGGAGGAGGCCTCCAATGCTTCTCTGCTGCTGCATATTATTGATGCGGCTGCCGAGGACCGACTTAAAAATATTGATGCCGTTGCTGAAGTGCTTAGCGAGATTGATTGCGATGATATTCCTCAACTCAAGGTTTATAACAAACTTGATCTGATTGACGTTGAGCCGCGCATTGATCGCGACGATCAAGGCGCGCCAGTCGCTGTGTGGTTATCGGCTCACACCGGTGCCGGTATCGAGCTGTTGTTCGATGCTATGAGTGAGCTGTTGGGCAAGGAATTGGTTAGAGGTAAGTTACAGCTAAATCCTAGGCAGGGTAGCCTGCGCGGTAAGTTATTTGAGCAAAATGGCGTAGAGTCAGAAACCTACGCCGATGATGGCGGCGCCATTGTAGATTTGTGCCTCCCCAAAGCCGATTTGATGCGTATTTTGAGCGCAGTCGACACCCAATATAGTGATCTGAACTGGTTGCATATGGAAGAGACTAGCGGTGGTGTTATTTCGAATATTCCCGACGAAAAAGACGAATTCGGTGGTTTTTATAACACCAAATCTAAAATTTTGGATGAAGATAACGACAGAGACTGGCAAAGTAACACGACATTGAAGAATTGAATGCTAGCGAGCTGCTTAGGCTCTGTTAGAATCGATAATAATTATTTATCACAGTTTTACAAAAGCACTTTTTGTAAAATAGACTCTTACTACGATTAAGACCGAGTGACTTTTTCGCAGGTCCGTGGCCATACCGCGCACAAATATGGAATGTATGTTTAGTACATGACTATATGAGCCCGGAAATAGCGACGGCCCTGCGGAACAGCACCGCACAGCTACGGAGAATGATATGGCTTGGAATGAACCTGGTGATAAAGATCCTTGGGGTGGCAAACGCGGCAGCGATCAAGGCCCGCCTGATCTGGATGAAGCACTGAAAAAATTTCAGCAAAAAATTAATGGTATTTTTGGCGGAGGCAAGTCTAGCGGTTCAGGCTCCAGTGGTGGCGGCTTTAGTGGTGCATCAATTGTCTTCATGTTTGTCATTGCGGCGCTAGTGTACGGTGGTTTTGGGTTCTATACCGTTAGCCAGCAGGAACGTGCCGTAGTTCTGCGTTTCGGTGTTTACAGCGATACGGTGCAGCCCGGTTTGAACTGGAACCCACCACTGATCGACAGTGTAACCAAAGTCAATATTAGCCAGCTACGTAACTACCGTAGCAAAGGTGAGATGCTTACAGAAGATCTTAATATTGTTGATGTTGAGCTGTCTATTCAGTACAGCATTGTCAGTATCCGTGATTTTGTTCTGGCTATTCGCGATCCTGAATCCAGCCTCAAGCATGCGGCCGACTCTGCTTTGCGTCATGTTGTAGGTTCCAGTGAAATGAACGAGGTATTGACCGAGGGTCGTGCGGAGGTTGGTATTGAAGTGAAGCAGCGCCTGCAAACGTATCTCGACAGCTACAGTACCGGTATTGTCGTTTCTACAGTTAACATCGAAAAAACCTCGCCGCCGCGCGAAGTTCAAGCTGCGTTTAACGATGTGAACAAAGCACGCGAAGACGAAGAGCGTTACAAGAACGAAGCCGAATCTTACTCTAACGGTATTCTACCGGAAGCGCGTGGTCAGGCTCAGCGAGTTATTGAGGAAGCTACCGCTTATCGCGAGCAGGTTATTGCTCAGGCCGATGGTGACGCTAGTCGTTTCAATGCCCTTTTAATCGAGTATAAAAAAGCCCCAAAAGTGACTCGTGAGCGTTTGTACTTAGATGCAGTAGAGGACGTACTTTCTAGCAGTTCTAAGGTAATGGTCGACGTTGAAGGCGGCAATAACATGCTGTATCTACCGTTGGATAAAATGATGCAATCATCTGCAGGCAGTATTGGTAGTGGTTCGGCTTCGCGTCAAAACGTGAATGATTCCGATAAACGTGAAATCGCCAACCAAGTGTTAGAGCAGTTGCGTAACGAAGCTGCTAATCGCACCCGCCGCTAAGACAGGAGAATAGATATGTCGAATAAGAATTTGGTTGTCATAATATGTTTTGGCTTGGTAGTAATGCTGCTGTCCAACGTATTATTTGTGGTAAAAGAAACCGAAAAAGCGGTGATGCTCAAGTTTGGTAAATTGGTTAAAACTGATATCGAGCCCGGCCTTCACGTTAAAGTACCATTAATGAATAAGTTGGTTAAGTTTGATGCTCGGATTTTGACCGTAGATGCCGCACCGGCTGATTTTCTCAACAGTGAGAAAAAGGCTATGCGTGTGGATTCGTTCATTAAATGGCGTATTTCCAATGTTGAGCAGTTCTACACCGTGACCAGTGGTGTTAGTCCAGAGCAAATTATCTCTCAACGGGTTAACGAAGGCCTGCGTAATGCCTTTGCTGATCTGACTTTGCACGAAGTGGTATCGGGTAAGCGAGATGAGTTGATGTCTGGCTTGACCAAAACCATGAATGTTGAAGCTCGCGCTGATTTAGGCATGGAAATAATCGACATACGAATTAAGCGCGTCGATTTACCCGAAGATGTTTCAGGCTCTGTATTTGATCGTATGCGCACCGAACGTGAGCGCGAGGCGCGTGAGCATCGTTCTAAGGGTAAGGAGCAGGCCGAGGTTATTAAAGCCGATGCCGACCGTCAACGCACGATAATTGAGGCTGAAGCCTATCGTGACTCCGAAAAACTGCGTGGTGAGGGGGATGCTAAGGCAGCAGCAACGTATGCCAATGCTTATACAAAAGATGCTGAGTTCTATGCGTTTACGCGGAGTCTCAATGCTTATAAAGCCACTTTTAGCAGTAAAGAAGACGTTATGTTGATTGATCCTAATAGTGATTTCTTCCGTTACCTGAAAGACTCTGGCGGAAAAAAATAGCCCTATTGTGTTTTAAGTATTAAAAAAATGCGGCCCTATGGCCGCTTTTTTTCGTATTGCTTAAACGTAAATGTTCAACATTTAAGCGCTATGGTGATAGAATGCTACAACCGAGCGACCTTGTTCGGTTTTTTTATGTCTTCAATAATGTATTTTTCCTGTGGAATCTCAGATGACAAATGCTGATCGCTGGTTATTACCCGACGGAGTAGAGGAAATCCTCCCCGTTCAGGCCCAGCGGATTGAACGTCTACGTGGCCGTTTGGTCGATTTGTACCGTTGCTGGGGCTACGACCTGGTGATACCGCCGTTGGTCGAGTTTACCGATTCGCTGTTAATTGGTCTTGGTCGCGATGTCGATTTGATGACGTTCAAAGTGACTGATCAAATCTCCGGTCGCACTATGGGCATCCGAGCTGATATTACGCCGCAAACAGCGCGTATGGATGCCCATAGCTTTGTTCGTCAAGGGCCGAGTCGTCTCTGTTATGCCGGTCATGTGCTGCACACTAAGCCTAAGCATGCGCTCGCTACCCGTACGCCGATTCAGGCCGGTGCCGAACTTTATGGTGAGCCGGGTCTAGATGCCGACATCGAAGTAGTGTCACTCCTGCTGGCGTCACTACAGGCGCTAAATTTACCCAAATTACATATAGATCTCGATCATGTCGGTATCTATCGCTCACTGGCTGCTACTGCCGGCTTTAATGGCGAGCAAGAAGAGGCCTTTTTTGAGCTGTTACAGCGCAAGGCCGCTACCGAGATTAAAGCCTGGGTAGCCGACAATATTAGCGATGTGGCTATAGCTGAGTTACTGCTGGCACTGCCTAATCTTGCCGGTGACCGCGCCATACTCGACAGCGCTAAGCAGAGCTTTGCCGCAGTGGGCGCCGTTGCTGCCGTTGCGGCGATCGATGAGCTGATGCAGGTTGCCGATGCTGTGGCCGCGCGTTTCCCCGCCGCTCAGCTCTACTTTGACTTGAGTGAGTTGCGCGGCTATCACTATCACACCGGTATTGTTTTTGCGGCTTACGCGCCAGGCTATGGCATTGCCATTGCAAATGGCGGTCGCTACGATCAAATCGGTGAAGTATTTGGACGCGCCCGCCCAGCCACCGGTTTCACTGTGGATGTGTCGGCGGTCAACAGCCTTGCTTTACCGCTGGACGTTGCTGTTAATGGTGTATTCGCCGCGAAATCGGCCGATCTTGGTCAATGGCAGGCCATTGAAAATTTGCGCGCTCAAGGAGAGCGTGTGGTCTGCGGTTTTGCAGGCCAAGAGATAAACCGTAGCGAGCTCAATTGCGATAGGCAGTTGCTGCTAGTGGACTTCGAGTACCAAGTGGTTTCGCTTTAAATAATCCCTTATTTACACTTTATAGAGAGTTAGGCAAACAATGGGCAAGAACGTTGTTGTATTGGGCACCCAATGGGGTGACGAAGGTAAAGGCAAGATTGTTGATTTGCTCACCGATCAAGCTTCTCTGGTAGCGCGCTTTCAGGGCGGCCACAATGCCGGCCATACGCTGGTTATCGACGGTGTTAAAACCGTATTACACTTGATTCCATCGGGTATTTTACGCGAAGGCGTGACTTGCCTAATCGGTAATGGTGTAGTGCTAGCACCTGATGCGCTGTTAAAAGAAATGGCGGGTCTAGAGGCCACAGGCGTACCAGTACGCGAGCGTCTGCAGTTGTCTCCAGCTTGTCCGCTGATTTTGCCTTACCACGTAGCACTGGACCAGGCCCGTGAAAAAGCGCGCGGCAATGACGCTATCGGTACTACCGGTCGCGGCATTGGCCCTGCCTACGAAGATAAGGTCGCTCGTCGCGGTCTGCGTCTTGGCGATATATTTAACTGGGACGATTTCACCACCAAGTTGAAAGAAGTGGTCGACTATCACAACTTCTCGCTGGTGAACTACTACGGCTGTGAGGCTATAGACTTCGACAAAACCTTAGCCGAAGCAGTTGAGTGGGCTGCTGAACTTAAGCCTATGGTAGTTGATGTGACAGACGTGTTACACACGGCTCGCGAGGCTGGTGAAAATATCATGTTCGAAGGCGCGCAGGGTTCACTGCTCGACATCGATCACGGCACCTACCCGTACGTAACGTCTTCTAACACCACTGCTGGCGGCGCCGCCACCGGTTCTGGTTTTGGCCCGCTGTACCTTGACTACATTTTAGGTATTACCAAGGCTTACACCACACGTGTCGGTTCTGGTCCTTTTCCTACCGAGCTGGATTGTGAAGTAGGACAGCACCTAGGTGTTAAAGGTCACGAGTTTGGTGCTACTACCGGTCGCAAGCGCCGCACGGGCTGGTTCGATGCCGTTGCGGTTAAGCACGCTATTCGTATCAACTCTATTACCGGTATCTGCCTGACCAAGCTCGACGTGCTCGACGGTCTCGAGACCATTAAGATTTGCGTTGGCTACCAGTGTAAAGATGGCAAAGACTTGACCATTCCGTTCGATGCTAAGGGCTGGGAAAACGTTGTCCCTGTGTATGAAGATATGCCGGGTTGGAGCGAGAACACCTTTGGTGCTCAGAGCCTAGACGCTCTGCCACAAGCGGCTTGCAATTACATTGACCGTTTGGCTGAGCTCGTTGGCGCGCCTATTGATATCGTATCGACTGGCCCTGATCGCGTTGAAACTATGGTGTTGCGCTCGCCTTTTGCTGAGTAAATAGCTAGCGCTGCGCTTTGGCGCGGCTAGCTAAAAAAGCCCGCATATCGAAAGATACGCGGGCTTTTTTATAACAGTGATTTATCTTTATTTATTGGCGCTGTTCCAGGCAATGCACTCATCCAGGGTGACGCCTGAACCGCCGAAAATATCCAGCGCACTACCAATGGTCAAGTCGACTTTTCCGCTCGATAAATGTTTAACCAGTTCTAGATCCTGCAGTGATCGAGCACCACCGGCGTAGGTAACGGGAATGTCGCAGTGCTGACCCAGCAAGATAACTAAGTTTTCATCGATGCCGCCCTGTAAGCCTTCAACATCGGCAGCATGAATTAAAAATTCAGCGCAATGTTGACTCAGTTCGGCCAGTGTTTGTGCATTTACAGCAGTGTCTGTAACCGTCTGCCAGCGATCAGTAGCAATGTTCCAACCATTTGATGTGCGGCGGCAGCTCAAATCTAAAATTAACCGTTCAGCCCCAGTAATAGCTTTGATCTGCTCTAACCGTTCAAAACTAAACTGGCCATTGTCAAACAGATAAGACGTCACAATCAGGTGCGAAGCGCCAGCCGCAAGAAATTCTTGTGCATTACTAGTATTGATACCACCACCAAACTGCAAACCACCGGGCCAAGCTTGTAGAGCCGCAATCGCCTGCTCTTTATTGCCAGGGCCAAGCGCAATCACATGGCCGCCCTGTAAATTGTTTTGCCGATAAAGCTCGGCGTAATACAAAGCATCTTTGTCGCTGACGAAATTGGTCTGGGCACCATGATCATCCAAGCTGCCGCCGATGATTTGCTTAACTTGGCCTTGGTGCAGATCTATACAGGGGCGAAATTGAGTCACAGCGGGGCCTTTGAATGAAAGAGAATTTGGTTCGTATTGTACCTGAATCAGAGGCGGGGTAAGAATCGGCGGTTAAGTCTGAATCAATTGGGGCCTGTTGATCAGTATTGTAGTTGCCCCGAATAACTCAGCAGTGCCTATTGATCATAAGGTTGATGCTTATTGGCAGTGCTTGACGCCCAACGGCCTGCTGTGCAAACCGTATCAAATCAATTGTTAAGTTCGTGCCATTGTTGCTTTAACTGGTCAATTTCAGCGCGCATCTCAGCCACTAGCTGTTCCAAGTCATCTATCCGTTGTCTGTCTTTACTGATTTCAGGCAAAGGATCCATCATTACGTTGCTATTTAAAATCGGCGATTGCACTGCCTCTGATGTAAAGTCTTTGATTTCAGCGTTACCGTCATTGTCGTGGTCATCACCCAATAAGTGCGCATAGCGAAAATCTCTTTTGCCAGGTTCCTTTGGCAATCTTTTTACCCAGGGTTCACCTTCTCGCGTCATCATGCGCTGAAGCACATCTTCTACCTGAGAGAAATCGGAGAATTCACACAAGCGGGCGGTGCGTGTTTTCAGCTCTCCCGGTGTTTGTGGTCCGCGAACAAACATCACGCATAAACAGGCCAGCTCTTTCGAACTCAGGTGCAGCTGACTAAATTCAGTATTGCAAAAACGATGTTTATATTTAGCCGTTCTACTGCCAAATATAACTTCTGTTAACAGACCTTTTTTGGATAGCGAATCAATGGAATCTTGAATGGCAACAGCATCAAGATCCATAATGGGGTACCGATTACTTTTTTGATTGCAGCCATTGAGTAATGCATTCAAAGACAGTGGGTATTGATCGGGCGTGGTAAGCTCTTTTTCTAAAAGTACACCAATAACACGTATTTCCAATGCAGATAAATTCATCTATAACTCTCTATGGCGTTGCTATTTACTTTGCCCAAGGGTACCACTAGAAACTACCGTATCCTTTTAGCGGTTAGGTGTCGTGCAATATAATACTTTTACCAAAGTGCTAGCGAAAAAATTGACAACCTGCCAACAACCTTGTTTAAAGAACTGTACCAATTTTCAGCTATAGATACGACCCAGTACGCCGTCGATAGAAACGCTAATGTTCGAAGCGGTTTTAAGCCAATTTTTAAACTGATTGTCGGCAAGAATATTTGCACGATCTGATCAGTTTAAAAAAATTTCCAAAAGAGTATTCAAAGAGACTAAAAATGCTTTCCTGTGACTTTTTAAAAATTGTATCACTAGTCATTTCTCTTAAAGCCCCGTCATCAAAAAAGGGAGCCCTATGGGCTCCCTTTAGTTCGGTTAAACTGGCCGTACAACCGAGGTTTAACTACAGTTTATTGGCACTCATCTATAACCGTTTTTTCAATAAACGTAATCGGTTTATTGCCAGTCTTAGGTATTGATACTGTGTGATATGGGTAAGTAAGTCCAAAAGTCACATTGCACCAAGGTTCAGGCTCATGCAATTCAACCGTTACATCAATACTGGCACTGTGTTCAACGACTTGGCCAATGGTAATTGAATACCCGCCTGAACTGCGAAGGCCCCTAAATATACCAATAGCGATGTTGTTATTAAAGTCCACCTCCGGTGCCTCGGTATTTAAATATTGATATATTTGGTTCAATTCAGTGGCATCGTTTGCAACGATATTTAATCGTGTTTGCATAGAACTGAATCCACCTTCAGTTAATATTCGAACAGGTAGAGTTGTGCTTGATGGAGTTGGAAGGGTGCAAACCCTCATCCAATTACCCCACTGACCAGTGTCAGCGGGAAGCGAAGTGGTCCAACTTTGAGCTTGCCAGACACTACCTTGGTAGGAATACATCTCGCCGTAATCAGCGTGAGTTGGTTTATCATCCCAACCTGTATTGAGCCAGTTAGGGGCTTCATTCAGTGAGCTGATGTCGAGACTAGCTAGGCAACTATTAAGCACAGTAAGATCAGCTGCTGGCAACAAAGGGTGCTCTTGCTTTAGAGCAAACTCATTCTCGCCCAGCTTAACCACCCAGTTAGACGGCGTAGACACCGGCAAGAAGTACTTGAGCACGAACGTGTGGCTGCCGCCTGGGGCAATAGAAGCAGAGGCAGGCAGAGTCAGCTTGAGGCGATGGAAGTTGTTCTCCAAACCGCCTACGTTACCGCCGCCTGAGTTAGCGCCGTCGGTAACCAATGCAAGCGTACCGCCGCTCTGAGTTTGCATGTTGTTGGGGGTGCTAGTGCCCATATCGAAGCTGAACTCGGCGCCACCAATAATATCGACGTCAGTGTTATTGGTGACAACCACACCTGGCGTGATCGGATAGTTCCTGTCACCCAGTTGAAATCCGGTCAGCTCAACCGATAGATCAATCGTCTCGGTTGGCATATCAATTTCAGCTCTTTTATTGCCGTAGGGAGCTGCCGAGGCAAACTTTGAGGCAATAGCTCTGGTCATCGTGGAGCCACTTTCGAACTGACCCTTTTGCTGGTTAAAGTCGTAGTCACCCGCCAAGTCCGACAACATGATACCGCCTATACCTCGGTCGATAACATACTGCGCCTTGGCGTCGATTGACTGTTCATCTTCGGTCGACAGGAACACACCTGTGTCGCTGTTCCACAACCACGGTGCTTGCATGTCGTCGTCGTAGTTGCGCACGTAGTTGCCGGTCAATTCAGCATCGCCCAGACCGTAATGCGCTAGGTAGTCAGCCAGAATACCGTGCTGCAGGTTCTTTGCGTGCCACATAGGGTTGACGCCAGCGCCTAGCTCATTGCCGTTCGCGTCAAGATGGTGCCAAAGGTTGTCGATGCCCGTGGCGCCGTTGCCACAAGCGACTCTGGTGCCGGTGCCGTCTGGACAGTTAGACTGATCACCGAAGGAGGCTTCGCCCCACAAACCGTTGTTGCCACCCTGCACGTCTTTCCAGCCGCGCGAGTAGTAAGGCACACCAATATTAATACGACCGGCGGGCATTGAGCCACGAAAGTAGTGGTAGGCCCAGTCGGTGTTCAGGATGCCAATTTGTCCGAAGACATCCTGATAGGCATCCCAGTGATGAAGCTCACTGTCCTGACCGTTGTCAAATAGCGGCGCGTGGGGGCCAACAAACTGGTTCCAGGCACCGTGCATGTGGTAACTCATAATGTTGACATAATCCAGATACTTGGCTGATTGCATGGCTTCCATACCGCGCAACAGCAAACTCTCCCCTGTCGATGCGATCGTCAGCATATAGTGGGTGCCATCTTCTGCACCGGCCACATCCAGTTTCTCGCGCAGAGTCTTCATCAACACGTCGTAAGAAGCACTCATGCCC
>CAJWZU010000063.1 GCA_913050115.1 uncultured Cellvibrionales bacterium
ACGGCTGGGCGCACGAGCGTCGACGAGGAGATGATGGCTCAGGTGACGCGTATTCGCGACATCTGCCAGCCACACGAGATTCTTTTCGTCGCCGACTCGATGCTCGGCCAGGAATCGGTGGAGACCGCCACCCGCTTCCACGAGGCTCTCGCCTTCGAGAGCGGAGGCAGCGTCGTCGACCTCGGCGCGCAGTTTGGCCAGATTAGCACACTGTACGCGCTGGCACGCGGCGCCACCGTGGTGGCTGTCGAGGAAGCGCCACGCACCGCGCGAGCCCTTCAGCTGACAGCAGCCCTCAACGGATGGGAGGCGCAGCTGAGCGTGCACGTCCACCGTATGCACGCCGACGAGGAGGCGAGCGAGCCCGGGGGCTGCGAGGGCGGTGGATCGACCAGTACGGCGGCAGGGGCGTTGACCAGCATGCCCGCGCTCGACGACCTACTGTCTGGCCTACCCACCGCGATCGCCTACCTCCGCGTGGGCGTGCGAGCGGTCGAGGTGCGGCTCTTGAGCGGCATGGCGGCGACGCTTGGCTACATCGCCCTGTCGAAGGCATCCAAGAACAAGGAAGCGGCGCATTGGCTGATGAACGAGCTGATCGCCGGACGCGGCACGGTGAAGTCATTGTCGCTTGGCGAAACCATTCGGCCGCGCTGGGAAGACCGCCATGCCGACGTGATTGAAGTGCCAGCATTCTCAGCGGCGACTAACGCGCAGCTAGACGCTATAGTGACTAACTTCAGTGAAGAAGGCGCGCAGCGCATCAAGGATATTGAGCGCACCACCAACCACGACGTAAAAGCGGTTGAGTACTACATCAAAGAACAGTTCACAGGCAATGCCGAGCTAGAAGCAATTCTTGAGTTTGTGCACTTCGCCTGTACCAGTGAAGACATCAACAACCTGTCTCATGCGCTTATGCTCAAGGGCGGCCGCGAAGTTGTACTGGTTGAAATGAACAAAATCATCGCCGGTCTCGCCGCTTTAGCCCATGCATACGCCGAGACACCTATGCTGTCTCGCACCCATGGTCAGACTGCCTCGCCAACTACCGTCGGCAAAGAATTCGCCAACGTTGTTGCGCGCATGCGTCGCCAAATCGCTCAAGTTGAAAAAGTTGAGCTACTGGGAAAAAGCAATGGCGCCGTCGGTAACTACAACGCTCATCTCTCGGCCTACCCCAATACCGACTGGGCAGCCAACGCCCAGGGTTTTGTTGAGTCTCTAGGCTTAACCTTTAACCCTTACACCACCCAAATTGAGCCGCACGACTATATCGCCGAGCTGTTCGATGCCATGGCACGCTTTAACACCATCCTGATCGATTTTGATCGCGACATCTGGTCTTACATCTCCATGGGTTTCTTTAAGCAGAAGACCATTGCCGGTGAAATTGGCTCCAGCACCATGCCTCATAAGGTTAATCCGATCGACTTCGAGAATTCCGAAGGTAATCTGGGGCTAGCCAATGCCATATTTAGCCATATGGCTATGAAATTGCCCATCTCTCGCTGGCAGCGCGACCTCACCGATTCAACCGTACTGCGCAACATGGGTGTTGGCTTCGGCTATAGCCTAATAGCCTATGCCTCAACCTTAAAAGGTATGAGCAAGTTGCAGTTGAATGAGGTTCGCATATCAGAAGACCTCAACAACGCTTGGGAAGTATTAGCCGAGCCCATTCAGACCATTATGCGTCGTTACAACGTAGAAAAAGCCTATGAGAAGCTGAAAGACCTGACTCGTGGGGCGGCTATTGGGCCTGCTGATATTTCTAAGTTTGTTGATACCTTGGATATTCCAGAAGAAGCTAAAGCCGATATGCGGGCTTTGACGCCGCATAATTATATTGGCAACGCCATAGAGCAAGCTAAAGCCATCTAAGCCTTAGTTTACGTTTTTGCTAATGACGAAAAGCCCGCTCTGGCCATCCAGAGCGGGCTTTTTTGTATTTAGAGTCTAGGCAATTAGAACTGAAACTATTGGATAAAGCCTTGTCGAGTGGCTGCTACGGAGGCAGCGCGTACAAGCGGATTTTTTGCTCTATGCCTTCGTTGCTGCTGTACTCAGTTGGTTACCTATAAGTCCGACCATGAGCTGGGGCCAAAAGACCGTTTGCCCCGTAGTGCAACCAGCAGGCAGCCCGAAAAAGCCTACTTCATTCCCCCTGATCTGCCCTCGCACATGTTTAACCTAAGTCAGTAGTCACTTATGAGCAAGTTTTAGCTGAATGAGTTTCAATTTCTGCAGACCTTTACAGCATTTGGGAAGTATTGGCTGAGCCGATTAAGACCATGATACATCGTTGTAATGTTGAGAAGGCTTATAAGAAGTTGGAAGATCTGACACTTGGGGCGGCTATTGGTACCGAGGATGTTTCTAAGTTTGTTGCTACTTTAGATAGGCCAGAACAAGCGAAAGCCAATATGCATAAATTGACGCTGCATAACTATATTAGCAATGCCGCAAAAAAGGCTAACAGCATTTAAACTTCAGCTAGACAAAAAAACCCACTCTAGCTGTATAGAGCGGGTTTTTATGTATTTCAGACTTAATTATATAAGCTACTGCAGCGACTTTTTAAGTTGTGTCCAAAAAGATCTAAAATAGCTTAAGAGTATATTTAACCCATATTTAAAGGATATTTCTTACTCTTCAGCTTACTTATAGACTTACCTCTATCAATCTATGTAAACAGGACCGGCACCAAGGGTCCACAGCACTACAGACCCAACCCTGACACTAACAATCATCACTAAGGCTACAGTTATCACTGAGGTCGCGAATAGGAAAGCCCGCTCCTTAGATATATTCATCAAAATAGGAATACCTTCATAAATTAGATATACCGAATAAGCCATGGCCATTATAGTGACCGATGCATTGAGCCATAAATGAGGATAAATCTGAAATACGCCCACAAGCAGTAGTGGCGTAGCCGCATATACAGCTAGGGCTGTACCTTCAAAGTGACGATCATCTTGATTGTCTTTGACGCCATAGTTAAGCGACATCCAGTTAATGAACTCACCTAGTATGAATACACCAAATAAAATAGCGAAGTAAGTAATTGTACACAGCACCATAGCGCTGTCGGTGGTGAGCTTTATAATTGACCCACTACCAAAGCTCCACCCGACTTGAGTAACCCCGTAAAACGCGCTTAAAACAGGTATCAGAGCCAAAAGTGGTACATGACTGAAAAAAACTTGCATGAATGAATGCCTATCATCACGTATGGCATGCCATTCTTGGTCAGGGTGTAAAACAATACCTAGTGAGTGCTGCAACATAATCAAATCCTCTTAGTTATCCGAATATACGCCTCAATATCTATTATGGATCATATAGACTGATTAATTTTAGAAACTATATGATCGGAGTAAATTTAATCTAGTATCATCCTTGTGGCGAACAGGTGAAATAACTTCAAGGTGGATAATACAATGCAAAAAAGTTTAAAGCCTACCACGGCAGTCGCTCAGTCATTACCAAAACCTAAAGCTGTCTTATTCGACCTAGACGGTACTCTGGTTGAGTCAACTTTAGATTTTAATTTTCTCAAGCAGAACTTTGACATTCAGCCAGGGCAGGATGTTTTGCAATTCATATCAAATCTGCCCAGCGATGAAAAGCATCGAGCCAATGAACTGATCGAAACACATGAGTTAGAAGATGCTCAGCGGGCCAAAACTTTGCCCGGTGCCCTCGATCTTTTGCTAGCGCTTAATCGAGCCGGTATACCCACTGCGATTATCACCCGTAACTCCCGCAAGGCCGCAAAGATTAAAATTGAAAACAACTCTTTACCCATTGAGTTTTTAATAAGTCGCGAAGATGCCAAGCCCAAGCCAAATCCAGAGGCATTACTAGCTTTAGCTGAGAGCTGGCAAGTCGAACCTAAAGACTGCTGGTATATCGGTGACTACCTCTATGACTTACAAGCCGCTAACAATGCCGGCATGGTTGCAGGTCTTTATACAGGAAGTCATTTAGAAGAAAGTCGCTACAGTGCTTTTATGCACTTAGCCGATATTGTTTTTAATGACCATGACCAACTCAGGGACGCTTGGGAAGAGATGGATTATCTATGCATAAAAAACTAGCGTTGCCTGAAAAAAAATGTCCCGTGTGCAAAAAAATGTTCGCCTGGAGAAAAAAATGGCAAAGAGACTGGGATAATGTGACTTATTGTTCTGAGCGCTGCCGTCGACATAAATCAGCCACATAACCCAATAATACTGATTATGGTACTTACTTAGTGAGTTGGGATGAAGACTTACCGTTAACAATAGCTTGTGAAGTCTGAATCGGTGAATATTGCGCGATTCACCAACGCATCAGAGCATCTATTTAACTATTACAGCATAGGCTCTGTTCGATAAGCTCTATTCAATATTCCTTAAAGTTATATAGCTCAGTAGTCAGAACAACAAAAACTTAATACCAACAACAAAAAGTAAAACCGCAAATAGCTTTTTCAATAATATTGTATCTAACGAGTGAGCTAACTTAGCGCCTATGCGAGCACAGGGTACGCTGGCAATAGCAATACCCAATACCGCAGGCCAATAAATGAAGCCTGTACTCCA
Source organism: uncultured Cellvibrionales bacterium (assembly GCA_913050115.1). Taxonomy (GTDB): domain Bacteria; phylum Pseudomonadota; class Gammaproteobacteria; order Pseudomonadales; family Cellvibrionaceae; genus UBA1124. The sequence goes on from CAJWZU010000063.1 coordinate 4,593, forward strand.
CACAGGTAGATCTGCATGATCCCAACCGGTAATGACATTGGTAATGCTGGCAGCAAAAGCAATCGGTAAGCCGCAAGCCGCCGAGGTGGCCACAGCATTGCGCATGTCTGTGCGCAGCCAAGATAAATATGGCACGGTGAAAGTACCGCCGCCGATACCAAACCAAGACGAGCCAAAACCGATTAAACCTCCTGCCACCGTTAAACCAAGTACTCCTGATTTTTTTCCTTCACCACGGGGCTGCCAATCAAAAAACATTTTCAGCGACAGCAACAATGCAAAAACACCTATTAGTGCCTGTAATACCGGGCCTGGCACTGATGAAATAAACACGGCACCCAAGGCGGTACCCAAAATCAACCCGACAGTCATCAACTTAACGGTGGACCACAAGATGGCCATTTTACTGTGATGAGCCCAAACTGAGCTGAGCGAGGTAAAGACGATACTGGCCAAAGACGTGGCCACGGCCATATGGGTGAGTATCGCTGGGGAAACATCGGTGGCAGTAAAGGTGAAAATCAGTACTGGCACAATTACCAAGCCGCCGCCTATGCCAAAAAGCCCCGCCAGAACACCGGCAAACACGCCAACAAATAAATAAAGAACAAAAAACAACATGATTACCTTTAACATTAAAGATGAAAATAAATAAGAGTTAAGGTCAAGATTAGAGTTTAAAATAAGGCTTACGCGTTCGCTAATAATTCTTTACGAATAATGTCGGCACCGGCCGATAGCGCATTGAGCTTGCCTCTGGCCACGTTTCGAGACAAAGGTGCCATACCACAGTTGGTGCAAGGGTAGAGCTTGTCGGCATCGACAAATTGCAGCGCTTTACGCAAGGTATCAGCTACGGCTTCGGGGGTCTCAATACTATGGTTAGCCACATCAATGGCACCCACCATCACTTTTTTGCCTCGAATAAGTTCCAAAAGCTCCATAGGTACATGGGAGTTGTGACACTCCAATGAAATAATATCGATATTGGATTTCTGCAGTTTAGGAAACACGTCCTCGTACTGTCGCCATTCTGAGCCCAAAGTTTTTTTCCAGTCGGTATTGGCTTTAATACCATAGCCATAACAAATATGCACCGCCGTTTCGCACTCAAGCCCTTCAATAGCGCGCTCTAAACAGGCCATGCCCCAGTCATTAACTTCGTCAAAAAACACATTAAAAGCCGGTTCATCAAATTGTATAATATCGACACCGGCAGCCTCTAACTCTTTGGCCTCTTGGTTGAGAATTTTGGCAAATTCCCAAGCCAATTTTTCACGATTTTTGTAATAATTATCACAAAGAGTATCAACCATAGTCATGGGGCCCGGCAGCGCCCATTTAATTAGTTGCTGGGTTTGCTGACGTAAAAATTTAGCGTCCTCTACAAATACCGACTTTTGTCGACTCACAGGGCCCACCACGGTGGGAACACTAGCATCGTAGCGGTCGCGTATTTTAACAGTCTGACGATTTTCAAAATCAACACCATTGAGGTTCTCAATAAAGGTCGTTACAAAGTGTTGGCGTGTTTGTTCGCCATCACTGACAATATCAATACCCGCTTGTTGTTGCTCTTGTAATGACAAACGCAATGCATCCTGTTTGCCATTTTTTAATTCTTCATTATACAATTTCCACGGTGACCAAAGAGCCTCGGGTTCGGCAAGCCACGACGGCTTTGGTAAACTTCCGGCCGTTGAAGTAGGCAATATTTTTTTCATAAGAAACTCTGTTATCTGTTGAATGTAATTAAAGAGCGAAGTCAGCAGACCACTGTTCAAGCACAGATTGATAGGGTTTTATAAATTTCTCTTCGGCAAATTTCCCCTGCATAACGCCCAACTGATTGCGTTCTTCGCGATCGTAAACGATCTGAGTTAGCGAGTGATCTTGATGTTTTAAGTTGGGCTGATAGAGATTACCGGCAGCAGCATTAGCGTTGTAAATTTCAGGCCGATAAATCTTTTGAAAGGTTTCCATAGTACTAATGGTACTGATTAATTCCAGATTACTGTAATCGGCCAGTAAATCACCAAAGAAGTAAAATGCTAATGGTGCAACGCTATCGAGCGGCATAAAATAACGAACCTGAAGACCCATTTTTTTAAAATATTGCTCAGTCAATGAAGTTTCATTAGGTTGGTATTCAATACCCAATACTGGATGTCTATTTTCAGAGCGATGGTAAGTCTTATTGTCCGATACGCTCAGGCAAATAACCGGTGGTTTATTGAAGTTATCCTTGTAAGCCACTGAATTTACAAAATGCTGAAAGAGCTTGCCATGAAGTTCGCCAAAATCATCTGGAATAGTAAATTTTGGCTGATGTTTATTATGATCCTGCAGCAATACATTAAAGTCATAATCGCGTACATATGAAGAAAAGTTGTTGCCCACAATACCGTCAATACATTGATTAGTTTTATGGTCGATAATTTTCGTTGTCAATATTTCAATCGATGGAAAATTATCAGCAGAATTTACAATATCCATTGCCACAGAAACTATTTCTAGTTCAAGCGAATAACGATCGCCATTAGGGTTATCCCAATGGGCTAAAGTATTAAAACGATTATCGATCATCCGCAAGGCATTGCGCAAATTCGCTTGGCGACTATTTCCCCGAGCTAAGTTGGCAAAATTGGTGGTAATACGCGTATTGTTCGAAGGATGATAACTTTCATCCAGACAGATACGCTTAATGGTAAAATTAAAGTCAGTTTTCATCGTATTCTGGTGTCCGGTGTTTTCTAAAATTTTAATAAAAGCCCAAATCGGTATTCAAGCTCTCACGATGTACTTAGGTAATTTTTATCGACTAATGCACTCATCGTCGACGCTGTATTTCAGTCGTTAGTCACTGGATGTAATTTATACGTCAATCACAACATGAAAAAAAGCGAATATAAAAACAGATAAACATGAGAAAAATTCATGTTTGATAAAAGTAAGGCCTAAACACCTAAAATCACTGTATTGCATAAGTTAAAGATTGATCGCAGAAAGTAGTGGAGTACATCTTGGAAAAAGAGCGCAGCTAACTTATCTACAGTGCTGGTATTAACTTCACCGGCAATTTCAACAAGCGAGCGGTGTCTTTATCTGGTATTGCTTTATTTGAAATGACTCTGCGCAAAAGATGGCCGCATTGACCTAGGTGAGAGCGACCAACCACTAATCGCCAGGAGAGCACAACGTGTTAGCAATAATAACAACTGATAAATAACCCTCGGCGGGCCGCCAAAATGCCGTATTTTGAGTTCCTTAACTACGTCGACTCATTTACCCTAAGCCACTGTTACTCATGAGCAACTTAAAAAATGTCTAACTCCATTGCCGTACTAATCGCCGGTGGCACCATCGACAAGTGTTATAACCCTGTCAGCGGCAACCTAGAATTACCGGCGACTTCGGTGCCCGAGATGCTGCGCCAGAGTCGATTAAGTGCCGATGTTCGTGTTGAGCATGTTCTGCTCAAAGACTCGCTAGATATGACCACTCAAGACCGACAAAAACTGTTGGTCGGCGCCAAGCAGGCCGAAGAAAGCCGCCTGCTTATTACGCACGGCACCGATACCATGGTCGATACCGCTAAAGTCCTTGCGGCTGAGCGCAGCCTTGCCAATAAAGTCATCGTATTAGTGGGTGCTATGGTGCCATTTTCTGTGTCTGGCTCCGATGCGCTGTTTAATCTTGGCTCCGCAATCATGGCACTAGAATTGGCAAACCCAGGCGTCTACATCGCTATGCATGGCCGCTTATTTGGCTACGACGAAGTTATTAAGAACCGACAAGCAGGTCAATTCGAAGATTGCTGAGCAGAACAACTCGGGCATCAGACTAGGGCCGCTATCGCTCACTCACATCTGCACCTAAGTCTTAATTAACAGCCATAAATCCCCATCATTCAAAAATACCACAAGGCATAAATACAGGTTTTACAACGTTAAGAGGGTCATTTATTAGAGCATCAAGAGCAAGTACTTTAGGCCATGCAGCGCACCACAGATGCGACGGGTTAACTATTGCACGTCTGAAATGACTCTGAAAGTAGAGTAAAACAGGGCACTTACTGAGAAGCTGTTGTCGAGTAAAAAATTTCCGTCCATTTTCAACACGCACCCGTAATAAGGCCTATTCACTAGAGTCCTAAACGAGCTGATATAATGCCCCTTTGATGTATACCAATTAGAGCCCACCCGCTATGTCTTTCTCCACCCTCGGCCTCAGCCAGCCCCTACTCCAAGCCATCGAAGATCAGGGCTACAGCAAACCCACCGACATTCAGGAAAAAGCCATCCCCGTAGTACTGCAGGGCAAAGACCTTATGGCTGCAGCGGCTACCGGTACTGGCAAAACCGCAAGCTTTGTGCTGCCGCTGCTGGAGCTGTTCACGAGTGAACTGCAATATCAGGTGCGCGCCAAGCGTATTCGCGCGTTAATTCTGGTGCCCACCCGAGAGCTGGCGCTTCAGGTGCAGGGCAATATTGAACTGTACGCTAAGCACACACCCATTACCTCGTTGGCGATGCTTGGTGGCCTTGATATGGACGCACAAAAAGAGCAATTAATTGAAGGGGTCGATATTTTAGTCGCTACCCCTGGCCGCCTGCTAGATATGCTGCACCGCCGGGCTCTGCACTTAGACGAATTAGAAGTGCTAGTGCTAGATGAAGCCGACCGTATGCTGGATATGGGCTTTATTGCCGACATCAACAAGATTATCGAGCGCTGCCCTGCTGAACGCCAAAATCTGTTCTTTTCAGCCACCTTGTCAGACGAGGTGCGCGATCTGGTTAAAACATCAATATTTCACGCAGTAGAGTTATCTCTCAGCGCAGACACGTCGTCCAAATCGAGTATCGAACAGTGGTTGATTACCGTCGACAAAGACACCAAATCGACTCTACTCAGCCATCTTATTAAACACAATGACTGGCAACAGGGGTTGATTTTCGTGCGCACCAAACACGGTGTCGCCAAACTCGCCAACCAGCTGCAAAAGCGTGGTATCGAGGCCGAGGCTATTCACAGCGACAAAAGTCAGGCCGTGCGCAGCCAAATGCTGGCCGACTTTAAGGCCGGCGATATTCAATTTTTGGTTGCTACCGATATCGCCTCGCGCGGCATCGATATTGATGACCTGGCCCGCGTCATCAATTACGATTTACCCAACGACGCCAACGACTACATTCATCGTATCGGTCGCACTGGCCGCGCGGGCAATAGCGGCGAAGCGGTTTCGTTAGTGTCGCGCGACGACTTTAAAAGCCTGTGTGCTATCGAAAGTCGCCTCGGCCATATTATTACCCGTAACGATTTGGAAGAATTTAAACCGCGCAAAGAAGTACCCATTTCAATTCTGGATTATGTTCCTAAAAATCAGCGTTCGGAAATTATAAAACCACAGAACGAAACCCAAAAAAGTAAAACTCAGAACAAAAAAACCGCAGTAAACCGCAATCAAAACTCGACAAAAGCCGCCGAAAAAAGCAATATCAGCGCATCGAAAAAACCTGCCAACAGCCTGTGGGGCAGCAAAAAAACAATTTGGGATAAGTAACGGCCTAATGAGTACGCCGTAGAGCTCCTACTCTGAACAATTAATAATAATGATAAATCTTGAGGATATTAATATGCGCTCATCTATAACAACTCTTTTAATTGCCGCCAGCCTCGCCCTCGGCGCCTGCGGTGGTGATACGCCAGCTGCTGATACGAAAACGGCTAGTACAGCGACTGTAGATACAACGACGGTAACTACTGCAGCGGCTATTACGCCTACTGTGGATACGGCGATTGCAACTACAGCAACTACAGCAACGGCTAATACGCCCACGGCCGATGAACTCACCCAAGCACTTAAAACCAAACTGCATAGCGATCACAGCAATATTGACGCCCGAATCGAGACCATGGACCCAGGCTTAGAACGCCGCAAGCTGGCAGAAAGCCTACAGACACAGCGCGACCAACTGTTCATCGTCAAGCAAATCAATGAGTGTGTCGTGCTGGCCAATACCGAACCACAGCAACAAAGCTGCAATGTGTTTTTAGACATTAGCACTAAGTACCAAAAAAACTCGCAGACCCGCCATGTGCTTATGAATGTCAGTGAAAAGGATGGCCTGTGGGTTATGAACAAGTTATCAATCGCGCCTAGACGCTAACACCCATCGGTATCACCACTATGGCTAAAGACAGCTCCGCCGCAACACCCGCTCTGTGTCTGCTGCGGCAAGAATATCACGGCGTACTGTCAACCCATTCTGTGCAGATGGCAGGTTTCCCCTTTGGCTCTGTGGCACCCTACTGCTTGGATGCCAATGGCTGTGTCATTATTCTTATCAGCAGTATTGCCCAGCACACTAAGAATATTGTCGAGAATAATAAAGTCTCTTTTATTGTCTCCGAGGCGGGTGTCGATGATGTTCAAACCGCCGCGCGCCTAACACTGATGGCCGAAGCCCAAGTAATAGACGCTAACGATGAAGACACCCGCCAGCGCTACTATCGCTACTTCCCCTCGGCGCGGGGTTATCACAACACCCACAATTTCAGCTTCTACCGCTTGCATTCCGTTCGCGCTCGCTACATTGGCGGTTTTGGTAAAATTCACTGGCTACAGCCAGAGCAGTTGCAACTGTCGCAGACGTTTAGCGGTGCCGATGAAATACCGATGCTTGATCATATGAACGCCGACCACCGCGACGCTATTGAAAAATATTGTCGCAACTTTGACATTAATTTTGGCCCAAAAGATATGCCCGAAATGGTGGGTATCGACAGCCTTGGTGCTCATATTCGAGTCGGTGCCACTATTAGCCGTATCACTTTTGGCCAACAGGCGGAAAATAGCCAGGCAGTAAGGCGAGAGCTCGTCGCTTTGGCGAGGCCTTAGCTGCAACAACCGCACTGTATACGGCGGTAATATCCGTGGAGGCGCCAGCATAACTCAAACAGCCCACAGCGGCTGTGGCATAATTCTATTATCAATTTTTTATTACTCTTATTATTTCCTAGCTCTTCTCTATTCTGGACACCAACCATGCTGACTCATCTGGGCGATATGCCCGTCGAAACCTTTCTCAAAGACTATTGGCAGCAAAAACCGCTGCTTATTCGTCAGGCTTTTCCGAACTTTGAATCGCCGCTAGATGCCGATGAAATCGCAGGTTTAGCCCTTGAGCAGGCGGTAGAGTCGCGCTTAATTGTCGAAAAACCAAAGAACAATCAAGCCTCTAGTTGGCAACTTGAATGCGGGCCATTTAAGGACGCCGATTTTGCCAAATTGCCGCCCAGCCACTGGACCTTATTGGTTCAAGCCGTCGATCACTATGTGCCCGAAGTGGCGGCATTGTTGGATGAATTTCGCTTTATCCCCAACTGGCGTCTCGATGATGTAATGATCAGTTACGCCCCTAACGGCGGCAGTGTTGGCCCCCACTTCGACTACTACGATGTATTTTTGCTGCAAGCAGCGGGTAAGCGCCGCTGGCAAACAGGGCAAGTGTGCTCAGCCGACAGCCCTCGTTTAAAAGACACCCCACTGTCGATACTGCAAAAATTTGTCGGCGAAGAAGACTGGGTATTAGAGCCCGGCGATATGCTCTATTTACCGCCGCAGTTGGCACACTGGGGCGTTGCCGATGGCGATGGTTGCATGACCTACTCCTTTGGTTTTCGCGCCCCCAGCCATGCCGATATTTTAACTGAAGTCGCACAAGATATAAGCAGCACACTCAGTAATGACCAGCGCTATACCGACCCTGGTTTAATGCTGCAAGATAACCCCGGTGAAATAAGCGATGCCGCGATCGCCCAGCTAAAGGCCATTGTGCAGCAACACCTAGACAATCCGGCGGCCCTGGCCGACTGGCTTGGCCGCACTATGACCGAGGGCAAGTACAGCCAAGACAATGAGCATGAGCGCGAACAAAGCGAACAGTGGCAAGGTGATGACTGGTTAGAAGTGGTCAGCGATGGCGCTGATATTGAGCGCAATATGGGCGCTCGTTTCGCCTATCGCCAACCGGACAAAAATAATACCGAGCAAGCACACCTGTATGTCGATGGCACCGCCTACGCTTGCGATTTACTATTGGCCCAGCAACTGTGCCAACAAACTCGGTTTAACGCCGAGCAACTGTTTGATCTCAGTGATGCTCAGCACAATATCATTACCGAGCTACTCAATAACGGCAGTCTCTGTATTAACGAGGGTGGCTTAGAGCTTGCCTAATAAACTGAAGATGCTGCAGATAACAAGGATTCAACAAGGCTCTTTTCCGTGGCGCTGGGCTGATATAAGTCATATTCGCCAGCAGGTGTTTATGCTTGAACAGGGTGTCAGCGCCGCCGATGAGTGGGATGGCGGCGATAAAACGGCTATGCACTTTGTGTTGAGCACACCAACAGCGCCCATCGCCTGTGCACGTTTACTGCAACACACCGACGGCCGCCATCAAATTG
>CAJWZU010000064.1 GCA_913050115.1 uncultured Cellvibrionales bacterium
CCTGTCACGCCGGAGGTCGCGGGTTCGAGTCCCGTCCGGTCCGCCATATTAAAACCAAAAAAGCCCCCTCAGCGATGAGGGGGCTTTTTTGGTTTTAATAATGTGGAGTTGACAGGTTATTAGGTGTGCTCGGGTTCAGGCCTACTGAATAGGTCTGCTGAGTTAGTAGAGTATTGGATAAGGGGGGGCAATAGCGTGAATTTGATAAGCAAGTAGCCGCGCGCGACATTAACTAATAAATAGCCGCCCGCTCTATTGCTATCGCTGACCCTGTTTGTTGATCACATCTGTGCATAAACCTTTAATTATTAAGACCAAACTGAGGGGCGGTTATGCGGGTTTATCTGTCCAAATTGTATGAGGTTGTTGATATTGGCGATATCAATAGCTGCAGTAATTTGTGGCGGAGGCGCTATTTAATCGCTTTTTTTGGATGCAAATGCCGAGCAAGTCACAGCGTTATAGTGTCATCTGATTCATACTTCGATCGTCGTATTTTTTAAAGTTTTGCAACGGAAGGCCTTGCAGGGTTGGGTGTTATGTTAACAGCGAGTTCCGAATTGGCTGAGGCCGTGGTTTTTTTTAATCAAGGTCAGGCTACTCGCGAAATGCTTTGGTCGGAGTTCGAGGCGATTCTTGATGCCGTCGTGCCCATGATGGAGTTCGCCAATAGTACGGCTCATGCAGTTTATGTTCGCATTAATTCTAAAATTGATGTTGCCGCCGCGGTGTTCTTTTCGATTTCTTATGATGCCGATGGTCGAGCCGATAACCGCTGGAATATCCCGTTGCAGCAATTGGCTGACAGTTCTGCGCGGGGCCCCGATATGGGGTCTGGGCCCATTCTGCTGGCCTGTTACAGTCAATGCAGTATTGCTGCGCAGCAAAAGAATCTTTGGGATCCCAGTATGGACCCCAAAATTAATACTTTTGCTCAATTGCGAAAAGTGATTGCCAGCAATCGTCTCGGCTTGGTGTTTGAAGCTGAAGAGGTTGCCGCTATTTCCGCACCAGCTGATTTTGATACGACAGGCCTGCAGCAAGAAATATCTAAACGCTACCAGCAGAAGTTTGAGCAAGAACTTCGAAGTCGCATGGCCCAAATGATGAAAGAGCAGCGCTTGCGTATCGCAACATTAACTCACCAGAACGAAGAAAGTACGCAGGTTTTGCAACATAATAATTTGCAGTGCGTCGATGCATTGCGCCTACAAATTGAGCAGCGCGATAGCTGCTTAAAGGTACTGGAACAACGCAATCAGGTTTTAAAAGAAACGATTGTTGGGCAGAATGAGAAAATTCAAGGTCAGCGAGAGTATTTTGAGCATAAGTTGGAATCTCGCGAGAGTGACGGGCAGACCTCTATAAAGTCCATGCAGGATGACTACAAGCTTGAGTTGGAGGCCAAAGTTTTGGCGGCAACTGCCGAGCTTAAAGATTCTCTGCAGATGCGAGATTTCGAGTTGATTTACCGCAGTGAGCAAGAATCTGTACTGCGTGAGGAATTGACCACAATACAGGCTGAAAATCAGAGTCTTATCGCTAACAATGGTAGTGATTTACTGGGTTCGCTAAGTGATGCAGGCCTTAGCTTTGTGGCTTATCATCCCGGTGCTGGGCATATCACGGTTCCTGTTAAGGATATTAAACGCTATATGGCCAGTAAACAGCTCTATGCTGCCGAGACCTGTGGCGTCACCATGGGTCATTATCAACAGTGGTTGTCGCATTATCATCGACCTGTTTGTGCTGCACTGACATCTAAGGGTGATTTGTGCGGTGCCCGCATTGCAAAAAACATGGACCCTAGAGAGTTCCATGTCGGCGACGACGACCGTTGCGCTGGGCACCAAACCTCAGTGTCGCGGGCATTTTCGTTGGATGGGCAGAGCCTAAAGGAATGTTAACAGCTGCAACGCTTAAACCAGAAATTGAGACTTATGCCGCGGACGAATTGCGGCTGTTAGCGGATTCTGTTGCGTTGGAATCTGTTCACTGGCCGATTTTTGAGCAAGCTGGTGTTGAGGTGAGTATTCGCCGCGATGACAAAATTCATCCGTTGGCCAGTGGAAATAAATTTTATAAGCTGCATCACAACTTCGCCTCGGCTAAAAGGCAGGGGTTAAAAACGTTGCTGTCCTTTGGTGGCGCTTGGTCTAATCATATTTATGCTCTAGCGGCACTTGGTCGCGAGCAGGGTTTTCAGACCGTTGGGGTTATTCGCGGCGAGAGGCCTAGGCAGCCGTCGGATATGCTTCTTGATGCGGAAGCCATGGGTATGACGTTGCACTTTGTTACTCGGCTTGAGTATCGAGGCAAGGCTGCGTTGGAACCAGCGTTAAGACGAAAATATGGAGCGATTTACATTATTCCCGAGGGTGGTGCCAATCTTTTAGGCGCCTTGGGGTGTCGAGCGATGGGGGAATCTCTAGCTCGGCAGGAGTTTGATGCAGTGTATTTACCCGCAGCAACGGGTGGCACTTTAGCGGGCTTGGCTGCAGGTTTGGCCGATGGGCAAAAAGCTTTTGCTATAAATGTGCTTAAGGGCGATGGCACTCAGGTACCTGACACAAGAATGCTTACTCGAGCGCTTGGCAACTGTCGCGATAACTGGCAGTTGATCGATGGTTACCACTGTGGCGGTTACGCCAAATATCCTGCCGAGCTGCAGGATTTTGTTCAGCGGTTCGAGCTAGCTAGCGGTTTACCGGTAGAACCTGTGTACGGTGCTAAGCTTTGGTGGGCGCTTTCGGATATGGCGGCCAAGGGTGTTTGGCCACAGGGCTATAAAATTATGGTGATCCATACTGGAGGGCTGCAAGGGCGGCGGGGGTATTCGCCGTATTAGTGGTTTTGCGCGCAGTGTGGTCAGCGCGCAACGACTGATTTTTGACATTATAAATGACAGCGTAAAAACGATGCACCGCTTACTAATCCATTTCAGGCGTTTTCTCTTACCCTCCTTGAATGAGCACAGAGCCATTTCTGGGGCGGTTAGTTTTTTATTTGGGCAGCTATAATCGTCTATGTGTATGCTTGTTTGATAGGCAATTTTTTGTTGCAGTAGCCGTATATTAAATTAACTAGGCGTTTACTCTGCACTGGCTTTAAAGCACTAGGCCGTTTTTTTATATAGAGGCCTCTATCGATCGCCAACAACCTTTTCTTTTGGTCTGGGCTATATCAAGACGCAAGTTAGCCGATGTTCATCGGTATTTTATTATTACTTGCAGGGTCTTTATCGGTAATGTTGCTCGCTGGATTAACAGATGCAGCGTTAATGACTTTGCGTGACTTTGCGAGACACACACACATACTTAAAAACAGGTAATCAGTTCTGAGTGAGTGCGGGCTGTTATAAGCTTCAATGCTTATCTATAATGGCTGTCACTTGTTTGACCAATACATACATTTTTTGGCTGGTCGCCTGACCGCTCTATTATTGTGAAGAATACATGACACAGTTCAAGCATATAGGCATCATTGGCCGTGTAGGCAGTGAGCGCGCAACCCAATCACTGAAACGCTTAACGGAATTCCTGTTGCGGCAAAACCTCCAAGTCACCCTTGAAGGCGAAACGGCAGGTATGCTCACGGCTTCAGATATTGCTATTTGTAGCCGTGATGAATTGGGGCGGCGCTGTGATTTGATTATTGTGGTGGGCGGTGACGGCAGCTTACTGGGGGCGGCCCGCGCTTTGGCACGCCATAACGTACCCATTCTTGGTATTAACCGCGGTCGCCTTGGATTCTTGACCGATATCACTCCTTCGGATTTAGAAGAAAAAGTTGCCGAAGTTTTGGCGGGAAAATACGCTACTGAAAGCCGTTTCTTGTTAGATATGGTGGTCTATCGCGACGGCGTGCCCATTGGTAGCGGTGACGCCCTCAACGATGTAGTTCTGCACCCTGGTGAATTTATCCGCATGATTGAGTTTGAGACCCATATTGACGGTCAATTTGTGCACTCCCAGCGTTCCGACGGCATTATTATTTCTACCCCGACCGGTTCTACGGCCTACGCCCTAAGCGGGGGTGGGCCCATTATGCACCCTAAACTTGATGCGATAGTGCTAGTACCTATGAATCCCCATACCCTCAGTAGCCGTCCCATTGTGGTTGATGGTAACAGCGAGATTCGCATTGTTTTGGGCGAGCACAATTCCACTAGCCCCAGGGTGACCTGTGACGGCCAAATTCATGTTCCTATAGAAGCGGGGGATGTAATTCATGTGCATAAAAAGCCGCATAAGCTTAAATTAATACATCCCCTGAATCACAATTTTTACGAATCGTGCCGCTCCAAACTCGGCTGGGGCAGCCATCTTGGCGATAACTTAGACGCCAGCTTTGAAGATCAAGACGTTTGAATATGTCATGGTTAAAAGTTGCAGAAGTTGAATTGGATCTGGACCTTTCACCACTGGTGCAGTTTTTGCGCGAGCACGACCTCGTTCACCGTATATCTGAGGAACGCGGCCAACAAGTTGTCTGGGTCATAGATGCCGATGCCGTTGCTCCATTACAGGGAATGCTCGGCAAAATTCAAAGTGGCGATATTCAATTCAAACGGCCATCAACACCAGTCACTAAGCCGGTACCACTTGGCATAATTGCAAACCTGAAATCCTTTCCCGCCACATTTGCACTGTTAATGTTTAGCTTAATAGGCTTTACCGTGGTCGAACTGAATAGCATTTATTTTATTGATTGGCTGATTTTTTTACAGCCGCAGGGTAATCAGTTGCTCGGTTTGGGGGAGACCCTGAGTAATGGCCAATTTTGGCGATTGATTACTCCCGCATTTCTCCATTTTGGTATTTTTCATATCGTTTTTAATGGTCTCTGGGTATGGGATTTAGGCCGCCGTCTAGAGACTTTACAAGGTGCCTGGCCTTACCTAATAACAGTGGCTGTTATGGCCGTTGCGGGCAATGTCAGTCAGTACTTTTGGAGCGGTAGTGCAAATTTTGGTGGTATGTCGGGGGTTGTTTACGGTTTAGTTGGTTATATAGCAGTCCGTAAATACTGCGCCCCCGAGCCGCTACTGAATATCCCTACCGGAATTATTATATTTATGTTGGCATGGCTACTTATATGCATGTCAGGCGCGCTGGAATTGCTCATGGGTGTCGGCATTGCCAATAGCGCCCATGTCGGCGGTTTGATAGCGGGCATGTTTATAGGGGCCTTAGCAAGCCTGCGTGCAAGAATGAAAAATATTAAAGATTAGAGGCCGCAATGACTAACGTGAAAGATTTTCAACAATTATTCGATAGTATCAATCCTGAAATATATGAAAAGTTAAAGCGAGCGGTAGAAGTTGGAAAGTGGGCCGACGGCGAGAGACTGAGTCGCGAGCTTCGCGCCAACTGCATGCAAGCGGTTATTGCTTATGAACACAAACATCTCAGTCCCGAAGAACGCAGCGGTTATGTGCCTCCTAAAGTTAAAAAAGAATCCTGTGGCACCGATAAGTCACAGGGCGCAATATCCGAACCCGACGATAAACCGTTAAAGTGGACCTAGGCAAAACGTGACTCAAACAATATCCGGCCATCTAAGCAAAATGCCTGTCGAACTCGACGGCGACAATCTTGTTCGCTACACCCTTAATATTGGTGACAACCCCATAGCCCTTAACGATTTTATCGGTAAAAGTATAAGCTTGCGTTTTCTTGGTGCTATTAATTGCCTGCACTGTGGTCGAAAAAGTAATAAAAGTTTTAGCCAAGGATATTGTTATCCCTGTTTTAAGAAGTTACCCCAGTGTGATCTGTGCATGATGAGCCCTGAGCGCTGCCACTATGAAGCTGGCACCTGTCGTGATCCAGCTTGGGGTGAGAGTTTCTGCATGAGCGATCATATTGTTTATTTAGCCAAGTCGTCCAATCCGAAAGTGGGTATTACTCGCATTACTCAGGTGCCGATTCGCTGGATTGACCAAGGTGCTGTCGAAGCGTTGCCGTTGTTTCGTGTGGCGACACGGCAACAGTCTGGGCTGCTGGAAGATCGCCTGCGCCAGCATGTGGCGGATAGAACCAATTGGCGCGCTATGCTTAAAGGCGAAGTGGCCGATGTCGAGTTACCGCAGTTGGCTGAAAAACTTAAGACCCTTTGTGCCGATGATATTTTAACCCTTCAAGAGCAATTTGGAGTGCACGCTATTACGCCGATTGATGGAGTGTCAGTGCAGCCTATTCACTATCCCGTGCTTGAGTATCCGAGCAAAATAAAAACCTTTAACTTCGATAAAACCGAGTTGGTTGAAGGTACTTTGATGGGCATTAAAGGTCAGTATTTACTTCTGGATACGGGCGTTATAAATATTCGTAAGTTCACTTCTTATCAAGTGGCTTTCACCGCATAAGTTAAGCACATACTCTCCAACAAGTTTATAGGGGCATATCATGGCCAAAGACGCGCAACCCAAAGCAATCTATCTCAGTGACTACCGCGTACCCGATTTTTTGATCGATCACACCGAACTTCACTTTGATCTGCGCGATGGTCAAACCCTAGTCAGCTCCAAATTGCGTATCAAGCGCAATCCTAGCGCTCTTGATCAGTCAGCAGATCTGGTGTTGCAGGGTGAAAAAATGCAATTATTGTCGGTGGTGCTCGACGGCCAGACTTTAAACGAAGCCGACTACTGCGTTAGCGCCGAAAGCTTAACTCTAGGCCAGCTGCCTAAGCAGTTCACGCTCGAGTGCAAAACACTGATTAAACCCGAAGACAATACCGCCCTCGAAGGACTGTATCGCTCGCGCAGTATGTATTGTACTCAGTGTGAGGCCGAAGGCTTTCGCCGCATCACCTATTATCTAGATCGACCCGATGTTATGAGTGAATTTGTCACCACTATCGAGGCTGACTGCGAAGAGTTCCCGGTATTGCTCTCCAATGGTAATCCCGCAGGATCAGGTGTCCTCGAAGGCAATCGGCACTGGGCCAAGTGGCACGACCCCTTTAAAAAACCCGCGTATTTGTTTGCGCTAGTTGCGGGGGATCTAGACGCAGTCAGTGATAATTTTACCACCTGCTCTGGCCGCGACATTGCCCTGCAAATATTTGTTGAGAGTAAAGACCTCGATAAATGCAGTCATGCGATGGATTCGCTCAAACGCTCTATGCGCTGGGATGAAGAGGTTTACGGCCGTGAATATGATCTTGATATCTTTATGATCGTAGCGGTTGATGACTTCAATATGGGCGCTATGGAAAACAAAGGCCTAAATATTTTCAATACATCCTGCGTACTGGCCAAGCCAGAAACCACTACCGATGCGGGCTTTCAGCGAGTTGAAGCGGTGGTGGCGCATGAATATTTTCACAATTGGTCTGGCAATCGAGTGACCTGCCGCGACTGGTTTCAGCTCAGTTTAAAGGAAGGCTTTACGGTATATCGCGACGCCGAATTTTCGGCTGATATGGGTTCACGCACAGTTAAGCGCGTCGAAGATGTGGCGCTGCTGCGCACCCATCAATTTGCCGAAGATGATGGCCCTATGGCGCACCCCATTCGCCCGGCATCTTTTATAGAAATTTCTAACTTTTATACACTAACTGTGTATGAAAAAGGCGCTGAAATTGTCCGTATGATCGCCAATCTTTTAGGCACGGCTAACTTTCGCAAGGGCACCGATCTGTATTTTGAGCGCCATGATGGTCAGGCGGTCACCACTGAAGATTTTGTTGCCGCTATGGAGGCGGCCAGCGGTCGAGATTTAAGCCAATTTAAGCGTTGGTATTCTCAGGCTGGCACACCGCGCCTGCACATTACTGACAGTTGGGATGAAGCCGCGGGTGAATACACTTTGACCTTCGAACAGAGCTGTCCACCTACGGCTTACGGCAGCGAAAAAACTGAAGCCAAAAAACCGTTTCATATCCCTGTTGCTATAGGTTTGCTAGGCGACGCGGGTGATTTGCGTCTGACCTTAAAAGGCCAGTCGCTCGACCCCGAAAATGCTGACAATACTCGCTGCGTGCTGGAGCTTACTGAAGCTAAACAGAGTTTCGTCTTTATCGATTTGCCAGAGCAGCCGGTGCCATCACTGTTGCGCGGTTTTTCGGCGCCAGTCAAGAGCTACTTCGATTACTCTCGCGCCGATCTGCTAAAAATAATGAGTCGTGACAGCGATGGCTTCTGTCGGTGGGACGCTAGTCAGCAGCTGGGTGTGAGCCTAGTGCACGAAGCAATGACCAGCATAGCCGACTTTGAGTTAGGTGTGGACGTTATTGCCGCGTACCGTCAGATACTTGCCGATGACAGCTTAGATAAGGCGATGGTTGCGTATATGCTCAGCCTCCCGAGTGAGGCGTATTTGAGTGAAATTGCCGAGGTAGTTGAGGTGGAGAATATCCACCTGGCGCGTGAGCGGGTTAACAGCTTACTGGCCAAGGCCCTAAGCGAGGGTTTAAGTGCCGTGATCGACAGCCATGACTGCGCGCAAGACTATGCTTATAACGCCGAAGCTATTGCTGCTCGTACGCTGAATAATACCGCGTTAAAATTGTTGGCTCTGGATAACAGCTCAGCTAATTTGGCACGCTGTCAGCAGCAATTTATTGCCGCTAATAATATGACTGATGCAATGGCGTCACTGCACGCACTGATCAACGCGAGTGGCGACGAAGCTGAGGTATTAAAGACTGCAGCGCTAGAGGCATTCTTTTTGCGTTGGCAAGATGAAGCGTTGGTGGTCAATCAGTGGTTGCTGGCTCAAGCCGCTTGCACCTTGCCGGGTACTCTCGACCGAGTCAAAGCGCTAATGCAGCATTCGGCCTTTGATATGAGTAATCCCAATAAAGTACGCTCTTTGATCGGCAGTTTTTGCTCTGCCAATGCGATTAACTTTCACGCAGTAGGCGGTTATGAATTCTTGGCCGATCAAATCATTGTTCTCAATGAATTGAATCCGCAAATTGCATCGCGCCTACTTACGCCACTTACTAAGTGGCACAAATATGCGCCCGCGCGCCAAGCGCAAATGCGAGCACAGCTAGAGCGAATAATGGCCGAACCGACCCTGTCCAAGGATGTCTACGAAGTCGTATTTAAGTCGTTACATGCCTAAAGATGTCGGCAGTAGTTACTGACGGCTATTAATGGCTACGGGCTTGATTGCTGGGGTTATCAACACCTTGATCGGTGGCAGCCCCAGCCCAATGATTCCCGTACTGATGGTGCTTATGCCAACCGCTGCCTTGGATTTTTTTTCAAACATTGTCGGCAGCGCTGGGCTTTCGTCATGTCGGCAATCACAGGTGTGCTGTTGATGTGGTGATGCCAACTTTATTTGGCACGATTATTAAAGCCATATTGCCAGCGTTGCTACCGTTGCGGCTACTTAAGCCCTTGCTGCTTGGCACTATTCTTTGCGTGGCAGTGATCATATTACTGCGTCCTCACCGATTGCGCTTTAACCCGATAAGTTCACTTATAAAGTAGCGGATAAATCCAAGCGCTTTTGGCTGCCGTTACTGGGGGGTATTTACGATGATTTTATTCAGCCGAGGGTTGGTGTTATTCTGATTCCAGCCATTGTTGGGGTTTTGCGTTTTAGTTTTTTTGCCAGGCTGTCGGGGTTTGGGCTGGTGTTGGTATCGGCATCGAGCGCCATGATTGGCGCTCACTCTGTAACTAGGTTGTCGCTGCAGTTACCGCAGGAGGCCATTACATCGTTCCTGCTGGTGATACGTTTATGGCGATTACTGCTGCGTTGTGGCTATAACGCTATTTTTTGTATTAACGATACAGTGGCGTCAACTCAGTCTGTTGATTGTGTTTCTTTTGCGCAGGGAGCGCCATACGCTTTACTTGCTGATAGATAGCCATGCTGTCTATCTCAATTGATTTATTACTGTAAAGGCTGCCATCTAGCTGCTTAAGCAGATCAATAAGTAACTCACTATCATCAATAACGAGCAATCGTTGCTCGATATCCGCAAGTGTCAGGACTGTTTTGTCGTTCCAGCGTTTTTGTGCCCACTGCAACAACGATTTGCGAACCCCCGTAAGTAACCCTAATTCACAGTGACGACGCAGCTCTTTCAAGGCCTGTTTGTCACTGCTCGGCGGTTTGACGCCTATTGCCGTCCCGGCAATAAACTGTACTTTTTTGGCTCGGCGCCAAAGCACAGCGAACAGGAGGGTGGTTAGGGCAAAGAACCCACAGGCCGCAATCCATAAAGGATTGGCATCGACAGTATGCGGTTTTAGCTCTAATGCAGCGATATTAGTGACTGCAAGCTTCGGGGCAGTAACCTCTGGGGGCTGATCAACAATACTTCCGGCGGCATTCATAACAACAATCTCGACCGGAGGCAGTGTGGCGCTGCGCTGCTGTTTGGCTTTTAAATCCCACCATTTGACAGTGATCGCTGGCAATGTGTAGCGGCCAGCTTTAGACGCCACAATAGCGGTTGATACTGAGCGAGTACTAATAATGCCCGTGTTGCTTAGCTGGTTGTCCAGCTGTGGCTGATCGGGGTAGAACTTAAAATCATCGAGTTCGGCTATGCTTAGCTCGGGCAGTTGCGATGCCAGCAGCCCCATCGCCTTAATAGTGATGTCTCGAGTAATGGGTTCGCCTACTACAAAGTTGCCCGGTGATGAACTCCAGTGCTGCTCTAATGTTAGCTTTTGTGCGGGTAGCCACAGGTGCTGCTGTGGTGGTTTGACTTGCACGTGCAGAGTTTGAATTTTAGATTGGAAATCTTTGCGGATGCGGTTGCTGCGACTAAAAAAAGAGGCTCGAGGATCCTGTGACGGCTCTTGGTATATAACGGCATTTGGTACAGCTGGAATAGTCAGGGCACCAGGTGACTGTGGGTAAATGGCATAGATTTTTTCAAATACTTCTTGTTGTTTGCCATTTGCCTGACGACGATATTTACCGACATAAACACGCTCAAACTTGGCATCGGGCAAAATAGGGTCGTGCTGATCAAAGTCGTGGTCAACAATGTTGTATTCACTCACCAGACGAATCGTTAGAAGCACTTGTTCTTGCTCGTAAGGCTTGGCGGTACTGATTTCAGTCTCAAGATAAATAGCTTCCGTTTTACCGGTCTCGCGACTATTTTGCGCAGCCGCATTAACCGTAATTGAGATGGGCTCGCTACTGATGCCATCGATAACAAAAGCAGGGATAACTAAGTTGCCAATACGTTTGGGACTAAGCAAAACTCGCCACTCACTGGTGGCAGACGAGGTACTGTTGCCGCCAAACGATATCTGCGTGCTGCTGGACTTACTTCGGCTTAACACGTCAAAGTCAGCGCCGAGCACATCTAAGTTAATTTCGCGGCTGGAGCTGCCGGTATAGGTAATATTGAGCTGCACCGCTTCGCCGTTGCCAATAGTACTGCGGTCAACCTTTGCGACCAGCGTGTCAGCGTGTGTATAAAAGCTAACCAATACTAGTAAGGTACTTAGAATGAGGTTGATTGTCTGTTTTGTCATAAGTCTAGCTCGTGGTTACCAGCGCTCGGCGGCGCCGTTTTCTGGTTTGTTGTCGCGCCCACGCATGGAACTGCGCAATTGTTGCTGGTGTTGGTGTTTGAATTTATTGCGTAACAAGCCGCCCGGATCGTCGGGAATGCCCCGTAGCCATTGTTCCAGCTGTTCTTGCTGGGCTTTATCCTCCGCTGCTTGTGCTTGTGCTTGTGCTTGTTCTGGGCTTAACCCTTGCTGCTCGTTGGGCTCAGAGGGTTGCTGGGTTTCGCTGGCTTTGGGCTCGCTCTCCCGTTGGTCTGATTCTTCAGACTCAGACTCAGATTCAGATTCAGATTCAGATTCAGATTCAGATTCAGATTCAGATTCCTGCTCAGATTCACTGTAGTCCGGCTGTTTCTGTTCTTGCTCGCCATCTTTACCAGGCTCATCGCTGGCCTGTGAATCACTGGGTTCACTATTTTTTTCCCCCTCGGGTGAGTCTTTAGTATCGTCTTTAGGGTCGCCCTCTGAATTATCACTTGGCTCGCCTTTCGAGTTGTCATCAGAGTCACCGCTGCTGTCTTGATCATGCTTGTCGCCTTGCTCTTTATCTTGTTCCTCGCTTTGTTCTTGCTCAGATTCCTGCTGTTCCTTGAGCTTTTCTATCAACGCTTGGTTAAATTGTGCATCTTCAAAGTCGCTGTTTGCCGCTAGGGCTTGGTTATAAGCGTCGAGGGCTTCATCGAGTTTACCGGAGCGTGCCAAGGCATTACCTCGGTTGTAATGAGCGTTGGCGTTGGCGCTGTCGCTAGCAGCGAAATTTTCAGCGGCGCTCTTATAATCACCTGCTTTATATTGTGCGCTGGCTTGCCAGTTATTGTTGTTGAATTTTGCTGCAGCGTTACTGGCATCTCCCTGTTCCAATAATCGTTGCCCCTGCTGATCGGCGGTTTGCCATAAATCAGCCCAGCCAAAGGCGCTGGCGGGCTGGGGCATGAAGGGGATAAATAATAGTGCAGGCAAGATTAAGCCGCGTCGAAACGCTATAAGTGCAAAAGGCAGTAAAAGTAGGCATAACCATTGGCCGGCGTCTTGCCATATGTCAAATTCTCGACTGATCTTGCGGTTGCGCTGATCGGTGAGCACGTCTAAATTGCCAAGAAATTCAATATCGCTGTCATCGCTGCGCAGTAGACTAAAGTGTCCGTCTAAGTCAATAGCTAAGCTGCGCAGCGCTGCACTATTAAGTTTAGCAATTACAATCGCTCCTCTAGCATCACGTGCAAACCCACCTCGGCCGCTAGCTATAGGGGCACCTTCGTCGCTACCAACACCTAAAATAGATAACCGAAATTGCGTATTTCGGAGTAATTCACGCACAGTATCGGTGGCAATCCCTTCAATGCCATCGGTAACCAATAATATGTCGCCACGACTGAGACCTGTTTCGGAAAAAAGTTGCAGTGCTTTTTCTATT
>CAJWZU010000065.1 GCA_913050115.1 uncultured Cellvibrionales bacterium
TATCTTTCTGGAAGAGCTGCATGCCGCGGGTTGGTACCACAAAACCAGCCAGGCGTTTGTTGTGTTTCTGCCAGTTAAATCTGTTGGTGTGGTCGGTGATGGTCGCCGCTACGCTTGGGTGGTGTCGTTGCGTGCTGTTGAGACTATCGACTTTATGACGGCGCGTTGGGCACACCTGCCGTATGAGCTGTTAGAAAAGGTTTCCAACCGTATTATTAACGAGATCGAACATATCTCTCGGGTGGCCTACGATGTCTCCAGCAAACCACCCGCCACGATTGAATGGGAATAACAACGTACTGTTAGCGTGATTGCGTGCAGGTTTTTGCTCCTGTAAAACCTGTACTTTTACTGTGCATAGCGATCGTGTTAGCGCTTTGCTTATGTTCAGGGCGAACGGCAAGCCATGATTGTAGTGATGCCATGGAGTGACCACGCCGTCATGTGTTTAGCGTGCACTCCCTGCTCGGAGCTGCCTCGCGCTCGCGCTACAATTACCCTTTGTCTATTTTGCTGGCTTTTGGTGCCGGGATAAAAAAACGCGAGCTTCGGCTCGCGTTTTTTGTTTTACGGTGGTGATCTTTGACTCGCTGAATAAGTGTCAAGTTATGCTGTAACTGACGTCGTATTTGGCATTAGATTGGTGGCGCTGTGTTATTTATTCGACAGATGGCATCTTAGCGGCGACATGCCCATCGACGCTCCCTTAATTGGCAATGCAAAGGTTAACTGCGTTTAATACGCACGACTTTCATGGTCTCAAAATCCAGACCCGCTACATTTTCAGTTTCTGGGTAATAGGTGATATTCACCCGCGCGCCCTTTAAGTTTTGGTAGTTACCCTGCCGTTTAAATTTAAACGGCACATTCCAGCCCTCAATCATTACCGTATGTACAACCCAGTCACTGTTGCGCTCATCACGCTGGACGTGTGAGACCACTTTACACTGCTCTGCATGAATCAGCTGATGATGCTTTAGCTGTAATTTTTTTGCGTCTGACTGGGCCATGTTGAGTTAATCCATTAAAGCGCGTCGAAAGTGATTTTGCTGCGCACTTGGTCGACTGAAATAACCTGGCCATTCTGTTGAATGGGCCGATACCGATACTGTTGCACGGCATCGATCGCGCTCTGGTCAAAAATCTTAGTGGGACTGGAATCGATCACATGTACGTTATGGGTGCGACCATTAGTGAGGATAGTGTATTCCAACAGTACCCAGCCATCTTGGCGCTTTGCTACCTGCCAGCTAGGGTATTTTGCGGCAGGAGAGTGAATTGGCAAGCCTAGTTCTATTTTTTCACTGCGCACAACTTTATCGTAACTATCAGGTGAAAAAGCAGTGGGCGCGGGTTTGTTGGCGCAAGCGACCATTAATAGACCGCTTGCGCAGAGGACTAAATATTTAGTCATTAGGGTGCCTTTGCCTCGGTGATAAATGCCAAGTTAATTTTGCGTGCATCGATATCGACCGACTCAACCAGCACTTCTACTTCTTGTTCTAAATAATAATCTTGTTCATTATGGCTTAGCTTCATACGGCGCGAGTCTACTTTAGGACGGTTGTTTCTGTCGGCTGCCAAGTAGCAGAACCCTTGAATGCCAAAATCTGCCAGTACAATACCGAGTCCAGCACTTGTGACTAGCGAGACGGTGCCGTTGAATGTTTTACCGACATGTTGCAGCATAAACTGGCAGTAGAGCCAGCGTTCCATTTGACGGCAGGCTTGGCGGCCGGCCGTTATTTGTTGTTGAAGTTTTTCAATGCTGCCATCAGGCAGAATTTGAGTGGCGTTACCCTTGAGAATGTTTTTAATCGCTTGATGATTGTAAAAGTCATTATAGCGTCGAATGGGCGAGGTAATAGTGGCGTAGTGCGTGAGGCCCAAGCCCATATGCGGCTTTGCTTCCATGCTCAGCTTACCCGGTTGCAGGGTGCGTTTTAAGGTGGCAAGTACCACACAATTGGCGTTGCTACGCTGCAAACTTGAGATAAGTTTTTGGTAACTTTGCAGTGTGTCGAGCGTGTTTAAATCTAACTCAGCCGCTAGTTCTGGGCGGTCATCTTTAAGCAGCGATTTCACTTCATCTAAGCGCTCGGTTTTAAAACCGGCATGGGTGGAAAATATACCATTACCTGGGTTTTGCGCAAAAAAATCACCGGCGCAGGCATTGGTGGCCAGCATGGACTCCTCTACTAGCGCATGGGCAACAGTGCGCTCGCATTTTTCGATGCGCTCGATTTTGCGCTTACCATCCAAAAGTGGGTAATAGTCGGGGCGGTCTTCCATCACCAGAGAGTGATCTTGGCGATAGCGAGTGCGTGCGTAGGATAGCTCCGACAGTGTCTGTAGTGACATAGCGGTCTCTGCATCGACCTCTTCATTTGCATAGGTTGTGTCGTGTTGTTGGTCGAGTAGAGCGGCAACACCGGTATAGCTTAATTTCTGCCGAGACTGAATCAGCGCTTCAAAAAAATTGAAATGGTTAATGGCGCCATCGTCGGCAACATTTATCTCGCAAATTAGCACAGGCCGAGCTTTTGCCGCTACTAGCGAGAAGGTTTGGTGAGAGAGTTCCTTTGGCAGCATGGTGATGGTGTTGCCGGGCAGGTAGACACTGTTGACGCGATCGCGTGCAGCCAGTTCTAAGGCACTGCCAAATTCAATTTCGGAGCTGGGGTCGGCGATGGCGACCAGTAGTTTCCAGCCGCCCTCTGAGCTGGCTTCGGCATAAAGCGCATCGTCCATATCTAAAGTGGATTCTGCGTCGATGGTAACAAATGGTATAGCGGTTAAATCGCGGCGTGAGCCTTGGGCACTAAAACATTCGCTTTCTAGTTCGCTGGCTTGTTCTTTGGCCTTTTCGCCAAACATAAACGGTAACTGAAACTTGTCGACGGTGTATTTGGCTTCGATGGCAACGTCTTCATCGCGGCCAATACGCGTTAATACTTTGGCTTGTGCCTTGCCTTCGTATTTGAATGGGTGGCGCATTATGCGCACGCGAATATAGTCGCCGCTGAGTGCGTCTAGGCGATCTTTGGGCGCGAGAAAAATCCAGCGGTTAAACCCCTGTACATCGGGTTCAACAAAGTGGCCTTTGCCGCGCACGATATAGCGGCCGACAAATTCATCCAAAGCAGAGTCAATGAGTGTTTCTAGCGTCGCCTCTAACTTGTCTTGTTCATTGGTGCACAGGCTCACTTCAACTCGGTCGCCGGGAAACACTCGCTGCATTTCATCGGGGTTAAGAAAAGCCTCGCGGCCATCGTCCAGAACCACAAAGCCGAAGCGTTTGCTGGTGCCGCGCACCAATCCTTGGACGATCTCTTTACTGGAGTGCATGTCTTGTTTGAGTTGTTGCAGGGCGTCGCAGTTAAACATGTTGAGTTATTACACCGAAGTCTAAAATTGGGCGCTGATCATAGCAGAATTTGCCTATTATCCTGAGTGTAATCCCCGATGTTTTAGCAATTTATAGTAAGTCAGCATAGCCTTAATAGGCGAATTATGGCTGTGCTACAGTATTTATAATACGCAAAGGTGATCCGTTGAGTTGACGGCAATGGCAGGCACAGGCACAAAAGACTCATTGCGATACCTGTAGGTTCGATAAACCGCTATCTGTTAGAATGCGTTATTTAGCTCTGCGCTCGATAGATTGGAACTCACAATATGACACTCGCCAACGCTTCTCTCGCCAGCTTCTCTTTTGCCGAGAAGGTTCTAGCTGTTAACAATGATCTGCCTATTCGTACCGATAAGCCCGTTCATAGCGGTAAAGTTCGTTCTGTGTACTGGCTCACCGAAGCCGATAGCCGTCGTTTGATTGCCGACAAAGGCTACGATGTTGCACCCGATGCGCCTCTGGCAATTATGGTGATCAGCGATCGAATATCAGCCTTTGACTGTGTTTGGCAGGGCGAGGGTGGCTTGTTGGGTGTGCCGGGCAAGGGTGCTGCGCTGAATGCTATATCGAATCACTGGTTTGACTTGTTTCGCGAGCAAGGCTTGGCCGACAGTCATATTCTTGATATTCCTCATCCGTTTGTGTGGATTGTGCAAAAAGCCAAACCGGTAATGATCGAAGCTATTTGTCGGCAGTATATTACCGGTTCTATGTGGCGAGCTTATGAGAAGGGAGAACGTCAATTTTGTGGCATACAATTGCCCGAAGAACTACAAAAAGACCAGCGTCTTGATGGGTTGCTAGTCACACCCTCGACCAAAGGTATTCTTAAAGGGATACCTAAGGTACCGGAAGCGGACGACGTTAATATCACTCGTGCCAATATCGTCGACAATCATCAGGCTTTTGGTTTCCGCGACAGTGCTGATGTTGATACTTACGAGCGTTTATTAAAAGAAGGTTTTACTGTAATAAGTAAAGCGCTGGCGGATGTTGATCAAGTGTTTGTCGATACTAAATTCGAATTCGGTTTTGTTACCGATAAATGCGGTGTTGAGAAGTTGATTTATATGGATGAAGTGGGTACTCCTGATTCTTCTCGTATCTGGGATGGGCCGAGTTATCGCGAGGGTAAGGTAGTCGAGAATTCGAAAGAGGGTTTTCGTCAGCTGCTGTTAAATCACTTTCCTGACCCCGATATTTTACTCAATAAAGAGCGCATGCTAGAACGCCAAGCTTTGGCCCGAGACAATCAGTTACCGGTCGATGTGTTGATGGCAATCTCCAAAACCTATGTGGGTATTGCCGAAAAGATTATTGGTAAAAAGCTGCAGTTATCGAACAACCCAAAAGCGGAAATTATTGCTGTATTAAAAGATGAATATGGTTTAATCGATTAAGCCAGATGTCTTTACCTAAAAAGCCTCGCCGATAAATCGGCGGGGTTTTTTTAGTTTTAATAAATGAATTTAATAAATATCATGTCGTTTATAGATTAAAAAAACAGACTCTTTTTAGCTTTAAATTTAAAACTTTTCATCTCAAGACAATAGATTAAATAGCTATTTTCTTGTATCTGCAGCAGCGCTACCTTGTCATCAATTTGCTGCAGGTAGCGATATGAATTGGGCTGTAGCACTGCAATATTTATGGTGTGGTCTTGCTCGCACTGGTGAATGCATTTATCAAAGCCAGCTATAATAAATAGGCTCAGCGGCCTCTTATGTATGCGCTTACTGGCTGATTTTGGCATAATGGCACCATCATATTTGCGCTGGATGCTATTGCATGAACTTTAATATATCGACTTTATTATTAGCCGTCATATTGTTACCCGCTTGTACCTCTGTTATTGAGCCCTCTGTCTCTAAACCTAGCAGTTATCGCGTCACTGTGACGCAACCCAAAAGTGCTAATTTCGTACTGCAGGACCTAGTTTCTGATGGCGTTTTTACTCAAGGTATTGAAGGTCCAGCCGTTGATGAACGAGGTAATCTCTATGCTGTAAATTATCGCCGCGAGGGAACTATTGGTGTGGTTCGGGTACAGGGCAACCACAAGAGTCAGAGTGCTAAATTATTACAACTGCCCGAAGGCAGTATTGGTAATGGTATTCGTTTTAATGCCGAGGGCGAGATGTTTGTTGCCGATTATGCCGGTCACAATGTTTTGAAAATTGATCCGGCTAGTCAGCGGGTTGAGATTTATGCCCACGATGCGCGTATGCATCAGCCTAATGATTTGGCCATCGCCGCCAGTGGTATTATTTACGCCAGTGACCCTAATTGGAGCGGTAATAGCGGCCAGCTTTGGCGTATCGATCTCGATGGTCAAGCTACCTTGCTCGAGGCTAATATGGGTACTACTAACGGTATAGAGATTAGCCACGATGAGCGTCTTTTGTATGTTAACGAAAGCGTCCAGCGGCGTATTTGGGTGTATGACTTAGACGCCCGCGGCGGCATTAGTAATAAACGCCTGTTTCACCAATACCATGACTTTGGTTTAGATGGCATGCGCTGCGACAGCGAGGGTAACCTGTTTGTCGCCCGTTATGGTGCTGGCCGTGTTGATATGCTTTCGCCGCAGGGGGATGTTATTCGCGAAGTGAAACTCGTGGGTAAATTTCCCACTAATGTCGCCTTTGGTGGCGTCGACGGTCGCAGTATGTATGTGACGTTACAACAGCGCGGCGCTATTGAAACTTTCCGTGTGCCTCGCGCTGGCCGCAGTCACTTTCTTTGGGCTCAATAACATGAGCGAACAGCCATGTAATCTACTTCTCGATCTGCCGGATGCCCAGTCGGGTGAGGTATTTACTGAGCTGCTAGCGCGGCCGGGCTTGCGCATCGAGCGTATAGTGTCTGCAGGGCAAAGCTCAAAAGAGGGGGATTTCTACGATCAAGAACAATCCGAGTGGGTATTGCTATTGCAGGGACACGCACAGCTGCAACTCGAGGTTGCGGGGCAGATGCAGCACGTAAAATTGCAACAGGGCTCGTTTCTGCATATTCCCGCTCACTGCCGGCACCGTGTTCTCAGCACCTCAAAACAGGTTCAAACGGTATGGCTGGCGATACACTTTAACGAAGAGAGCGAGGCATAATATGGACAGCAGTGTTATTTTAGTGGGCATGCCGGGCGCCGGCAAAAGTACTATCGGCTTGCTGTTGGCAAAAGAGCTAGCCAAAGATTTTGTCGATACCGACTTGCTCATTCAGCTTCGCGAGGGCGCAACCTTACAAGACATTCTCGATAAGAGCGGTTATTTGACATTGCGCGCAATAGAAGAAGCGGTGTTGCTGGCAGCGCAATATGACAATCATATTATAGCCACCGGCGGTAGCGCCGTTTATTCGGATGAAGGTATGCAGCATTTATGCAGCTTGGGGCCGGTGGTGTTCCTCGATGTCGGCTTAACAGAGCTTAGAGCGCGTATTCACAATTATGATCAGCGCGGTATTGCGCGGCGGCATGATCAGTCCTTCGAGAATTTATTTGTAGAGCGTCGAGTGCTGTACCAGCGTTACGCGGATATTACTATTGAGTGTTATGACAAGGACCAAAATTCGTTACTTCAGCTACTGTTAGCGCGACTGCCTGGCGCTGCTAATTAAGCTGCGCTGAGAGGTCGGGCTTATTTTTCTTGTATGGGCAGACATTTTGCGCCTTATGTGCTGAGTAGCAATTAACCTAAAGCACTTAATATGCCCCAGACAGCTGTTTGTTTACCCGATAGCTTATCTAGGCAGCGCCTTGGGCACGACCAATGTATCTGATCAAGGCGTTTAGCCCTATATTATAGGCATTTATAAGCCGATTAGTCCCCCTGCAACAGTGTCGTTGCAATAGCTGCACTTCTGGCGAGGACCTGGTCCTGGCGAATGCACATTCACTAGTGTGTAGTATTAGGTGTGACTCTCCAGTGGGGTGGCTCCCTTGTGTTTTACAGCCTGTTTATTGCTGTTGTTGTACTTTTGCTGCCCATTAATTTTGTGCGCCGCGTTCATAATTAAAACGGTTTGTACGCACCTAATTGAAACTTCGTAGCTTGGTTTGCAGATATTCACAAATGTAATTGGTGTCTTACAGATATTGTGGGTTTTGAGTGTCTGTGTTTCTGATAATCACTGATCAATGTTTCCTTGGGGCGAAAGTGTGTTTTATATTCCCACACCTCATATCTACTAATGTTTTATAACTATTTGCCTGCTTTTTTTGGCAGTGTCATGGTAGTTTTATAATCAGGAATCATTCTAAGTAGACAAATTCCAGGGGGACGCAGTCAAAGCAACACCTTTAGGGCTGCTCGTGCGACTAATTAGAGTTATCTAATAACAGTTTTGAATCGTGCACTTGTGCAAATTAGAGCTGATTATTAATCAATTTTCTATCCCTCCATGGGGTGGAACAAGTGTCTAAAGGGAGCTCGGGCACATTAACGAAAGGGAGCGTTTTTATCGATGGCTGGTCGATTAAATGATATTAGCTACGAAATTAGTTCAATTCTAAAAATAATAATTGAGGTTTCTATGAAAAAAATAACCACATCGGCGCTGTTGCTAGGAGCGATGATTGCTTCTGTCAATACTATTGCAGCGGTCGATTACGATTTTAACGGCGACGGCAATGCCGACATCTTTTGGCATGATGGTAATGATAGTAGCGTCAATATTGCTATAAGCGATAGCAATAGCGCTATGTCTCGCGTCGAGCACTTAAATGACAAGGACAGTAATTGGAACGCCCAAATGGGTGATTTCAACGGCGACGGTACTGTTGATATTCTTTGGCGTAACCAAGTAACTGGCGCGGTAAAAGTTGCCACCAGCGATGCCAATGGTAATCAGGGCGCAGTTAATAATTTAGACCCCAAAGGTAGTGCGTGGGAGACCCATATTGGTGACTTTAACGCCGATGGTCGCGACGACATTTTATGGCGCAAGCCATCAGCAGGTACTGTTGCAGTAGGCATTAGTAATGCTAACGGTGATCAGGCTCGCCTCGAGTCATTTTTCGACAAGGGTGCCGCTTGGGAAGTGTTTGTTGGTGACTTTAATGGTGACAGCGGCGACGACATGTTGTGGCGTCGGGGTACGGACGGCTCTTCAAAAATTGTTTTCACTAATGCCAATGGCAAACAAGCCGGCGTGGTTAATGCAGTACCATTCAAGCGTTTCTCTGCTTGGGATGTTCAAGTTGCTGATTTTAATGGTGACGGAACTGACGATATCTTCTGGCGTAAAAGCGATGATGGCACTGTAAAAGTTGGCATCACCGGCGCCGACGGCAAACAAGCATCGTCTGTTAATCACTTTTCTAAGTTTAATGCTTGGACTGCTGACCTAGCTGATTTTAATGGCGATGGTCGCCATGATATTTTGTGGCACAGAGCCGAATCGGGCGTTGTAAAGGTTGCCATCAGTGACGCTTCAGGTGGTCAGGCGCGTGCTGAGAACTTAGACGCTAAATTCTCTGCATGGACCCATCAGCTAGCAGACTATAACGGCGATGGTCGTACCGACATCCTCTGGCATAAGCAGTCTAGTGGTGAGGTTAAACTTGCCATAAGTGATGCTAACGGAAATCAGCAAAGCGCACTGTCAATTGACCCTTCTGATTGGATGAACGGCTCATCTTCTTCCGGCAGTTCTAGCTCTAGCTCATCATCCTCAAGCAGTTCTAGCTCTAGTTCATCATCCTCAAGCAGTTCTAGCTCATCCTCTAGCTCTTCCTCAAGTAGTTCCAGCTCATCTTCTAGCTCCTCATCGGGTGTGGTTACTATCAATAGCTGCGAGGGTATTAACGAGTACCCTAACTGGCCTCAGAAAGATTGGGCCGGCAATCCATCACATGCCAGTGGCGGCGATCAGTTACAGCATAATAGTAAGCTGTATCAAGCCAAGAATTGGACGCAAGCGACGCCAACTAACGGCGGAGCTTGGACGTTTGTCCGCGATTGTATTGATGTCTCGAGCAGTTCCTCCTCGGGTTCGTCTTCAAGTTCGAGCAGCTCATCCAGCGGCGGCGTTAATCCTGACTGCGGTGTTAAAGCCAAAGCGGGCGGCTACACAGTGTGTGCTTCTGATTTGGCCGCCAAGGCTGAACAGTTAACCTCTAGCGACAAATTCGAACAGATTAAAGCGTCAATTAAGACGCGTGACATTACTATGGTCGAGCTGATTATTCCCGGCCGCGCCGCTAACCCCGAGAACGTTAAGCGGGTAGAAGCTATTTTCACCGATAGCGATTGGGACGCGCTCTTCCCTTATCGCAATGAAGGTTATAGCTATACCAATTTGCTGCGCGGTATCGGTCTGTTTGAATCTATCTGTAGTACTTATCTTGATGGCAGAGACTCCGATGCTATTTGTCGCAAGAGTTTGGCCACTATGTTTGCGCATTTTGTACAAGAGACCGGCTTCAACCATGGCAGTTTGATGGTCGATGGTGAGCAGCTGCCAACTTGGAAGCAGGGTCTTTATTATCTGCGTGAAATTAATCGCGGTACCTATGGGGCTTGCAGCGGCTGGCAGCAGCAGGCCTTCCCGTGTGCGCCGGGTAAAAAGTACTTTGGTCGGGGTGCCAAGCAGTTGAGTTGGAATTACAATTATGGCCTGTTCGGCAAGGCGATCTTTGGCGATACCTCGGTACTGTTGAACGACCCTGAGCGTGTGGCTGACACGTGGTTGAATCTCGCTACAGCCACCTTTTTCTTTGTCACCCCGCAGTCGCCAAAGCCAAGCATGTTGCATGTTATCGACGGCACTTGGCAGCCCAACTCCTTTGATCTGGCTGCCGGCTTCGAGGCTGGCTTTGGCGCCACTACCAATATTATTAATGGTGGCCTTGAGTGTGGTAGCGGCTCTGAATCGGCCGGTTCTGCCAACCGAATCAAGTACTATCGTTTGATGGCTGACTACCTGAGCGTGCCAATACCCGCGGCTGAAATGCTCGGTTGTGGCAGTCAGTCAAATGGTTTCTCGCAGGATGGCGCGGGCTCGCAGAATAACCACTGGGATCAAGATTGGTCGGTATCGGGGGCAAACTTTGCCTGTAAGTTAGTGCCTTGGCAGAACGGTTTCAATGCGCTTTATTCTGACAGCTATCAAAGCTGTATCGAGGCGACCTTTGATAATGTTGAGGTTATTGATGATCTGAGCATAACAGTGAAAAACAAAAACTTTGCGGCTGGTGTCAATGAATTAAGTATTGAACAGACTATTTTAGGGCAACCTGTGCAGCGAACAGTGCATGTTGTAACGCCTGAAAATATGGACAGTAATGCTGATTATCCACTGCTATTTGCTTTTCATGGTGCCACCGGTAGCAGTCAGCAATGGTTAAATGCAGCGGGTTTGAACGATTTAATTAACGCTGGTGAGTTTATTGGTATTTATGCCAATGGTCATAGAGACGATGGTGGCAATGGCGGTTTCTGGAATCTTGGGTCGGAGCCGACCAGTGCTGACGATGTTGAGTTTATTGACCTGATTATGGAAGAGTTAAGTCATTATCATAACCTTGATTTAAGTCGAGCCTATGCTGCAGGCATGTCAAACGGCTCGGGGTTAGTGAACTTGTTGGCAAAGCGCACTACTTATTTTAACGCGGTGGTGCCTATGTTTAGTCAGCAAAAACTGACCATTGCTGATATGACAGCGCAAACTCCGGTGGCGGTGATGCAAATTGTCGGCGAAAACGACACCACTATTCCAGCGGCTGGCGGTAATACTTTTGCAGGCGAGTTTTTAACTGCGCAAGACAGTGTATTAAATTGGGTGGATCAGTTTAATTGCTCGGTTAACGATGCCTTTACCACTGAAGTTTGGGGCAGTACTGCGGTTGAAAAGCTGATTCATACGAACTGTGCACTGGGTGTAGAAATTCACCATGTAGTGGCAAAAGACACCGGCCATGGTTTTAATTGGAGAAGAGACGAACATATCTTTCAAGAAATCTGGAATTTTTTATCAAGATTCTAAGAGTTTTTGTCTTGTTAATGTATTGAGTGACCTTAGATCGATGTAAACCAGTAAATGAAAAAGGGCCCGTATCGTTTGATGCAGGCCCTTTTTTTCGACTTTTTTATTTCTGGTGCTCAGCTTAAAAGCATATGGTGTAGGGCTTTAATTTTAAAAGCTCTAAGCTCGCCTGAATTTGAGCTTGCTACGTTTAATAGCCAGTGCCGATTCGTACTTTCGGTGATTTTTTAGCCTGAAAAGAGGATTGTGATGAGCGGGGCTTTGATGTGTTTAATGTTGTCACATGAATTTATCCGCAGCACATGACCCGTATACCGATATTGTTGTAATTAACTAAGTTGTACATAGCTGGTGCGCGTGTATTTCAATTGCTGAGTGTCCATGTGCAAATGCGTGATTGCAAATATCGCTATTTTAGGCTTTGAATAAATCGGTATTTATGGTTATTCTCCGATACGGTGGAAACTTTATCGGGTGTGTTTTGTTCGATCTTCTGGTTTCTATATTTGATAGGTAGCTGTATTTAGTTCTGTAGAGATTATAAAAAATAATACTTGAGCGGGCTTTTCTTGAGTCGATGACCTTTAAAATACGATCTCAGCTATGAGTTAAGTTCAATTCTAAAAATAAAAATTGAGGTTTCTATGAAAAAATTAACCACATCAGCGCTGTTGCTAGGGACGATGATCGCCTCTGCTAATACCATGGCAGCGGTCGATTACGACTTTAATGGCGACGGCATTGCCGACATCTTTTGGCATA
>CAJWZU010000066.1 GCA_913050115.1 uncultured Cellvibrionales bacterium
CTTGCCCGAAGCGCTGGTCAATTACCTCGGGCGCATGGGTTGGTCTATGCCCGACGAAAGCGAGAAATTTACCCTGCAGCAGATGATCGACAATTTTGATGTGCAGCGCGTCTCTCTCGGGGGGCCTATTTTTGATGTTGAGAAACTCGACTGGCTCAACGGCCTATGGATTCGTGAAGATCTGAGTAGCGAACAGTTGGCAGAGCGATTAAAAGACTGGGCTCTAAACAGTACTAACCTGCTAAAGATGCTGCCTCATGCACAAAAGCGTATGTCGACCTTGAGTGATTTTGCTCCGCTGATGTCATTCTTAGTGTCGGGTATGCTCGATTTAGATGAATCAAATTTCAGTGTTTTGAAGTTGGACTTAGAACAGCAAAAGCCGCTGTTGCAATATACCCTATGGCGTATGGAAAACTTGAACAGCTGGCAGCGCGAGGACATTTTTGCAGAGCTAAAACTGTTGGCTGAGCAGATGGATATCAAGTTGAAAGACTTTTTAGCGCCGCTGTTCGTCGCTATTGCCGGCACCACCTCGACGATCTCGGTAATGGACTCGATGGTGTTGCTGGGTTCTGATATGACTCGTGCGCGTTTGCGCCACGCGGTCAATGTGTTTGGTGCCCCCGGTAAAAAACAGTTAAAAAAGCTGGAAAAAGCTTACTCACAGCTGGCATAGTTGGGTTATACCTGACACCACAAACATTATTTAATATCACGGTTGCGGCATTGCCGCAAAGTTAGGAAAAAAGGAATTTGTATGTCGATAGTACGCAAAGCGGTTATTCCCGTCGCTGGTCTAGGCACTCGTATGTTGCCCGCCACCAAGGCCATCCCTAAAGAAATGCTGCCAGTGGTCGACAAACCACTGATTCAGTATGTGGTAAACGAGGCCGTCGCCGCTGGTATCAAAGAGATCGTACTGGTTACCCACGGCAGTAAAAATTCCATCGAAAATCACTTCGACACCAGTTTCGAGCTCGAAGCTGCATTAGAGTCCCGTCTTAAACGCTCGTTGTTGGAAGATGTTCGCTCTATTGTTCCCAAAGGTGTGACGGTAATTTCTGTACGTCAGCCGCAGGCCAAAGGTCTTGGTCATGCAGTGTTGTGCGCACGCTCTGTGGTAGGCGATGCGCCTTTTGCGGTACTGCTCCCCGACGTATTGATTGACGATGTCGCGTCCGATTTGAAGCAAGACAACCTCGCCGCCATGGTGGCAAATTTTGAAGCAACCGCTGCCAGTCAGATTATGGTTGAGCCTGTGCCTTGGGAGTTGGTTAATAAGTACGGTGTGGTCGACTGTGCCGGCGAAGAGCTTGCTGGCGGAGCAACTGCGCTTATTAAAGGCATGGTTGAAAAACCCGATCGCGAAGATGCTCCGTCGAATCAGGCGGTAGTGGGGCGCTATGTACTGTCTTCCTCAATTTGGGACTTGCTCGAAAAAACCCCACATGGCGCCGGCGATGAGATTCAGCTGACCGATGCTATTGCCATGTTGATGGACTCAGAGAAAGTGGAGGCTTACGGTGTCGTCGGTAGAAGCCTCGACTGTGGCAGTAAGTTAGGTTATGTCACCGCGAATATCGAATTGGCATTACGCCACCCAGAAATGGGCGAGCAGGTACGAGAATTTATTAAGTCGTTAAAGCTATAACTGAGCTGCGACTACAGTTATAAACGTCACTTTATTTATTGTTTGAATCTTTCAAGGAAAGACAAAATGGCAGAGAAAATTACCGATCTAACGTGTTTTAAAGCCTATGACGTTCGCGGTCAGTTGGGTACAGAAATTGACAATGACGTTGCGTACCGTATTGGTCGCGCTTATGCCCAGTGGTTAAAGCCAAAAACAGTTGTTGTTGGCGGCGATGTGCGCGTTACTTCCAGCGCCCTTAAAATGGCGCTGACCGAAGGCTTGCGTGATGAGGGTGTAGATGTTTTTGATATCGGTATGTGCGGTACCGAAGAAATCTATTTCGCCACTTTTCACGGCGGCTACGACGGCGGCATAGTGGTAACAGCCAGTCATAATCCTATCGATTTCAACGGCATGAAGCTGGTGCGTGAAGATGCGCGCCCAATCAGTGCTGATACGGGTTTGAAAGATATTCGTGCATTAGCCGAAGCAGACAATTTTGGTCCGCTTAAAAAGAAAGGCGAGTTCAAAAAAATTAGCCATTTCGAGGACTATTTAGAGCACCTGCTTGGCTATGTCGATGCGGCTAATCTGAAGCCCTTGAAAGTAGTGGTGAACGCGGGTAACGGCGCCGCCGGCCCAGTTATCGACGGCCTTGAAAATCTGTTGCCAATCGAATTTATTAAGGTCAATCACGAAGCCGACGGCTCTTTTCCCAATGGTATTCCCAATCCTATTCTGCTAGAGAATCGCGCCGCGACAGCCGATGCGGTCAAAGCGCATAAGGCCGATTTGGGTATCGCCTGGGACGGCGATTTCGACCGTTGCTTCTTGTTTGATGAAAACGGTGAGTTTATCGAAGGCTACTATATTGTTGGTCTGCTGGCCGAGGCCTTTTTGCAAAAAGAGAAGGGTGGCAAGGTCATTCATGATCCGCGCCTGACCTGGAATACCATCGATATTTGCGAAGCGGCGGGCGGTAATGCCATCCAAAGTAAGTGCGGCCATGCCTTTATTAAAGAGGCTATGCGCGATGAAGACGCCATTTATGGTGGCGAGATGAGTGCACATCACTATTTTCGCGATTTCTCCTACTGCGACAGCGGCATGGTGCCATGGCTACTGATTGTTGAGTTGCTGAGCAAGAAGGGCGTATCCCTGTCGGAAGAGTTGGGCACGCGCGCTCAGCAATACCCTTGTAGCGGTGAGATCAATAGCAAGATCAACGATCCCAAAGCAGCGTTGGCTAAAGTTGAGGCCGAGTTTGCCGCCTCTGCTGAATCTATCGATAAGGTCGATGGCATTTCCATGAGTTTTGCTAAGGGCTGGCGTTTTAACTTGCGCATGTCCAACACCGAGCCAGTGGTTAGGCTCAATGTCGAATCAAAGGGCGACGAAGCCTTAATGAAATCCAAGACCGAAATTTTACTGGGTTTACTTAAGGGCTAACCCTTGGTCGTATGATTGCTTGAAAGGCGCGACGGGTAACCGTTGCGCCTTTTTTATATCTACAGAATCTGGAGCGCTGATGAATAAGCTTAACGATGCAGAGTTTGGCCATAAGAGTCGCGTTCGATGCCCTATCAATAAACGCATCGGCTACTGCTCCTGCATAACCTGTACTTCCACTTTTCGTCGCTGCCATTAGGGAGTATGTCCTGATTAGAGTAATACTCGATGGTTATAGCGCTGATTTTTCATTGTTGCTGAGGGGGCGATTGTTATATTAATGTATACCCTGCAGGGTATTAAATTTTACAAAAATAATAGTTTAGGTATGACATGGCTAGCGGCAGGCATCTGTTTATTCTCTCGGGTCAATCCAACATGCAGCGTTTAAAGGTGGGGCAGAGTTTCACCCCACTGGTGACCCATGCGCTTGGCGGCGATGATGCGGTGCTGGTGGTTAAGGAGGCTTGGGGTGGGCAGACCATACGTCGCTGGTGTCACAGCTGGCAGTCTGCCCCAGGCATTGCGGTACCGGCCCAGGAATCTCGTAGACGCAGCGGCGATCTTTACGATCGGTTGCTGCATTCGGTATTGACCGCGATTAGTCGCGCAGAATCTTCAGCCGCAGTTGTCTCAGTTACGCTGGTGTGGATGCAAGGCGAGGAGGACGCTCAGCCTCACTTGGCACCAGTGTACGGTAGAAATCTTCGCTCAATACTGCAACGGTTAAAGCGGGACTTGCGGTTGGCGGGGCAGGGCGCCGCCGTTTCTAAGGGCTTCAAACTGGTATTGGGTGAACTCAATGATTATGGTCTGGGCTTGCCGATCGAGCCCCACTGGCGCCAAATCCAGGCCCAACAACAGGCGCTAGTGTCAGAGTTATCTGGGCGCTTTGCCGAACATTTAATTGAAGATCTAGATGACATTTCAGTAAAATATCAACATTGCTCTGCCGCTACATTGGTTGTATGCCGTGATTTACCGCTGCATGAGGACGGCCTGCACTTTACCGCTGAGGGCTATCATTTACTGGGCCAACGATTTGCCGAGGCGGCCGTTAAAATGCTGAAAGGTTGAGTTATACAGACAAACAGTTACTAATGGCCTGTCTCTTGATGAATGCGAACGAGTCGTTAAAGCTGATGTGGATAGTAATCCTATTAAATAAGCTGGTATTGTCAGCAGCGTTTAAGGCTACGCGGTAAGATACTTTATCGATTTTTTATTGAATTGGGCACTGGTTTTTTATCTAGGTACCTCGATGTAGGGGGAGCGCGCAAAAAGTACCCGTTATAGTGGTGGCGAGGTTCAACTGTGCGAGAAATAGCTAGGCTTTGAATCTGGATAGGCCATGATAGTTTGCAATGTAAAGGGTTCTTCGGGCATTAATTGTCGAGCTGTTGCGGCCTTGTAGGGGCATTAGATTCATTAACGTTTGAGTCTGTTTAAAGGTTGTATTCCACTGCAAGAAAGTACAAATAGTGTACTGCAAGTGTGTTCGGCAGGGGCAATGCCAGTCTCATTCTTGGCAGACGCTAAAGAGTCACGTTTTCTTAGGTTCGGGCAGCTTTTTCGAGTACATACAGTAAAAAATGAGATGAGCAGCCATTTTGGAATGAGCCAAAACTATGAGAAAAAATCAAATTATATGTATTGGGCACTTTATTTAGGCGTTTATCGCTAAATTATATGGTTATGCTCAAGCTCTGATAATCTATGAATTCTAATGATGAGTTTATAAGAATAATCAGAGATCTATTTACTTTAGCGTTATCATTAACAGGCTAGCGATCGTTTAATTAAAAAATTTTTGCTTTTTTAATTGTATTTTTAATTAGTTTTCGTTTTAGGGTTTATATGATATTACCATCGATTTCATGGGTTGCCGGCTTAGATGGTTGCAAGGCCGGTTGGTTTTATATTCTTCTTGAGCAAGATGGCGATGCTATTGACTTCGGTGTGGTGGATTGCGTAGCTACGTTGTTTAAACAACAGTCTATTAGTCGTCTCTGGTTAGATATGGCATTAGGTTTTTGTGATGACATTGAGGGGCGTGCCTGTGAAAAAGCCGCGCGTAAGATGTTAAGGGCCAAAGGGGTTTCAAGAGCCGCCAGTGTGTTTAACCCGCCATCGCGTCAAGCATTGTATTGTGAGACTTATGAACAAGCGAATGCACTGAACAAACAAGTGGTGGGCAAGGGGTTATCGAAGCAGGCTTGGTTTATTGTACCTAAAATGCGCGAATTAGATGGCTTTTTACAGCAACGGCCTGATTTACAAAGCTGTGTTGATGAGTGCCATCCTGAAGTTGCTTTTGCCGCTTTAAATGCTTTGGCACCAATGCGCTTCAATAAAAAAACGGCTGAGGGTTACGCTGAGCGTTTGGCAATTTTATGCCGTTATTACCCTAAAGCTGAATGTGTTATCAATGATGCGTTAGCGGCATATCCGCGCAAGGTACTCGTGCGTGACGATGTGGTGGATGCTTTTGTTGTGGCGATATCCGCTAAATTTAGTGACACTGCGGTCAGCTGTCTGCCAGAGCAGCCTCAATATGACGAGCTAGGTATAGGCATGAGGATGGTGTATTGGCTAGGGTATTAACAAGTATTTACAGAAAATATCAGCTTATGCTTTATATCATTTGATTTTACGTTATACAAAGCGACTTTAAAAAATGTTTATATATTGGTCTGCTAGGACCTTTTGCAAGATTAATTAGTTATACCTAAAAACGAAAGAGATATTCAAAGATTATCTGAAAATAGCTTAGCATTAAATTATGCGGGCAATATTACTGATTATTTGAAATGTTTTGGGCAGCCGTATTTAGTACAACCACACGCTAAATAATGACGGCCTAATAGGTTCATGACTTAGCACTAGATATTGTATTCAGTAGGCCTAAACGGGTATATACAGGCTCTGATCGAGTATGGAGCCGTATTGATGGCCTGTTTTTGTTGGGCTTGATGCTGTTTGCTAGCCTATTTCACATTCTAATTTTTTGTACGCGTCTCGTATTATCCTTATTTAACGGGTTCGAGAAGGTATGACCTTCTGTCGCTTTAGGCTGTAATAACTGTTCAGCCCTGAAATTCCGGCCACATTCAGCGTTTCTAAATTCAGTTGGCCTGCATTGCTAAGTTGATCTAAATCGAGATGCAGAGCTTCAATTTGTCCAATCATTAGCTCGGTATTGTTATCGGGTATCAAAATTTTATTGACTAAGCGTAGACCAATTTTTACTGGTGATTCGGCTACAAACGGTGCAGTAAAATCGTTTAGATACTGCGGGGTAAATCCACATTGTTCAAATTCACTGACCTCGGGTGCAAAGCGGGTAGATGTTTGGTGGGCTTTTGCAACGGCGTCAACGGGCACTTGGTTTATGGTGTAATAAGAATTTTGCTGAATATTATTATAGGTGTCGCGTGGTGCTCTACCTTGTGGACGTATCACAAAACCCAATAAAGGTGGGTGGCTGCCTAGATGCACTACTGAACTGAAAATGGCAAGATTCTCTTCACCATCAGCATTGACTGTACCAATCATATTGGCCGGTTTGATGCCGGTAATAGAGTTTATCAGGTGTGTGCGGGTGTCGCGTTCAAGGGCATCGATGTCAGTTGCAGAGTAATATAGGCTCATGGAGTAATCTTCATTTGGCTAATGTTGAGTGTTGTAGAGTTGATTTCGGCCTGCATATTAGCCGCGATTAATGCTTAATGGTTAGGTTTGCGCTAAGTGCTCGGTTTTAATTGAGGCAAATATGCCCGCTAATAAAGCCGGCAGCATAGAATGATACCTGCTGTATTTCTTTTCCCCGTTTAAATGCTAATTAGCTTTTTTTGCTAGTCATTGCCATAGTGCAAAATTAAGCACCGCGGCTTAGTACTGTGTTTTAGGCTGCGATGTTTGATGCTCAGTCTTTTGTAGAGTCGGGACTGTAATCGCTTCGCTGACATGGGGGGTAATTGTAGCAGTCACCATGGCATTAAGGGTGTGTTCATTCACATTTGACGTATGGGCGAATACATCTGCTTGAGAGAAGTGCTTTTCAAATAAGAAACGGTCGTCAACTTTACGTTTTAGTTGCACTGTATCTTGTGTGCTTAAAATTTCTTGCCAAGCTCCACGCACGGCTTGCCAATAAGGCCCAGTGTCTTGCCAATACTTTTGGGCTGCTTCATTTAAAGGTCGATCGATAATGCGCTGATAGCGATTCAAGCCAATTTCTTGGGCAATAACGTGTTGTGAAGTTTGTTGCAGTTTTTGATTGTTTTGTTGATGAATCCAACCAGTGGGAG
Organism: uncultured Cellvibrionales bacterium; assembly: GCA_913050115.1. Lineage (GTDB taxonomy): Bacteria > Pseudomonadota > Gammaproteobacteria > Pseudomonadales > Cellvibrionaceae > UBA1124. The sequence goes on from CAJWZU010000066.1 coordinate 7,396, forward strand.
TCAGTGTAATACTGTGTTGACCCTGCATGATGTCATAGTCGCTGCGCACGCTGTATTCACGCCGTGGAAGAGGCCGAGTGAATGTGGCTGAGTTCCAGCTAGAAAATTGTGGTTGATGTTGCCAGTGACCAACCGCTTGATAACGTGGTGAGTCATCAACTTGATAAACTGACTGAGTCCATTGACCCGTTTGCTGAGCATCCGGGCTTTTTTGTTTATGCCATTGGTTTTTTCCATGATAATTAAACTGAAGCTTTTGCTGGTATTGCCAGTCTTGGCGCCAGTGTTTCATCACCATAGGGTCGCTAACTTGGCCCTCGGGCGTAGTAAAAAACATCACCAGAGTATGCTGTAAGCTGATCAAATCTTCGCTTTCCTCCAAGACATGCACATATTCAGTGCCCCATGAAAAATAAGGTCTGCTAGGTGTATAATTTTTATAAAAGCCTGCAACTTCGGTAAATTGAAAGCTAGTCCTAAAGGTGCCTTGCAGAGCTAAGATAGCTAAGCGATCACGTTGTTTGCCCGTCAGTTGACTGTTTTTCAGTGCTTGCCAGTACTTAGAGGGTTGTGTATCGAGGGTAACATCAGCTCCTTGTGTTGAGCCCCCGCGCACAGGTAAAGCGTCAGCACTAATAAAAGGCCAGGCAAACGTTTGCGCAACTACAGCAGCGACTTTGCCTTCATTGGCTTGAGCTGTATGTTCATTTTTACCGGCAGAGCAGGCCGCTATGCTAATAATGGCCGTTACGGTCAGGCCGAATCTCACTGTGCAGTAAATACCGTTAACAAATGCTGGATAGTCATTGACCATGCTAAATTATCCTGTGTGTTGGTAGATAGTGTTGGGAGCATCGATTATTTAAGAGTAACGATACTCGCTTTTATTTCATTGATGTCAGTTACTCACTACCTTTATTGGCAGTTGAGCGTGTCACTGAAGAAACTGCGCTAATCACTATTAGGGCCTATGAGTAAACTCATATTCATTAGTCTCTTTCGTCAAATCAGATGGCGAATTTATCGGCTAATAATGTCTGTTACGCAGTCCGCAGTCGATTTATTACTAAGTTATGGTCTAAACAGCCATGTGCCGCGTATGTTTAAGTGTTAAACTGGATTTTCAGTGAAAATGATAACCATTATCGTTAAGCCCGAGCTTAACATTCTAGGAGAAAAGCAATGATACGTAAACTCTGTGTAGCAATAGCACTGTCAACGTTGTCGGTGTTCGCTATCGCCGCCGAGCACACCGTTCAGATGAAAAATACTGGTACTGACGGCATGATGGTTTTTGAACCTGGTTTTTTGAAAGTGGCCGTTGGCGATACAGTGCATTTTGAACCTACTGATGTGGGTCATAACTCTCAATCAGTGGCCGAGCTTATCCCTGCTGGTGCGACCCCATGGAAAGGTGACTTTGGTAAAAAAGTCTCTGTTATCATCGACAAAAATGGTGTCTATGTGTACCAATGCTTACCCCATACTATGCTAGGCATGGTAGGCGTAATAGTTGCCGGTGATGCAAGTAATTTGGCCGATATTCAGGTTAAAGCTGAACCATTCATCGCTAAAATTAGTATGAATAAAGAACGCTTGGGTACTTACTTAGCAAAAGCTAAATAGTTGCTACTAATGATTAACTTATATTATTTAAGTTAATCATTTTTTACATGCTTGTGTTGCTTTTTTACTCAATCATTTTATACCTAGTTTAGTTAACATGAATTTGGAAGGTTATATTTTCTAATAATTCCATTTATTTTTTGTATCCTGCGCTTGAAAATGTAGCATGGTTGTTTATAGGTGTTAAAAATATAGAATATAGTGTGTATAAGATGTGTTACGTGCCTAATTATTCATTGGTAGCAAACATACATACATGTTTTTTCCAGAGACATCATTGATGTGCACGTAGGCATAATACTGGATATGTTTAACTGCTTAATAATTTAATAGTAGCCGATTTACGTTGATCAACTTTCCACCCAGTGGTGTTGTTAATTATTGCTGGTGGTAGTCCAACAGCTAATAATTTAGCCGCGTTTATAGTTTACGAGCAAGACTCAACGTGTCCTTATTGTCTGCTTAAATATCCTCAGTTCACTTAAATTCCATATTTTCTCGCCAATATTTGGCTAGTATCCACCATGTAGACATACCCACTTAATAAATACTCTAAGTATTATGCGTTGTTTTTTTGCTTGCTCAAACTTCCAGTCCGTATAGGTTTATCAACATCGTGAACTACTCATCTGCCCAGAGTGTGCTTATGAATGGAGTACCACTGAGCTGGCAAAAGAAGAACTTATTCAGGTCAAAGACTCAAACGGTAGTCTGTTAAGAGCGTGCGACAAGATCACCCTGATCAAAGACTTAAACATCAAAGGCAGCTCACAGGTTATCAAGGTCGGCACTAAAGCCGTGATCAGGCGCATTAATGACGGTAAAGACCATCAACTGGATTGCAAGGTGAATGGCGCTGGCGAGATAATGGTCAGCGCTAAATTTGTGAAAAGAGCGGGCTTAGTTAATACGGCACACACAATCTGTTGTTAGCTTAACAATAGGCATTTAATGCTAACTTAATAAACTCAATGCTTTGTCAGGTGTTATACAAAGTCTTGGTAGCACTCAAAGCTCATCACATCCGCAAAGACATCAAAAGGCGGCTGGCTGTATTTTTTCAGCCACAGTGCCTTTTTTTTGTTGGACCACTCTAGTGCTGTGAAGGCCTGCTCTAGATGCTCGTCTAGCTTGGCCATTAACTCAAAGCGAAAACCGCCTGAATCATCGACCCGTTCAAAGACTTTATTCAACCGCTTATAAGCGGTCATGATTATGTCAAACCGGGTTTCGGTATCTAAATTTTGGGCGGCAGACAGTATTGCAAGCATCTGCGTGTGGGCGTTATCAAAGTACATAGCTACCTGCTGCCACTCAAACAGATGCTTTAGTGGCAGCACTTGTGTAATGCGCTTTTTTAAAATCTTAGGGTCGCCGGATTGAGCGGCAAACTCGGCTTTAAGTAGCCATATTTTCTTTAGTGCTTTATCTGCATTGATTAGCTTTAACAGATTGGCCTCTAAAGTGGTTTTTTCTTGAGCTTGCAGATGCCCAATTAAGAGACTTTGTTCGGCCTGCTCTTTACTCTGGCGTTTCTGTGCGCGCTGGCGTTTAGCAACAACGGCCTTTAATACATCTTCTGAGATAATCGAGGTATCACCACTGGCCGCAATAGCCAGAGCATAGCCGTGTTTGCAGGTCTTATTAAATTCAAAGGCGCGGCAACTACAGCGCATCTTTAATAACTTGTCAGCGGCACAGGTTATTTCAGTATGGTATCGCTCTGAACCAGAACCAGAAATAAAACCGCTGGCTTTATCTTCATTGACAGCCTGTAGCTCAACAGCCTCAGTGGCGACAATTTCCTGTGCTTTTAGCCAGGTGCTTGTTGTGGTGCTGTTCGACAGTGTTGCTAAGTTTATTTTGAGCATAGTGGCTTGATATTAAGTTACGACGGTTAGGTATATTGCCCGATTATAGTGTCTAACAGCCAAAATAACGAAATTGAAGAACATACTGAAAGGTTTTAAGCGTGAGAGCGTCGCAGGCGTTTATTTTTATATCACTGGCTGATCTTTTTAGGCCACCTGCTGATTTTTGCTCTTAGTTACGCAGATAAATTACCTTATGAGTACTTTGAGTGACTAAAAATAAGTCAGGGTGGGCACGCAGTCAGGTTTGCATTAATTAAAATAAAGAAGATCATTGTAGTCATTTGTAACTTTATTACTCGTTTTTAATTGCGTTAACTTATTGAAAAATATAATAAAATTATTTTATCGATCGCTTCAGATACGTTCGAATAAAGAGCAGCGGTAGAGGTGTTAAAAATCAGTTATGATTAACATTAAATATTGGTGAACCGTCTGTAATCGATCTGAATTATATAGCTAATAGCTATAGGTCTGGGCGGTGAGAGAGGTTTCAATGGCATGTCACTGTCTAAGACTAAGACTAAGGCCAGATTTTAATATCCGACTATAAAAATGTTTAATTCTAATAATAAAATGGAAATTTTATGTACAAAATCACTCAATTGGCGCTGTTGCTAGGCGCGATGATCGCTTCTGCCAATACTATGGCTGCGATCGATAACGACTTCAACGGCGATGGCATCGCCGATATCCTCTGGCGCAATTCTACCGACGCCAGCGTTGAAATTGCCATGGGAACTAACGACGGTATTATTTCGCGTGCCGAGCAACTAATGAATAAGCCGAGTGATTGGACTGCCCAGCTGGGCGATTTCAATGGCGACGGCGCTGTTGATATTCTTTGGCGTAATTCAGTGACTGCCG
>CAJWZU010000067.1 GCA_913050115.1 uncultured Cellvibrionales bacterium
CCTGAATGTTGTAGATCTCCGAACAACTGGAGTAAGTCAGCCTCCCTAAAACTGTAGGAACCACCTATCAAAGCAGTTGTTCTTATAGTGAATTAGATTATCAGAAAAGCGCTGCAAACACACAAGCCCTAACCAGCATTATGGGAAAATAAGAGAGGACGCCATTGGTTCAAATCAGCCAATTTACAGCGTCAATCACGTTTTAATCGTTAGCTGCTCTGGCTTTTCCAATACCCGCAGCGCAATAGTCGTCATTCCTAATTTTTAAAAAACCGAATATGTCCCCTAGACATCTCTGGCGTAAGCCTTGCACAACAGCCCGTGGTAGCGCGTCGCCAAGGGTGCGTCATTCAGCTTTGCCTTGGCTGTGGTATAGCGCAAACAAAAAAAGGGCGACCTCCGAAGAGGTCGCCCTTGAAAGGTTTTAAGGGAGTGGTTAAGCCCCCTTTAAAACCTGTTTTAGTGCTGTAGCTGTAATATTACTTAGCGGGGTGACCCAGGCCTTCGTGCATAGAGTTGAGAATAGTGCCGTTATCGGCATCGATTTCCCAGGCAAACAGACCGGCTAGACCTTTCTCTTGCACATATTTACCTTTTTCAATCACTGAGCGCTTGGTATCTAAAGTGACATAAGTACCGGTGGTTGGGTTCCAGAGGTAGCTGGCTTTGGCCGCTTCATCGTAGAACACGTTGTAACCGTTAATACCCGTGCCTTCAGCGCCACCCATCATGTAGGTTTCTGCCCCTTTGTAATCCATGATGCCGCTTTCCCAGAAACCTTCAACAGTGGAGCCTGTGATGGGTTCACCGCCAGTCGCTGCGCCATTGAAAGGACCTTGTTGATCACCGCCGCTGATACCTTTCCAGCCGCGACCGTACATAGCTACGCCGATGCCGAGCTTGCCAGCAGGTACCGAACGCTGCTCTGTTAGGTAGGTTACCGCGTCGTCGATTGTGTAACCGTTAAGAGGTGTGGCTAGGCCATTGGTGTCATACAGACCGGTCTGGTGACCATAGGTATTGCTCCAAGCACCGTAGTAGTCGTAAGTCATCAGGTTGACGAAGTCCATTACTGGCGCCGCTTTTTCCCAATTCACTTCAGACAGCTTCTCAACACCACCGCTCATAGCTGCGGTTAGCTCGTAGTCACGACCGGTTTCAGCCGACAGTGTATCCAATGCTGCACGCATCTCTATCATTAAGGTCGCAAAACCTTCGCCATCGGCTGATGTGCCCAGAGCTGGGTTAGCACCGCCGCCGCCTGGGAATTCCCAGTCAACGTCTAGTCCATCGAAGAATTCGTACTGCTTTAGCATCTCTATAGTAGAAGCAATAAAGGTGGCGCGAGCTGTGGCATTGATACCCACTTCAAAGAGTGGGTCGGACAGAGTCCAGCCACCGATTGACGGTACGATCTTGATGTGTGGATAGGCTTTCTTGATGCGGTACATTTCTGCGAAGATACCCCTAACTTCATCGTCCCAGTTGCCGGTGCTGTCGAGGTCATTCTTTTCAAGCGCGGCGAACCTGTCATGCACAACGACTTCGTAGTCTTGCTTGCCTGCACACTGTGCATCTAATGCAGATTTGGCCGTACCGGTGAGTGAGGTGTTGTCACCACAAACTGGGATAAAACCATAGAATATATGGGTAAGATTTTCGACTGGAATATCTTTTGGCATAAACTTGCGGCCATAAACACCCCACTCTACGAAATAAGCACCGACCATTTTGTTGCTGGTGTTGTCATAAGCTTTGTTGTCCTGGCGCATACCCGCCGCTTTACGAGCTTCCCAATCGGCGGTGTTTAGGTAATCCCACTCGGCATTGGTGTAGCCAGTGCCTGCACCTGAAGACGAGCTAGAGTTAGAAGAGCTGCTAGAGCTATTAGTAGCGCCAGAGGAAGAACTAGAAGAAGAACTGCTGGAGCTAGTAGAACTGCTAGAAGAGCTTGAGCTAGAGGAAGAACTGCTTGAAGACGAACTAGAAGATCCGCTTACAGAGCAACTGCCACCGTTATCCCATGCGCTGCTGGAATAGATACCTGTGCCAGGAGCGTAAGCCCATGCGGCCGATGATGAACACCAGCCAGCCACTTTACAGGTGTAAGCTGCACCGGCATTGCTGACAATGTCGCCAGCGGCATAGGTGTTGCCCGCTATAAAGGCTGAGCAGCTATCGCCATCTGTGGAGCCGCTAGAGCTTGACGATGAACTAGAAGAACTGGATGAAGAGCTGCTAGAGCTCGACGATGAACTAGAAGACGAACTGGAAGACGAACTAGAAGATGAGGATCCTGCATCACAGCTGTGCGCTAATGCCCAAGAGTTGTCGGTGCCAGGTGCTGTTGTTGTCCACCACTTAGCGGTATAGGCAGAGCCATTGCTCTGCATAACGTCGCCGCCATTGGCGTGACTGGGTGTACCTTCCCAGTTAGTTTGAGTCCAATTAGGATAGGCATTTATACCCTCGCAGTTTGCAGCGCTGGCTGTATTGGCCAGACCTATAAAACCAACGGCTAAGGATACCGCTGTAAATATTTTACTTTGCTTAAGTTTAGACATGTAATCTCCGCTTATTGCTATTGCACTAATGACGTTTTTTATAAGCCGCTACAGGTTGACTGTTTTGGCATTATTGGATGTCTTCTTAGAGTTGCCGCCGCAAGTTATTAATAGTTGTAGAGGGCTTTGGCGTGTCATTACGTTATCAAGCAGACGATTTAAGCGTCAATGGCACTAGAAATAATGGCAATAAGTTAATACTTTTTATAAAAAAAAATAACTAAACAAAGAAAAAATTAGGCTGAAACTAGCGTTAATAAAGGGTTTAAAAGAAAAACAAAGAAATAAAAAGGTGTTTTTCAGGCACTTTTAGCCGCTCGCTGCATTTTTATGTGCGGTCTGAATAACACTGGTGTTGTTTTTAGCGAAGTTAATGCGGGGTAAAGCACGAGCGATAAATGCATTGTCACGCTTTGCTGGCTGTTTAGCTTGGCATGGTCGACTGCGATCTGGTCATTACTGGGGAAATCGAGCGCCCTATTGTTGTGGTCGTATCGATGGCAACCAGATACCCCAAGAGGGAAAAACGCTCGAACTAGGTGTTTGAGATTCGGCAACCGCTCGCATTTATTTGCTGCACAGTGGCTATTCAAGTGCGGTGTTTTAAAGCTGAGGGGTTCAAAGTGCCTATCTCGCCGTAGGCACAGATGCAACTGACAGCGAATGGCGTGATTGAAGCTGAAGGGTGTAAGTAACTCTATGTAACTACCCTGTCGATTTGCGCCGTTATGGCTTAGCGCACTCAGCTTCAAAACATACCGTTGCTAACTGCTGATTGACGTACTCGTTCAGTGCGATAAAGCGTGGCTCGTTACGCAGTGATTTTAAGAACATGTTTTGATCTAATGGCGGCCATAACCAAAGAGAGTTTGGCAGCCACGCCTGCTTGTACACCGCCCGTTCAAGCTGTTGCAGCGCGCGCTCATGATCATTATTAAGAGCGTAATACTCAACATCGGCAATACCGAAGTCCATCCCTCGATCCGCCTTGGGGCCTCGTTTTTTTAAAAATGCTTTAATGGCTGCGCCGACACGGCTGGCGTACTTATAATTAATATCGCGCTTTTGAATTTCACTGTAGTAAACAAAAAGACGAAAATTACCACTGTCTATTGTAACGTCCTCGTCTAGCAGCTCTGGCGCTAAGTCTTCCAATACCTCTGCGGCTTTTTTCATCCAGCCAGTCTGTAAATCAAAATAGGCGATAGTAAGCTTATCGAGAGCATTTTGATCATTGCGCCGTTCCATCACATAGGCGCGCTCTACCTGCCAAGTCAGTGGCTGCCAATCGCCTTGCCAAAGGTTAACCAACAGCTCTATCACCCTCAAATCAAAGAATGGCAAGTCACGTTCCATGCCGTTGCGCACCCAAAAGTGAGCCAGTTTAGGCTGGTTAGCATTGAGAAGAGAATAGCCAATGTACCGTGAAGGCAACAGTTCAGTGCTGGGCAGTTCTTGCTTTTGCTCAACAAAGCGCTTGCGATAATGGCTGGCCTGCATATGCAGTTGCCCAATAGTGGTTTGACTCTGAGCCTGAACATACCAGTCGCGACTGTCGCTCCACTGCGAGTGATACTGAACCAGCTCGGATAACTCATAAAAACTTCCCGTCGCTAACAAGGCATTTCTATAGGCGGCAAAGGCATCGTAATAAAAAGGGTTTAGACCATAATTGTGTTTAGCCACTTTTAGCTGTAAATCAGGACGCTCTATAAGATTCCAGTAAAGACTGTCGAGACTGTAGGCATCAAAGGGACGCTGCTTTATGGCTGTTGCCATACCGGCTGCACAAGTATCAAATTCGGCCACCCAGCAGTGACTGTCGGCATCCACTAACAGCGCTCGATAGTAATGCGGTGAATACTGTAACGCCTGCGTTTTACTCTCTTCAACACGCTGCAAAATTGCATCGATGTCATAGTCGCTATAAATACTGAGCAGCCTAACGGTCTCTGCCCATAGCAGTGAATAAGCCAATAGGTTGTCTGGATTAAACTGAATCGCCTTTTGACTGAAACGAATAGTTTCTTCTAAATCTTTTCGCGTTTTCGCCGCTTTAAAAAAATCTTGTGCCGCGGCAACAAACCAGTTTGTGGCCTCGGTACTATTATTTAATAGCGGTGCCGGTTGCTCCTGCATAAGCCCCAACGGTTGCAGCTTGGTAAACAGCTCGCGTTCATACACCAACAAAGCTTGAGCTGCCTCGTCCCGAGGCTGCTGCCACTGAGTAATAACGGTCCGCTCACGAGAGACTGGATCGATAGACACCAGAGAGAAACGAGCGTTATCAGCATCGATTTCAACCGTTGGAATTAATATATGAGTGACTGGCGCTACCGATTTATAATGCGCCACTACTTTACGATAGAAGGCCTCATCAGAGACAACAGCGGTGCGCTCAAATTTGGGGATCAGCGCCACTTGATTATCAGCTTTTGTGGTCAACTGATATTGCGTCAACAATACCAATGTATTAGTTAGCGAACGCTCAAGGTCTGACCCTAAGTGAGGGTCTGGACGCTGAATTACGACTGTAGCTTTGGGTTGTTGAAGTAGCTCCAACAGTGGGTACATCGCGGCTCGAGGATCATGTTCTAGATTGTCATCAGTGACTAAAACAGCTGAAGTTTGGCTATAAAAAATAACCCAGCAAAAAAACACCGCCGTAACCGCTGCGACAGAAAACACTAAACCTTTAACCGGTTTGGATAAACGCACAGACAATGACGGCTCTTTAACACCGTTTAGCCCAGCGGCTTTATGCTCAGCCAAAACAACACTGTCGATGCCAACAAACATGTAGCCTTGTTTAGCTATCGTTTTGATATAGCGTGGCTGTGAACTGTCGTCGCCAAGCGCTTTTCTCAGGGTTGCTATTTGCTGATAGAAAGAATTTTCTGAACAACCGCCCTGCCAAATACTGTCATTCATTTCGGCATAAGTAACGGGGCGACCGGCATTGTCGATCAAAAACGCGAGTGCCTGAATTGCACGCGGCGAGACTTTATACTGTTCATCGTCGCGCTCGATAATATTATCGAGCGGGTTAATTTTGCACTGATCAATACGGTACTGCGCACTGTCATTGACCGAGCGCTGTTGAGCGTGACTCATGATATTCATCCGATGATTGCAGTAATTTTTATTCTGTAGGCACATCATAAATCTCAGTGGCGTTTTAATCCACACTGAAGAGATAAGCTTTATGGTGTGTTTAACTGAATGCGACTATTTGTCACATCTCTGTACATAAACTAGGCATTAGGAACCCATTATTACCTGTATGTGAACTTTGAGGAAAACGAGTTAACGAAAAAAGATCAATAAGCATTAAGGGCTATTCACTCCTGTGAATCTCGGTCTTTGCTATGTAAGAACCTAGCACTAAAAATTAGGCACAAGCGAGATAGCCATAAATGATGCGCGCATTAGAAATAACCGGTTGTCCGGTTTTTTGAGTAGTCAATAAGTGTGTTTTACCCCAACACTCCAGGTATTACCTGATTGGCATAGCCCTGATATAACGGCGATGCGGTTGCGCCTAGTGCAGCAGCAGCGGTATGTATAACGTGGAGATTGTTATACGCAGCACTACCCGCGCGTATGTTGCCTTTGCGTATACTGCTACCACCACCGGCAATAAGGTTGGGAACATTGGTGCTAGAGTGGCTATCGGCATGGCCCATGTCGGAAAGCTCTACTACCACGGTCTGGTCTAGCAAGCCTTCGGTTTTTAATTTTTGAATAAGATAAGCCGATAAGCCACTAAGATGACCACGAACCTCCTGATAGTTACCGTAATCGGAGCCACCTTGCGCACCGTGAATGCTTTTATGATAAACACCTTGGAAGTTTAATTCCGGCACGCTAAATTCGCCCTTGTGGTCGCCAAAAGTAATAGAGGCAGAGCGTGTTAAATTGCAGCTTAATGCCAATGCCAGAATATCGGATTGTAAGTGCGCTTGTTGGGTAAAGGTAGCGGATGTTAATGGAAACGTTGCAGGCGCATCGCCAGCAGCAGAACAAGAGCCACCACCGCTGCCAGTAGTAATCAAGCGCCTTTCGGTTTCTTCGATTGCCGTTAAGTGTTTATCGAGGCGCCGAAGTTCATGGGCGCCCAATTTAGTTTGCAATGCATCTAGCGCTTCTTTATGTAGATCAACTACATTTAATTTAAGGCTGGGGCCACCAGAACCACCGCCGCTGTTATTACCGAACAAACGATTAAAATTAACAAAGGGATTGTCTTCAAAGTTTACATCTGAACCGGCATCTTTGGTGATTTGCCCCCTGTTGCCGTTACTCATTACCCCTAAATTAAGATAAGGAAAAGGCGTATCGGCACCAATGATTTTTCCCATGTTAACTTCAAAGCTGTCATCGTGATAAGAATTATTAAAGATTCGCCCAGTACGACCATGACCACCGTGAGTGTGGCTCATATTGCGCAAAAACAGAATGTCGTCTTTTACGGGCTCATAGCCTGCGGACATACTCGGTAGCGAATAGTCGTCGTTAGGTTCCCAATATTTATTAATGGCGCCACCTGGCACATAAATGGACACCTGTTTATTGGGTACTTCTGACGCTTCAGCGGCACGAGCCAGCATCATGCCCCCAACTAACGGTGATGCTCGAAGCAGCCCATTGCTTATGCCTGCCCCAAGGACGGTTTTTAAGAAGCTGCGGCGGTTTTGAACAAAACTATTTTTATTTGAATTTTTCATAACTTGAACCTAATTATATACAGACCTAACCACCAAATTCGAGGTACTGGGCGGTTGCTGATTACTGACGAAGCCACTCTTTACGGTAGCGAACGGATTGCATCGCGCCGAGCTTTTCAAGCATATTACGCGGGCTTTCATTCATCATTGTCCGAGTTAAGTCTTCCACTTCACAGGCATACCCCTCTTGCTCCAGTGGATCAAGTTGAGGGCTGTTTGGGTCAAAGGCATCGAATCCATCCACGCCAACTCCGAGCGTATAGCGGAAGAATGTTTCAGCGACACAGCTCTGCGCTGTGGTAGAGCCAGCCAGTAGATCGGTCAAACCTTTGCTGCCATCAAACTCAAGCGATATATGTTTATCTTCTAAGTTATTCGGAGCATACAATGCACTCATCGCATTGATAAGGTTGCCGTTTAAGTCCTCTGTACGAAATTTTCCCACAGTATTGTAGTCTTCCATGCCCATACCAAGGGGGGTCATTAACTCTTGATGGCATGCCACGCAGGTACCGGTACTGGTCAGTAGTTCGTACTTTTCACGGTTTGTGGTGGTATCGGCGGCAAGAAACTCTTCGTGCTGTTCGAGCAGGACTTGACGTTCATCATCTACACCGGCCGGTGGCGCAGGCATTGGCTGACACAGCATGCGGCGGCGTACACGGGCGGCACGACGAAATGGAGAAGTTTCTACATTTTCTGCCCAGCGCGCCATAAAGGCACCGTTGCGTAAAACACCACCACGGTCGTTAGTGTCAACGCGCTGGAAATCGTTTCCTATCACACCGGGAATACCATAGTGCTGCGCTAAGGGTTCGTTAACGTAGGTGTAGTTTGCATTGTAAAGCGATGCAAAACGCTCGGATGGATCCCGCATGATAGCGGCAAAAATTTCGCGTATTTCTTGCTCCATATGTGGCACAACTTGGTCAAAACCTGGCCATACACTTTGATCCTTCAAAGATTTATCCAAATCATCTGTACCCAGCCAAGCGCCGATATAATCGCCTAGGCGCTCTTTACCCCTTGGGGTATCGAGTAAGCGTGAGACCTCAGCAAGAATTTGTGTGTCGGTATCTAGCTGATTATCGGCCGCTTTGGTTAACAAGGTAGGGTCCGGTGTTGTACCTGTGAAGGTGTAACTTAAATAGGTGGCCATTTCATAGGGTGTTAACTCGAACGCATCGGTATCAATGCCAGCACTATCGCTGGACTCACCCAGTTCATGGCGATACAAAAATTGTGGCGAAGACAAAGCGCCTTCAATGGCAAGTTGAATGCCCACTTTTATATCACCTTCGGTTTTACTGCCATTTGCCACTAAGAGATAAGACCCAGCTTCTTGCGTGGTTAGCGGTCGACGGAATATCTTAGGCATAACATCGTTAACAAACGCATTGGCGCAATTTTGATCATAACTGTCGCAGCTAAAGAGCGCAGCAAAATCATTGTTAGCCGAGGCCTGCGCAACTTTTGCTCCAACAATTAAGTATTTGTCGTAGGCGCTAGAGCTAACAGGCGTTAAAACGTTATTAAAGAAGAAACCTATTTTACTGTCGGTGTTTAAGCCATCGCTCAACTCAGAGTTGATGCTAAACAAATCTTCAACTGAAGATTGATACTCGGCTTGAGTTAACAGTTTTAACTGACGTGCGCCGTACTGGACAGGCGCATCACAAGTAAGAGGTTCGGGCCATATCGTTTTGAGGTATGCGCCAATGTTTTGGGCACAGTCGGCATCGCAGTCGCCAGCATTACCTAACGGCATGTTAGATTCGATATAGGCCAACATATTAGCAAAGCCCGCTTCGTCTCGAGGTGTATTAAGCGCCGGAGCGAATCCTCCAGTGCCACCAACACCGTGACAAGCTACACAGTTTTGATCGTATTGATTAAAACCCAGCACGGCTATGTCAATGTCATCTACAACCACAGCAATCTGGTTTGAGGCATCTGAGGCAACGTCGCCACTGTAAGCGATGACCTTATACTCATAAAGACCGGTCTCGGACACGCCATCGGCCAAGGTTGAAAAGCTTGCCCCAATGGTCGCGGCGGTTTGCCAGAAACCTGCCGGGTTTTTGCGTCGCACAATAAAGCCTGTCTCGAAGTCAGACGGCCTTTCCCAGCTTAAACCCACTTTACTCAAATCTGCGTCATAGGAGGCGGCTAAATTTATAGGCGCAGCAGGCTTGTAGCTAAGTGCGAGGGCTGACACATTGGTGTCATTGTTAGCGTCTAAAGTAAGGCTTAGGTATACCGGCACTCGCTCGCCTATGGATGAAAGGCCAGCAGCGATGCGCAACCATTCAATGCCGCCGTTCATATCAAGGCTTTCACTGTCGATAATAATGGGCCTAACGCTAGAAACATTCACTTTGTCTTCGCTAAGTTTGATGATCATGATGTCCGCAGTCAGCGCGAGATTAATACCATGTAACGATAAGGTGCCAGGCAAACTCATTTGCTGCGTTGATCCGACGGCCATGTTGTCTACATTCACGGTGTCCACATCCACCGAGAAGTAAGCATTAGGTAGCAGATCTGTTTCAAAAAGTTCGTTGCGAATTCTTTCGTCTCGCGTCGTATTGGCCGTATCAATACTGTTTAGGTCAATGGCAAAAACAGCTTTGCCATTGATATCAATGGACCCGCTTAAGGTATTGAAGGTTTGATTTTCAGCGGTATGCAACTTCTTAACCGAGACAAAATGCAGAGATGATTCTGCTGCATTTAATGTCCAAAGTGCACTGACTTTGGGTATTTCTGGCTTTTTACATAAGGGCCCAGTAACCGCTGGGTTGATGACATCAATATCATTAGAGCTCTTGTTACCTTGCAAGCTGATAGTTATCGAGGCGCCAGGGGCTATTGTTTTGTTCCGATTCTTAGGCGTTGCAGTGTATGGGTTTGACCCAGTTAGTGAGGCACCCGACCCACCTCTGTTAGTGACGCCGTCGGTATATGTCCAGCTAACGCTCTGCCAATCATCAATGGTTTCGGTGCCTTCATTGGTAATTACGATGTTGGCACTAAAGCCGGAGTTCCTTTCATTGACGATAATATGCTGGCACTTTAATTCTGCAAATGCCTGCCCGCTTATCAAGCAGAGGACACTTAATAGCAATCCTGCTAAGCGGTATTTTTTGAATACACCAAAGCCCGTATTCCGTTTGGATTCGAGTATGGTCGAGAGCATGAATTTTTTATTATTGTTCATAATATCTACTCTTATATCTGGTCGAGCAGAAAAATAAAGGGCGATAGGCACGCGGTGCTGATCGAACTTAAAAATCTCTACAATCGACAGTCTGTGGCGCCATTGTTGGACCACTGACAGGCATTCACGGTAATGGATATGCGCAGTACGACTATCCGTTTAAAAGTGGAAGCAAGCTAGATTACCGACTTGGTAAGCTTATTTTGACCCCAGATATTAAATTATTATTAGTATATTCAGCCTTTAAAGCGATTAGCTGGCCCAAATGCATAGGCTTAAGCTAACGTCAGTTACAACTGTAACAGGATTAGAATTAAATCTGACCATTACAGCCTCAGCAGTCCTCACATTCTGCGTTTTTAATGAAATTAAAATTAAACAAAAAAAATCACGGAAAAATAGTAACAATACCCCCCTAAAAACGGACAAATAGTAACGACAAAATATTTTCGATAATGTAAATATCCTGGGTAAGTGGCTGTTTAAAAAGCAATATAAGCAAGGATAGGAAACGAGGAGATGACATATAATCAGGCAGTAATTGCAGCACACCAGAGCACTGTCTGAGTAAAACAATAATGGTTAAAAAGTATCTCGGCCTGCCGATGGGCGCTAATCGCTCTGGTCTGGGCCACAGGCCAACCGTAAGCTTGCTCAGCCATGTTAGTAGCGATCGATTCTGTGCACCGCAGGATAATAAAATTCACTTTATCTTGGCGATTGCTGGCCCAGAGCCAGCCAAAAAGTGAAAAAGATGGCATCTAATAAAGACGTACCGACCATACTCTTAATGTCTTAATGTCTTAATGTCTTAATGTCTTAATGTCTTAATGTCTTAAT
>CAJWZU010000068.1 GCA_913050115.1 uncultured Cellvibrionales bacterium
CAATCACTTGCTCTTCAAAACACAATTTTTTATCGATTTGATCTTTATATTCGCGTTCAATCAAATGACACACGATCATACGCAATTCTTGCAGCGCACCCTCATGAGCTTTATTGCGAGCGCGGCGAGCAAATAGCTCGATCTGGCCGACCCGTAAAAAAGAAGGGGCGACCCGCGTAGCAATGGCCACCCGATTGTCCGTCATAATGTCGGGGTCAGCAGTTTGGGAGGTCTCGGAATACCAAGGGCGAGTCACGGTTTCTGATTTAGAAACATACAGCGTTAAGGCGCGAGATGTTGGTATGCCCAGAGCGTGCATATGCTCTTGAGCTAAAAACTCGCGCACGCTGGAGCGTAAAACAGCGCGCCCATCGGCGCCGCGACAATAGGGGGTGGGTCCGCCGCCCTTTAATTGCATTTCTACCCGTTGGCCACCGAGCACTCCTTCGAAGACTGAGATGGCGCGACCATCACCATAGCCATTGCCGGTACCAAATGGACACTGTTGGGTGTATTCGGTGCCGTATATAGACAGCGCATAACCGGTGGCCCAACCGACCTTTGGCATGGGCGCACTGGCCACGGACATATCGCCCGAAAACAGTTTGATGAATGGCAGCTGCTGTGCCAAATTATCACTCAAACCCAGCTCGTTAAACAGCTCATGGCTGTGAGTAACATACTGTGGATCTGCGATTGGGGTTGGCGTTACGGGCACAAAATGCCCTGATTTTACCGGACGAGCCCGATGATCATAGCCATCAGTGGTGGCTTCAGGGTCAGCGTTTAAAGTCGCCATTAAAGAGTAATCGGCTAATTGTGCAAACTCGTTAAAAGCCGTGACGAGGGTCTTTTCTGAAGATGAACAAGGCTTTGTCATAATGAAGGGATACCCAGTAGACACAAAGCTAACAGCATAACAGCTTAAGTGGTCATTTCAGCTATATGATCTGCCCTGAATTTAGCATGTTCTAACGATAATACTGTTTCTACTAAATATTTATATTTTATCTAAATCCTGCTGCAGTATTCAGTTAAGAACTTAAAAATAAGGTCTGCTGTAGTCCCATAATTTTCTATCTTAAATCTTACCGAGCTTGGTTGGTCTGTACCTGCCAATTGATATCAATGTTACTTTTTCTAAAAAAAGCATTGATGTGCCGATCAATGGTGTCGGTGATGGCTGTCATGTCGTCTCTGTTATCGGCGTGACAGTGAAATTCAATCTGGCTTTGGTGGGGGATCATATTGCATGACCCCTCCTCAAAAATGATCAGCGTTGAGTGTTGCATAAGCTTTACCTCGACCTTGCTGGCAAAGTGTTTGCCCAGAACGTTGACATGACGGGCGGGGTCATCGATCGAAACCTGAGCGGTAGCGATCAGCGCCCTTGGGTTAATTGAATTGGTGTTAAATGGAGTGACGGATAGCTTGTTCATGAATTTGGCCATTGATGTAGATGGATTGTTTGCGAATCGCTGAGATTTAAAATTTAATACAGGTCTTCACGTCGGTCTCTGAAAAACCCCCAGCTACTGCGATAATTTCTTAACTCCTCAAAGTCGAATGAGCTGATCACTAATCCCTCTTCATCAGACGATAATTGTTCAATGATCTCGCCGGTATGGTCGGCAATGAACGATTGGCCATAAAAATGCTGGCTTTCTGCCTCTGTACCATTGGCTTGTTCTTGGCCGATTCTATTGGCTGCCATAACGGGTACCGCATTAGATACTGCGTGCCCCTGCATGGCCCGCTGCCAAATTTTGGATGTATCCAAGTCGTTGTCGTAGGGCTCGCTGCCGATGGCGGTGGGGTACAGTAATATATCGGCGCCTTTAAGCATCATCGCTCGAGCCGCTTCGGGAAACCATTGGTCCCAGCATATACCTACGCCGATATTGCCAAAGGGAGTAGCCCAAACTTTAAAGCCGCTATTGCCAGGTTTAAAATAGTATTTTTCTTGATAGCCGGGGCCGTCGGGAATATGGCTCTTACGATAAACGCCCATTACTTTTCCATCGCTATCGATCATGGCCACGCTGTTAAAGGTATGCGGGCCTTCGCGTTCAAAGAAAGAGCAGGGGATATAAACTTTAAGCTGTGCGGCAATTTTTTTCATGGCTGCAACAGCGGGGTGTTTGCCGACCGTATTCGCCTGGTCGAACCAATGTTCCTGTTGTGCGCTGCAAAAGTACAGCCCTTCGAACAACTCACTGGGCAGAATAATATGGGCGCCGCGTTTGGCGGCTTGCTCAACCCAATAGGAGGTGCGCTCGAGGTTGTCATTAATATCGGCATTAAATGGCATCTGGATGCCGGCAATAGTCGTTTTCATAAAGTCTCTTACGTGGGGATATGCTGTGAAATACAATGAAATGAACCACCGCCGGTCAGCAGTGCATTTGACGGCAGACTAAGCACCGTTCTGCTCGGAAATACTTGCTGCAACAGCTCAGTGCAGTGCTGGATCGCTTTGTTATCGGCGCGGCCATTTTTGAGGTAGTGTGGAAAAATCACCCGTTCATTGCTGATAATGTAGTTGAGATGAGAGGCCGGCATCACCTCACCATCGTCATCCAGAATGCGTCCTGGGGAGGGCATTTTCAGACACGACAGCCCCTGCGCTTTGAGTTCATTCTCTATTTGCTGATAGAGCGGGGTATTGGGGTCGGTCGCGCCGTTAGGTGTTTGTATCAGCACAGAACTTGGTCCGACAAAGCGCGCAATATTGTCGATATGACCATCGGTGTGATCAAAGGCTAACCCTTGATTTAGCCAATAAATTTTTTCCGCTGAAAAAGCATTTTTTAATTCAGCTTCAGCTTTTGATTCAGACCAACCATTGCGATTTTTATGTAACAGGCACTGGCGAGTGGTGAGTATCGCACCTGCACCATTGTGTTCAAGGGCGCCGCCTTCGAGCACAAAGGCGAAGCTAGTACTGTCTACATTGAAATGTTCACACAGTCGCAGTGCGACCGTATCGTCATGCTCATAACAGTACTTTTCACCCCAGCCATTGTGACGAAATCTCAGCGCTTGCTTCGCTCCTTGCTTCGATGCCGCACTAAAAATCGGTGCTATATCGCGAAACCATATATCGCCAAAATCAAAAATAATAATATCGACATCCCGGCTGACCAGTTTTTTAGCCGCTGCCTCAGAGGCCTGGTTGGCCACCATTAAGTAACAAGTCTGGCTTGAGGCAATAGCATTACACAGGCTGGCAACCTCTTGCCGCGCAGAGGCCAATAGATGCCCCGGCCACAGTGAGTGGTGCGAGGGAAACCCAATAATAATGGCGTCTTGTGGACACCATTCGCTGTGAATTTTAATGTCGGTCATAGGGTGAGGTACTTTATCTGCAGATAGATAAATTGATTAGCCAAGCCTTGAAAAAAAGTCGTGATAATGGAATTGCTTAACGACTTCTAAGTTATCCGTGACTGAATTCCAAACGGCAATTGACGGCAGTGGCATGCCATTGAAGGTAGTGGTCTTGACCATGGTGTAGTGGCTCATATCGTCAAACATTAAACGCTGGCCTATGGCTAATGGGTGCTTGAAACTGTAATCGCCCATCACATCACCGGCTAGGCAGGTCTGCCCACCTAATCTATAGCTAAAGGGTTTGTCGCCACAAGTCGCCGCTATTTCTACTGGCGTGTTAGCTGTTGCAGTAAAAACATTGGCGCGATAGGGCATCTCCAAGGTGTCGGGCATATGACAGGTGGCGGATGCATCAATAATGGCGATATTAGTGTGGTTGCTGACAATGTCGAGTACTTCAGCAACCAGCACGCCACTGTTGATGGCGATAGCTTCTCCAGGCTCTATATAGGCTTGCAGGTGGTATTGATGTTGTAGGCGCTTAAGTGTTTTTACTAGTGTGCCACGGTCATAGTCGGGGGCAGTAATCAGGTGACCTCCTCCGAGGTTTAGCCACTGCAGCTGAGGAAGATAGCTGGCAAACTGTTGTTCAAAAGCTGTCAGTGTCAGCTCTAAATCGTCATAGCCCTGCTCGCACAGAGTGTGAAAATGCAGTCCACTGATGCCATCGAGTAAATCTGGGCTCGGAAAATTCAACGTAAATTCATCCAGTGTAATACCCAATCTTGAACCTTTGGCGCAGGGGTCATAGAGTTCGGTGGCACCGGTTGAGAGCATGGGGTTTATACGCAGGCCAAATTGCAGCGCAGGCCTCGCATGCTGTGCTTGCAGCGCACGGTCTTTGAATCGCAGCCACTGACGGCAAGAGTTAAATACTATGTGATCTGAAATCAACAGTAATTGTTCGAGGTCATCATCTTTAAACGCGGGGCTATAAGTGTGGATCTCTCGATGATTTGAGCCTAGCTGCTTGCCTTGAAAATGGTCGAAGGCAAATTTGGCTTCATAAACGCCGCTGGCACAGCAACCAGTAAGATATTTACAAATTAGCGGTGCCATAGACTTCATGGAAAAGGCTTTAAGCGCTATGAGTACCTTGGCACCAGATTTTTTTTCAATGTTTTGGAGTATTTGAAGGTTTTGCTCAATCTTTACTTCATCAATAACGAAGCAAGGTGAGGACACTCGATGGGCATCAAAAGTTAAAAAACTATGGCTGTTAATATGATTCATGATTTTGACAATGTTTGTGGTGCTTGGAAGATACTTTGTAAGTGCTACTGAGTCTGCGGTAATAGAGTACGCAGGCGCAGCAGCAGTATTTATTTCATAGCCGGTTTTATACCAGCTTGAAATCCGGATTTTCGATGACCTGGAACGGCAACCCATATTCATTCAGGTCCGCCATAAAGGGGTCAGGGTCCATCTGTTCAATGTTCCACACCCCAGGCTGTTGCCAGACTCCGGTCATCATCATTTTCGCGCCGATCATGGTGGGCACACCCGTGGTATAGGAAATTCCCTGAGATTTAACTTCCCTAAAGCAGTCCTGATGATCTTTAACATTATAGATATAGACCGTTGTTTTTTTGCCGTCTTTTATACCTCGCACCCAACAGCCAATACAGGTTTTTCCGTGAGTGCTCGGGCCAAGGCTAGCTGGATCTGGCAGTAACTGCTTGAGGAATTGAATGGGAACAATATCCTGGCCATTAAATTTGACCGGCTCGATAGAAGTCATACCCACATTGCCTAATATCTCGAGGTGTTTGAGATAGCTGTCGCCAAAACTCATCCAGAATTGAGCTTTTTTCAAACTTGGGTAGTGTTTGGTAAGCGACTCCAGTTCTTCATGATACATACGGTATATATTGTATGTACCAACCTCATCTGGACAGGTAAATGACTGCATTTCTGACATTGCAGGGGTGGTGATAAATTTATCATTTTCCCAATGCCGGCACTCCGCCGTTACTTCGCGAATGTTTATCTCAGGATTAAAATTGGTGGCAAACGGGTAGCCATGATCACCACCGTTGACATCAATAATATCGAGTTCATGTATTTCATCAAAATAGTGCTTGGCGGCAAAAGCAGTAAACATATTGGTGGCGCCAGGATCAAAACCAGACCCAAGTAGAGCCATTAGCCCTGCTTGCTTGAATCTTTCTTGATAAGCCCACTGCCATTTGTATTCAAATTTGGCCGTGTCTAAGGGCTCATAATTGGCGGTATCTAAATAGTGCACACCCATTTCAAGACAGGCATCCATGATGGTCAGATCTTGGTAGGGCAGTGCCACGTTAATTACCATAAAGGGCTTATAGTTGTCGAATAGCCGGACCAAATCGCTCACATCATCGGCGTCTACTTGTGCCGTTTTTATGGTGCGACCATACTGTTGCTTAACATGCTTGGCTATGTCTACACACTTTGACTCAGTACGACTGGCTAGCAATATTTCGGGAAAAACCTCTGCCAATTGTGCGCATTTATGAGCGACAACATGCCCGACACCGCCAGCACCAATAATAATAATTTTTTTCATGATGGATCCTTTCTTAGCAGATGTTCTAATTTTAAAATGCGTACTTACTGTCGCGTTCATAATAGGTATAGCCACGCATACTTTCGTTGAAAGTATTGATCATTCGTTGCCTTTCCTTAACAGTAATACGGCCACTTTTGACTGCAGACTCAACTAAATTCCTGAATTTTAGCTGCATTTCCTTAGGGTTGTATTCAACGTAACTGAGCACATCAGAGATACTGTCACCATGGATTTCCTTGGCAAATTCGTAAGAGTTGTCTGGGTTTATTTTGACACTAACGACATTGGTATCACCAAAAAGATTGTGCAGATCGCCTAGCGTTTCTTGATAAGCCCCGACAAGAAAAACGCCCAAATAATACTCATCATTATTTTTTTGTTCATGCAACGGCAACACTGGACGAATCTTTTGATCGGCAATAAAACTATCGATTTTGCCATCGCAGTCACAGGTAATGTCGGCGATAATGGCTTTTCTTTCGGGTTTTTCATCGAGCCTATGTACCGGCATAATTGGAAATATCTGGTCAATAGCCCAGCTGTCTGGCAGCGATTGAAATAAGCTGAAATTGCCGTAATAAATATCGGCTAATGAATCGGGAAGGTTTTCTAAATCGACTGGTATTTTTTCCATAGAATCAAGTACCAGTTTGATTTTTTGCAATATTTCTAGATAAAGATTTTCAGCGACTGAACGTGTTCTTAGGTCAATTTGACCACGTTTGAAAAGCTCTCTGACCTCATCTCGATAAAAATGTGCATCGTTGTAGCATTCCTGCACTCTTTTAGGGTTGAGATATTCGAAAATTTCACGCATCGAATCAATAAGATCATGTTCTATATGTTTGGATTGAGACGAGGGAACGGGTTCAAATTTAGTGACATCAAGAATGTCAAACAAAAGTACTGATGAGTAAGCTACGGTAGCACGGCCAGATTCTGTGATAATAGTGGGATGAGCAATATTTTCAGGATCTAGCGTTTCTTTAATGGCTTCGACTATGTCTTCACAATATTCATTCAGTGAGTAGTTTCTGCTTTGACCACCATTGGATTTTTCTCCGGTATAGTCCACTGCAAGGCCACCACCAAGATCGATATATTCTAGTGCCGCGCCTTCTTTACTGAGGTCTACATAATAGCGACAGGCCTCAACGACGCCGCCTCTAATATCACGAATATTAGGGATCTGAGATCCCAAATGACAGTGTAAAAGTTTTAAACAATCGAGCATGTTATGTTCTTTGAGGCGGTCGATAACCTGAATCACTTGGGCTGTGGTCAAACCAAAGACACTGCGATCGCCGCTCGTTGAGTTCCAATAGCCACTGACTTTTGAAGTCATTTTAATGCGCACGCCGATCAGGGGCTTAACATTTAGCGCTTTACTGCGCTCGATAATAATCGGCAATTCTGAAGGGGTCTCAATGACAAAGAAGCAGAGAAAACCGAGCTTAGTCGCTTGCAGTCCCAGTTCTATGAATTCTTGATCTTTGTATCCATTGCAGATTAGCAAGCTGTCGGTATTTTTTAATGTCGACAGGGCAGCGATCATTTCAGCTTTGCTGCCCACTTCTAAGCCATGATTGTACCTATCGCCAAAGTCGGCGATTTCTTCGACAATTTGAGCTTGTTGGTTGACTTTTATCGGGTAAACACCCCGATAGACGTTGTTGTAGCCAACTTTGTCGATAACATCCCTAAACGTCTGATTAATTTGACTAATACTATGATCAAGGATGTTTTCAATCCGCAATAGCACCGGCATCTGCATTTCTCGCTCTTGCAAACCTTTAATAATGTCGGCAAAAGGGAGTGCAGAGTGATTCGGGTTGAGCGGGTTTTTAATGACTAGGTCACCATTGTCGATGATATCAAAATAGTCATTGCCCCAACTGTCCACACCATATAATGATTTGGAATCGTGAATAGTCCACTGCTGTTGCGGGATATTACTGGACATAATTTTCCTGGCGTATATCAATTTTAATTGAACGGGTTGTATGTTTTTTATTGGCGTGAATGAACCTGTCTAGATTAAAGTTATAATTTAGACAGGCTTACCGGAGAATTAGGCGCTGATTAATTCAGATTCTTTTTCCGAAAGAGTGGTGACCTGGGTGGAAATTCCCATCTTGTCCAGCTCCTTGAGAAACGGCTTGGATTGTAGCTCCTCGACGTTTTTCATCTGCTTGACATCCCAGTCGCCTTTGGCGATGAGTATGGCGGCGGCGACGGGGGGTACACCCGCAGTAAAAGCAATGGCCTGGGAGTCTACGTCCGAGTAAGTCTCTTCATGATCACAAATGTTATAAATGATCATCTCTTTAGGCTGATTATCTTTCGTGCCTTTAATTAAGGTGGCAATGCAGGTTTTACCTGTATAAGTGGCCGCTAAGCTAGCAGGGTCTGGCAGGCAAGCTTTAAGTACATGCAGAGGGACAACTTCAACCCCGTCAGCGGTAGTCACTTTTTCTATATTAAGTAATCCAACATTTTTGAAGACATTCAGGCAATTTAAATAATGATCATCAAACCCCATCCAGAACCTGACATCTTTTACCCCTTTAATATTAACGGCCAAAGAGTGAACTTCGTCATGCCCCATAAGATAGATCTGTTTTTCACCAACAATTGGAAAGTCATAGGCCATAGACCGTGAGTGGTGTGGATAATCTTTCCATTCACCATCTTCTAGGCAACCCGCATCTTCGATAATTTCACGAAGGTTAATTTCAGGGTCAAAGTTAGTCGAAAAGAAACGACCATGATCACCATCGTTAACATCCATAATATCAATACTGTTAATATCATCGAATTCGAATTCTTGGGCATAGGCACAATAGGCATTAACCACGCCTGGATCAAAACCACAGCCGAGTATTGCGGTAATGCCTTTAGCTTTACAGATGTCGCGCTTCTTCCACTCGTGGTTTTCGTACCATGGGAAAGGTGCATTCATAACGTCATAGTCTTCATGTACAGCGGTATCGATATACGCCGCGCCAGTGTCGATACAAGCATCGAGGATGGATTTGTTAACAAATGCGGTACATACATTAATAACAATATCGATGTTGTGAGTGTGAATACTATCGACAATAGCTTGAGTGTCATAGGCATCTATAGACAGCGGCTGGATGTTAAAACTGTTTTTATATGGGTAATTTTTGTTTTTAATCGAAGAAATTATTTTTTTACATTTATCAATCGACCTAGAGCCCATATAAACCGAGCTAAAATATTCACTGGATTGCGCACACTTATGAGCAACTACAGATCCAACAGCACCAGCGCCAATAATTAGAATATTTTTTTTCATTTTTCACACCTGTAATTTATGATTTATTGTCGACAAATAGTTGCAGAAGTCGCTGTGGTCATTGTAGTTAAATTGTCTAGATACCTACCAAGCCTTACTAATAGATAGATAATATTCTTTATAATCTGCTACCGGCTGTGCCCGTAGTTATTTTCTTATCGATAAAAAAGTATCGATCGATAATCCAATAGCGCTATTAATGATTCTATATCGCTGTTTTGTGTGACATAGAAAATTAGCAATTAATCAATATTCTACTGTTACTACCAAGGTAATATGTTGTTCATTACGCTGGAACGATTGATCTAGTTTTAGGCGTTTGGCTATACAGGTTAGTCATATAATTTTGCACGGCACTGCAATCACTCTGCAATGTTTCTAGAGTGTTGTGGCCAAACCACTCAAGTGATGTGTCTAGGCTATTTAGCTCAAGCTTAGAGTTTTCATCAACGAATCTTAAAAATGACTTAAAGTCGAATGCACCATCAAAGAGATTAACAATGCCGTCCCTGGAACCTGCTGGTGCATAGACATTGCCAGGTTTGAAAACATCGAGCATGGAGTGCTTTTCGATGTTTTTGAGATGCATGTGAACAATTAGATCTTGTAACTGCATGAATGCAGTTTGTGGATTGTCGCCGGCCTCCCAGACATGAATTACATCAAAATTGATTTTTAATGCACTATGGTCAACTTCTTCAAGCAGTTGTAGGGTCGACGCTAGCGTATCAGTTAGGGTGTTGGGATGAGTTTCAGCGACTAGTTTAATACCATGATCTGCGGCTATTTCACACAAATTCCTCAGTCGCATTGTCCATTGCTTTCTCTCGTCAACAGAGATGTCAATGCTGCCCTTATCACCGGCAAAAGTACGCAGTTTAGAGCAGTTCCAAAAATTGCTGAGTTCGCACAAGTTAACAGTTTTTTCTACAGCTATATCTTGGCGTCCCGATAGAGGTAGGTAGTCGCTTACCATAGAGATCGGTAAGCCAAGATCACTGGGGTGCTCTATTGGGGCGTTGAGTCCGAGACTGTTGTCGACCCTGAGTGGCTTGTAGTCGCTATTGATCAGGTTTTTTGCATGAATCCCCCAGAGTTCAATACGACTGAAATTATTAGCCGCTGCCCAACATGCAATTTGCTGTATTGAAATTAATTGGTGCCTGAATGAAATAGTACATACGGAAAGATTCATGCTGGAACCTCTAATGTTTTTGGGAATGAAGTTTCAATAATAAATTTTTCATGCCACTGATCATATGCGGCTTTAAGACCTTGTTTAATCCCATATTCGGTTGCATCCTGCTGATCAATTAAGTTAATGATTTTGTCCGAAAGTTCTGGCTGGTCGCCAAGGGCATATTCCATAGCTGCCAAATTAATTTTTGTGTAAGTCTTTGATAGTTTGTCTATTTCTTCGCACCAGTGTTGAAACTCTTCTTCAGGCAGAAAAAGCTCGCGCCAGAAAAATGCAAATACATGTTCATAGGCATAGGTTCTCGATGAGATAAGCGGTAGTTCTTCGAGCGCTGTATTGAGTTTGCAGCGGCCCAATAGGTTACCTGCTCTGTTCTTTCCATTCTTATGGGCCACCACAATCTCGCGAATAGCGTCATTAAGTGGATTTTTTTCAGCGACAAAACATTCACTGAAATACTGATCGATATCCTCATTAAAGCTAGGTCTCGAATTTTTCTCAGAGAATAAATAACCGTTTGCTACGTGCGTATGGTTGACTGCGTTTAATATTTTGTTTTTTTCAATGACGCCTTCCCATTGATAATCAGGGTCATACATAAACCACAGTGCAGGGTCCGAGGTGGGGCCAAGCATGACGTAATGTGGGTAGGAGGCTGGATTAAATTGATTCTCTCTTTCGGGCAGCTTTAACATATCAAGCAATACCGTTATATGCTGTTGTTCTCTGTTTTCAACAAGAGTAACAAGCTTGTCTATGTTTGATTCCTTAGAGGCGCTCTTGTCATACCAAGTGGTGACTTGAATTCCATACAATTTTTCATACCATTGAGTTAAGAGCTCATGGTTAATATTGTCATTATG
>CAJWZU010000069.1 GCA_913050115.1 uncultured Cellvibrionales bacterium
CCTACGACCCTCTGGTCCCAAACCAGATGCGCTACCAAGCTGCGCTACACTCCGATATTGCTGTTGTAAGCCTATGTTGGCTTCAGCGGCGTGCAAAGTACCGAATTTTAACCCCGTTGACAATAAAAATTTCATCTAGGCGTTACATTTCTTCATAGTTGACGTTTTATTGATCACTTAACAGCTTTATTTATGATTCAGTAGAATAGCCGTCATCGATACATGCTCTGGGCTATTCAATCACCGCCGAAGGCCATCACTATTAAGCAGAAGCTGCTGCCGGTCTTGAAGCATTATTTTAAATGGCTGTTGTTCAACAATCGCTGCTGGCTTTACAACACCGATGTATCAAGGCCTAAGCGTACACTGCCGCTAAAACAAAAATCATGCGCCGTGATCAATGAAGCAACAAACGGCCTTGGTGCGAAGTTAAGCTCATCATTATCGATACCCTTTTGCCCGCCACTTAAAAGAAAGTGCGCTCATTTAAGCGTTTATTACAGCCTTGTAATGGGTTCCTTGGTGGGCTGCGACCGAGGCAGCCCTGCAGTCATATCGGCCGATAACAGCGGTACCCTCTCTTCTCGCTCACTGAGGGCCTGGCGCAACAATTTCAGCAGACCTGGATGAAGCAGTAGCTGAGTGGGATTATTTGAATCAACGGCTTCGTGCAGACTTTTATCCGCCAAAATTGCCAGTACTACAGGGTCGTCTTTTACCGCCTCAATCCAAATCCACAATTGCATCAATTTATACGCCAAAGCGCGACGGTAATCATTGTTAGGGTCAACTAACTGCATTTCAATAAGGAACTGCTGCAACGAACGATCATGCAACAGTTCCTGAAAGCTATCCTGTCGCTGCAATACCGCCAAATTCCTATTAACAAACACAGGTTTTAACGCCTGCGCCTGCAACATGTAGCGCAAAGGTATATTGCCCCACAAAGCCTGTATTTGCCGAATCACTAACGCTGGCTGCGCCATAAATTTTGCCGCCCGCACAGCAGCGGCGCCTTGCAGATTAAATCGCCCCATTGCCAGGTGACTCGCCCCGCCCACTGCACGGCCAATGGCACCCTCAATGGCGCTATCGTTAGGCTGAAATGGCTGTAGAGAGGGGCGCGCAAGCAGTGCATCACGCACCAGAACATAAAGCCATATCGAGACAACGGCCAGCACCACCCCCAACATAGCTCCCACCACTAAACCTCCGTAGTGCGATAAACGCGTATCCTCAACATGGTGACCGTAGGCTTGTTCAACAGCGTCAAAAATTAAATCGACTGCCCAAAAAGTCGACATCAGCAGCAGTGGCGGCGTCAGTACGAATGCCAGTACACCGGAGATCAGAGTGTTCTGCTCCAGCCACAGAGCGACACTTGGTCCAGCCCAAATAGCCATGGCATACCCAGCCAGTATGCCGCCCACCCGAGAAAGTGCCTCTATTAAGCCATGACCATAACCTCGATAGGCGAATACGGCGATCATAACGATAAATATAATCGAAGAGATATCCAGCTCGATAGCGCCAACCTCATGCCAAGTTCGTATGCGTACTTTTAGCCTAGCAGTACATGCTTGCAAGCCAAAACTTTGACACTATTTTCTTACACAATATTTTCTTATCATTGATTTCGCCAATTCCTTCAACTTGCTATAATACCGCGCCTGTTTTTGACAACTTGATATCACGCCTTTATTAAAACTTTTTACAATGACAGCCAAACCGCTGTAATTAAGCTTGGGAAGCCCTATGTCATTTCTGAAAAATACTCTACTACAGCTGGAAAAACGCGACGAATTTGTCGGCCGCCATATTGGCCCAGACGCCGCACAAGCCAGCGCCATGCTAGACACCCTGGGTGTTGCCAGCATTGAAGAGCTAATCGAAAAGACTGTGCCGGCACAGATTCGTTTGAACCAGAAACTCAATATTCAAGACGCTATTACCGAGCAAAGCGCTTTGAACGAACTAAAAGCAATCGCCAACAAAAACCAAATATTCAAAAGTTATTTGGGCCAAGGCTACCACGACACCATCGTGCCCAACGTAGTACTTCGCAATGTGCTGGAAAATCCGGGCTGGTACACCGCCTACACACCCTACCAGCCAGAAATTGCCCAAGGTCGTCTCGAGGGTCTACTCAATTTTCAACAGATGATTATCGATCTGACAGGAATGGAACTAGCCAACGCCTCCATGCTGGATGAAGGCACCGCGGCCGCCGAAGCCATGGCCATGTGCAAGCGCCAAAATAAAAAGAACAAGTCCGACGTGTTTTTTGTTGACGCCAACACCCACCCGCAGACTATCGCTGTGGTGAAAACCCGCGCTGAGCACTTTGACTTTGACGTAATCGTAGCGCCACTAGCACAATTAGCCGATATCGAGTGCTTTGGCGCGCTGCTGTCTTACCCCGGTTCTAGCGGTGAAATCACCGATTTGACCGATATTATTACCGATGCCCATGACCGTCATATTTTGGTCACCGTGGCCGCCGATATAATGAGTTTAGTGTTACTGCAAAGCCCGGGTTCTATGGGTGCCGATGTTGTGGTCGGCAGCAGTCAACGCTTCGGTGTACCTATGGGCTTTGGTGGTCCGCACGCAGCTTTCTTTGCCTTTCGCGATAAGTTCAAGCGCTCGGCACCTGGCCGCATCATCGGCGTATCTATTGATGTACGTGGCAAGCAGGCCCTGCGCATGGCTATGCAAACTCGTGAGCAGCATATTCGCCGTGAAAAGGCTAACTCCAACATCTGCACCTCGCAGGTATTGCTGGCGGTAATGAGCGTGTTCTACGCTATCTACCACGGCCCAGAGGGTTTGAAACGTATCGCCACCCGCATTAACCGCCAAGCTGGGATTTTGGCCACCGGCATCAAAAATGCAGGCTTTTCACTGGCCAGCGATCACTTCTTCGATACGGTGTGTGTTGATAGTGGTAAGCAGACCGCCGCTATTTATGACAAGGCTATTGCCGCGGGTATTAACCTGCGCACTGTCGATTCGAACCAGCTGGTTATCAGCCTGAATGAGACCACTAGCGCCGATGATGTGGCCGACCTGTTGAGCCTGTTTGGCGCCAGCACCGATGTCGATGCACTTGATGCCAGCCTCGCCGGTAGCACCTCTATTCAGCCATCACTATTACGCGACGATGCAATCTTATCGCACCCGGTATTCTCCAGATACCACAGTGAGACGGAGATGCTGCGCTATCTCAAGCGCCTAGAATCGAAAGACGTGGCCCTAAACCACTCAATGATTCCACTGGGCTCTTGCACTATGAAGCTCAATGCCACCGCCGAAATGATTCCAGTGACCTGGCCCGAATTTGGCCGCATGCATCCCTTCGCACCGATGGAACAGGCCGGCGGCTACAAAATCTTATTCGAGCAACTGCAGCAGATGCTTGAAGCCTGCACCGGCTACGACGCCGTGAGCCTGCAACCCAACGCCGGCTCGCAGGGCGAGTATGCGGGCCTAGTAGCGATCAAGAAATACTTTGAGTCTAACAATGACGACCGTAATATTTGTCTAATTCCATCGTCAGCTCATGGCACTAACCCGGCCTCGGCACAGATGGTCGGTATGAAAGTTGTGGTCACCAAGTGCGACGTCAAAGGCAATGTTGACCTGGTTGATTTGGCGGACAAAATCGAGCAGCACGGCGAAAATATCGCCTGCATTATGGTGACCTATCCGTCCACCCACGGTGTATTTGAAGAGGGCATCACTCAACTGTGCGAGATGATTCACGCGGTCGGCGCACAGGTTTACATCGATGGCGCCAACATGAACGCACTGGTGGGCGTAGCGTCGCCTGGCAAATTTGGCGGCGATGTCTCGCATCTGAACCTGCACAAAACCTTTTGCATCCCTCATGGCGGTGGTGGCCCAGGTGTTGGCCCAATTGGTGTCGGCGCTCACTTGCAGCCATTCTTACCGGCGCACCCGACTCAACCAGTGCCAGATACTCGCATTGAAAATGGCACTATATCCTCGGCCGCGTGGGGCTCAGCTTCAATTTTGCCTATCAGCTGGATGTACATCCGCATGATGGGCGCTGAAGGCATGAAGAACGCCACTGAATACGCCATATTAACCGCCAACTATGTCGCCAAGAAACTGGAGGAACACTACCCAATACTCTACAAAGGCACTAACGGCTTTGTCGCCCACGAGTGTCTACTCGACTTGCGCCCGTTAAAAGAAGCCAGCGGTATCAGCGAAGAAGACATCGCCAAGCGCCTGATGGACTTTGGTTTCCACGCCCCAACGATGAGTTTCCCGGTTGCTGGCACACTGATGATCGAGCCGACCGAGTCGGAGTCGAAAATGGAACTCGACCGTTTCTGTGAAGCCATGATCATCATCCGCAGGGAAATTGGCGCTGTGGCTGCCGGAGATATCGAGCTCGATGCCAGCGCACTGCATCATGCACCCCACACTCAGGATGATGTAATGGCTGAATCGTGGGACAGAGCTTACAGCCGCGAAACAGCTGGCCGTCCAGCCCCTTGGTTAAAAAACCATAAGGTGTGGCCTTCGGTAAACCGTATCGATAACGTTTATGGTGATCGCAATCTTATTTGCAGCTGCCCATCGATAGAGAACTATCAAGACTAATACTCTTGGCGATTAGTTCACGAAAAAGCCTGCGCATCTTTCGATGGGCAGGCTTTTTTCATACGGCAGTAAAAACACAGTTCCGCATTAACAGCCATGGGCTTATATCCAACACCCCTGTATCTAAAACATCTAATACCACTACTTCGGTCACTACCGCCACTAAGCTGAGTAAAAAATCATGCTCTGGCGACTAACTTTACAGCAATAGACGCAGTTAAAGCCGAAGCTCACAGCCCAGTGAAGCTTGCTGCACGTTAATAGCCATAAAATATGTGATGACACTTTAGCTCGCACCGATATACCACTTTATAATGCGAAGGCCGAGGACATAACGGCCTACACCCAGGCAGTACAATATTTGCACCAGCCACTGCACCCAAAGTAATAATGTTACCCACAGAATATGTGGATAACATTGTGAACAGCTTGTGTGACTCGTCTGCAGAGCATGCTATGACTGGCTTTCAGAAAATGATGCATTATCGAACAGGCGCAGCCCAAGCAGCGCCACCTTACCAATTGCAAGCGTTTAATGATTTAACGACAGATTAATGTGCCCAAAAAAACTCATACTTATGACCGCCTTGCCAGCTGAATGTAGCCGCCTCAAGCAGGCATATTCATACACCCGTAGAAACGCCGATACCTGACCACCCTGCTAAAATCGCTGCCAGCGGCATTAGCCAGCTATGGCTACAGTACTTAGCCGCAGGTCGAAACACCGATATCCACCCAAGCTTCTGAAGGCCCAGGGATATCGCCCTGACTCCACCAGTTGGCCCTGAAACGTCGGCCCAGATAATTCACCTCACTGCCACCGTTATAGACTTTTTGCTCTGACCAAGACTGCTCAACCTCACTATGAAGCAGCCATACATCGTCGCGACCCGGCCGCTGCGACTGGGTCCACCAACTGGCAGACCACACCAGATTCTGGTGGCTGACTTTATCGCCACTTTGATAAGCCTTAGACTCCTGCCAAGGGGGAAAAGCCTCGGCATTATGGTCATGCTGTGAACAGGTGGAATTCAATTCCTCGACAGCGCCAGAAACCACCTCTTTTGAGTGTAATTTGTAGTCTTTGCCATTAGGAACAACAGGCCCGGCCTTAACACTGGACAGTCCTGTATCAAGATTAAGCTCTGCTGCAGGTTCGCTGCTACCAACGAACCAGCCGACGCTCAATAGCCCTAATACTATTAGCGATAACAATACACTGAGGACAAGGACAAAAGACCGTGAGCTTTTGTTGGCCGGTGCTGTTATTAACGTCGCTGATTCAACATTAATCTGTGTCGCCAGAGCCTCCTGACTGCCGCTGACCACTGAGCCTACCGTTGCCACCGGATCAGTGGGCGCCAGTAACTCTGCCAAATCCTGTGGAGATTCCAATTCAGGCTCGGGCTGTAAACGATGAATAAGCAACAACACCTGCGCTACCGTTTGCGGACGCTGTTTTACCCGCAGCTGCAGTAAGCTATCGATTAAGCCCAAAAAATCGGTGCCATAACTACTATTGCCGCTAGCTTGTGCCGACTTGAGCGGGTCGAAGCCGTCTTCATTGAGGTGCGTCTGCCGCTCAGTCGATTCCTCCGGCGCATTGCCGTTAACGCAGTGATAAAGGCAGGCACCAATAGAATACAGGTCAGACCAAGGTCCCAGCCATTTGGAGTCACGCGAATACTGTTCGGGCGGGGCATAGCCGAGCGAGACCATAGCGGTCATGGTTTTTTGCTTATCGGGAGTTTGTTGATGCTCGCGCGCGGCGCCAAAATCAATCAATACCGGCTCGCCACTCTCGCGCACATAGATATTGTCCGGTTTAATATCACGATGTAAGAAACCCGCCGTGTGTACCTGCACTAAACCCTCAAGAATCGGCTCAAATATCTGCAGGCACTGCCGTTGCGACAATACACCAGCACCGGCTAATAAAGCCTTTAACGACTGCCCTTCGGCGTATTCCATGACGATATAAGCGGTGCCAGACACCTCAAAAAAATCGTACACCTTAATAATATTGGGGTGATTGAAGCTGGCTAAAATGCGCGCTTCATCCAGATATTGCTGCAGGCGATAGTTAAACTCAGCCTCCCGCCCCTCTGCGGGTACAACGCGTATCTCTCCGGCCTGTAAACATCGACACGCCAACTCTTGCGGAAAATACTCTTTAATAGCCACCTGTCGGTTGAGTTTGCTGTCCCAAGCGCGATAAGTAATGCCAAAGCCACCAACGGGAAACACCTCGAGTATCTCAAAGTGCATAATAGTCTGGCTAATATCGAGACTGCGCGGCAGTGGTGAGGAGTCTATTGAATTCATAACGCGGTAAAAGCAAAGAGTGAAGGACTATGCTAATTCATTGTGCTAAATATTGCCGCACTAAACATCACACGAATGCATTTTGAGAAGCTGAATGATTGCAGTAAGCATAGTATTTGGCTCTCGGAATAAAGACTATTTACCCGTAAAATAGGCGTTTAACTGACTTTAATAGCACCCTTATATGAATTACAGCACAAGCTTTATACTCGATCGCGCCCATCTCACCGAGTGCTACGACCAATCTCTGCCACACAGCCCCAAAAAAAGGCTACGAGTTGAATTCATTGTCGCCACACTAGGGGCAGGCATAGCTTTGCTGGCCTATAGCGATGTTGCTGGATTTTTTCCATCACTGCTTATAGGCCTGGGTGTGATAGAGCTACTGAGCTTCTATTTTCGCCGCCCTTGGTGGCTAGCGCGGCAACTACTCAGCCGCAGCGCCAATTGCGAAGTGTTGCTCAGCGTGAATGACAAAGGGGTTAATAGCCACACACCGCTAGGTGACACACAATTACTCTGGCGTGAGATAAAAAAACTAATAGATACACCCAAGGGCATCATTTTAGAAACCCAGCAAGGCGGCCAGAGTTATTTATCTAAATCGGTGCTGAACAATGATGTTCTTGCCTATATTCAAGGCCAACTTTAGCGCAATTAATTTAATCTATCACAGCCGGCTATGCTGGTCATAAACACGTCCGCATTAGGGCCACTGTCATTTTTTTGCCCCTGTTGGCGCAATAAATTCAGACCCACTTTAATAGGTTTATCAGCGCCGTTACCCTATCGATAAATAGGCCTTATTCACCCACAGCGGGCTAATAAAAATGAACATTTCAACCCCTGAAAGAGCGGAGGTAATTACCTGACACTCACGGCTTAGATCATCCGCCCAAGAAACAGGCGTATCCAAGGACGGCCGCTATAGATTAGGTTAAGTAAGCGCAGCTTTAAACTTAATCGATACTGAATTTACGCAGTGACGGGTATTTTTCTCTGTCAAGCGTTCGCCCTGAAAAACATGGCCTAGATGACCGTCGCAACTGACACAGAGTATCTCTGTGCGGCGACCATCGGCGTCTACATCATGCTTGATAGCGTCGGTAATTTCATCGTCGAAACTGGGCCAACCACAGCCGGAAGAAAATTTATCCGTCGAGCGATACAGCTCGGCATCACACTGCTTACACAGGTAAACACCTACGCCTGAAAAATCATCATATTCCCCACTAAACGGCCGTTCCGTACCCTTATGCAGGATTACGCGCTGCTCTTCCGCGTTTAAACTGTTGCGTTTATCGGTCATATACCTCTCCGTTAAGATCCCAATTGAAATAGCTTGGCCTACAATAAATGAAAGTGATCAAATCATAGCACCGCATTATGGTTAATATACCATTAGCCTCAGTAAGGCGTTGGCTGTAATTAGCCGTAGTTGGCTATAATTTTTCGTAGTTAACTGAAGTTGGCTATAATTTTTCGTAGTTAATTAAAGTTGGCTGTAATTGGCTGTAGTTGGCTGTAGTTGGCTGTAGTTGGCTGTAGTTGGCTGAAATCCTAGATTGAAGCGGAGCCCGGCTGAGCGCAAACATTGCTAGCGCTTGACAGCGGTAATCACAGTCTTTAACCTGCAACTACTGTATAAATACACATAACGACAATCAGACAATTAACAGAGATGCCCTAACCGGCACGCGGAGGCACTATGGCAGTTATCGCCGTTTGGAAATGCGATAGGGATGGAAGTATGTTTGAAGATAAAAAAGCGGCAGAAGCTCATGACAAAATGCTGGAATTGGCTGCCAATATCACCGCACTAATTGAGACAAAAATTACTGGCATTGATGAGAATCAAGCCGAAGAAATTGGCCTAATGCTCGCCAAGCGCAGCGATATTTTAGCCAAGGCCTGTAAAGGCAAGCCCGAAGCATTGTTAGAAGAAGAACCTCAAGAATCGAATGTGACTTCGATAGCGTCATAAAACGCCTTTTGGCTCACAACAGGAAGGCCCCTAAACAACGGGGCTACCTGTTTTTATTTGTGCAATTTTTTATTTATAGACGGTTTTATTTCTGCACTGGGTTACTGTTACTGCGCAGTACAAGCGACATTCCGTAGATTGCAAACCCCGCCAACATTCCCGGCACCCCTTCGTAAACTACACTGTGCAAACCGCCATAGCGCCACAGCAATGCCACGATTAAACCGGAGATCACCATGCCAATGGAGGTATTTTGACCGGGTCGGCCACCGAGGCAGAGCACCAGTAAAAGCGGAGCAAAAGCGCTGCCTAGGCCAGACCAGGCCAGAATGACTAAGTCTAGAACGCTGGCGCCATTAAGCAGCGCCCACAGTAATGCCAAGCCGGTAACAGCAACTGTGGTGAACTTTATTAGCGCCGTATTTTCAATCTTATCAGGCAATATATCGTGACTAATAGCCGCTGAACAACCCAGTACCAAAGAGTCAGCGGTAGAGAGGGTTGCGGCAAATAAGCCCGCCAGAATTAAGCCGACAAAGGCCGGTGACAACAGCTGCTGCGCCAGAGTCGGCAGCGCCAGCTCACTGTCAAAACTGCCAGTATCGGCTATATACAAGCGCGACAACATTCCGACGCCTGTCGCCAAGCCCCAGAACAAAATAAACCAAAGGTAATACCAAGAGCGAGCGCGGGTCATATTTGAGACTCGGCTCGATACTGGATCGGTGAGATCAGCATCGAGAGTCATAAAGCGCACCATAATGTGCGGCTGACCAATAACCGAGAAACCAGCAAACATCCATCCGAGCACAAATAAAATGGCACCGGCGGCACCGGGCAGCAGTAACTCTTTTGGAAACCAGTCGAGAAAGCCTTCGATCTGCTTCATTTGTGTCACCGAGGCCTCAAAACCACCCATACCCTCAAGCGCCACCCACAATAATATTACCATCGCCGCGATCATCACCAGCGATTGCGCCGCATCAGTCCAGATAGAAGCGCGAATACCACCCGCCACACAGTAGAGCGCTACTAATATTGCACCGACGGCAGCGCCGGCCCATGCAGGCACATCGAGTAATACCTGCAGGGCCTTGGCACCGGCCACCAGTTGCGCAGCCGCATAGGCAAGTAAAAACAGCAGCGAAATAATGCCGATAACGCGCTGCAGTTGGTCACTCTTTTGGCCCGCGCCATACCAGTGACTTAACACTCCGGCATAACTGACCTCACCACTTCTTACTGTCGCCGCTTTTAAGCGTTTATGAACAAAGCTCGAGGCAATAAAGTCACCTAAAATCCAGCCGACCATCAACCACATGGCCTGTAAGCCTACCGCGTAAACGTAGCCCATTAGGCCAATAAACATATAGCCGCTATTGTTCGTCGCGACGGCCGACAAACCCACTAATGACGGTCTGATTTGGCCACTGGCTAAGTAGTAGTCCTGCTTGGTTTTTTGGCTGAAAAAATATGAGCTGAGACCCACTGCCACAAACAGAGTGAGAAAGAATAGGAAACTAATTAGCATGAGTTTTACGACCTCAAAAATTAAACAGATATAAAAAATTTATAAATAAAAAAACGAGTAACACGCGCCTTTTTTATTAGATCAATAGGCTACAGATTTAGTCAGAAATTACTTCTGCTGCAAGTTCATAGGCCCCTTCGGCATTGTGCACTTCTTTGCCATGCAGCGGCGGATTAAACACGCAGGCCATTTTCATCTCCTCGGTGGCACGTAATATATGTTTGTCGTTTTGATCGAGAATATAAATAGTGCCAGGAGTAATTGGATGCGTTTTTCCCGTGGCTAAATCTTCGACACTGCCCTCACCGGAAACACAGTACACCGACTCCAGATGATTCTGGTAATGCAGCGGTAACTCGGCATCTTTATATAGTTTGGGTAAATATCTTTTGTTCTTTCAATAAAACTTATTGGCGTTAATGGTACATAATTAGCTTTATT
>CAJWZU010000070.1 GCA_913050115.1 uncultured Cellvibrionales bacterium
TTTTGTATGGCGGACGATTGTCGCAAAACACAGGTGTGGGACAGTGGCCGCGCTTACCCAGCAGGGAGTTGGGTTAAACGATTGGGGGTTCGGTATCAATCTCGCTGGTGGTCGTTCAATAAAAATCCTGAAATTTATTCTGGACCGTTAGAAGTTTGGTTGCAGCAAGAAAAGTGTGATTTGTAGTTTTTTATGGGTTATTTTTTTAAGAGTGTTATTTAATTTATATTAAACTTTTTAAAAAACTTCAATAAGATCGAGTCTGTTCCTTATTTAACTTTAGCCGCTATTAGTTATTTTCACAGTGTATGTAGCAAAAGTTAAATTAACAATCTAAATATTTTAATTTAAATAAATTCTTGAGGGTTGTTGGTATTTATCATAAATACTGATTTTCGATACTTACATGTTAATAGTCTTTTTTTGTTTTTTTTAATTAATTTATATGGAGCTAATTAAATTTTTTAATAATTAAGTAAATGTTGATATAAATGAATAAAAATTTTTCTAATTCTACACTTTGTGCGGCACCTTATTTTATTGCTGACGTAGAAGTTATTCCGATTGATGGGGTGATGATCCATGACGGGGAAGTAATTAAAATCCCTGCTCGAGCCATTCAAGTGTTGGCCTATTTTATTGCCCATGCCGGTTCGGTAGTGACTTACGATAAGATCAATGTTGATATTTGGTCAGGTAAATTATCTGAAAATGGGTTTTATCAGCTGATTGCTCTGTTAAGAAAATTATTGTCAGATGATAGTAAAAAACCGAAATACATAAAAACTATAGCTAAGCAAGGTTATATGTTTATTGGCATTGACAGTGTTAAGTTTAAAAAAGAAATTAACCAAGTTTCATTTACAGAAGATAAGCACGTAAAAAATAGAATTGATTTGAATTTGTTATTGGCGATGATCAGTCTCGCAGCTCTAATAATCGTGTCAATGTACTATTTTAGGGCCATCGACGAGGTTGATTCGCACAGTGCTTTGTATGACCTTGTTGATAAGTTGGCAATACCAGAAAGCACGGTGATTATTGAGCGCTTAGAGGTTAACACTGATGATGAGAAACTGCAGGCTATCAGTGACTCGCTTGTATTACTAAGTCAGTATCATCTAGCTTGGAGACCCGGTCAGCATGTTGCGATTACCCCTGTGTATAAAAATAGCGCAATAGGGATTGGAGAAAATCTTTATAAAAAATTATTCTCGCATTATAAAAGTAGCAGGTTAAGTTATATATACCGTCCCCGAGTGTTATTCGATTCTAGTGGTGAATGGCTGTTTTCTCTAACTCAAATAAATGCTCAAACGCAAGATGTATTAAAATTATTTGAGTTTTCTAGCCAGGAAAATGACTTGCCTAAGGCCGTCAGCATGTTTGAAAAAAAAATGCTGTCTCAGTTTCAGTTGTTGTCATTGCTGGCAGACAAAAATGTCCCGTTGTTTAATGCAGCCGTCGGTGTAGAAGAGTTTGTTGAAGCTGCAGCCGATAGTTTTATATTAAATAATACTCAGCAGGCTGTTGAGCGTAAAATACGCTTGAACCAGCAGGCTATCGATGCTAACCCTAAGAACTTGTTGGCATATTCTATGATGTGGAAAGAGTTGATTAAGTTGATCAGTGTTCACCACGACTTTGATCCAGCAGCTGCTTTTCAGCTGTTAGATAATAGCATTATCAAGGCCAATAAAATTTCCCCTGATTATTATTGGACAGCGTTAATTTCTGCATGCAGATACTGTTGGTTAGAAGATTATACCCAGTGTGCCAGTAATTACTCTTTGGCAATGAAATTATATACCGCTAACCCTGTAATGCTCAGCGGTATTTTCTGGAACATAACTGGCCGACCTGACTTGCAATTACCGTTAGCACAGTACAATTATACGCTTAATCCCTTTGATGATTATGCCTTTGCTAATTATCGCAATGCGTTAATAACCAGTGGAGACTTTAATGCAATGGCTGAATTGGTTGATTATCATTCAGCATGGAGCGACAGTAAAAATTGGTTTGTACAAATGCAAAGTCAGACAAATATGAACTTATTGCAGCGACAGGCCAAAGATTATCGGGCAGATTCGTTGATTGACGTTGATGGGCTATTGAGGGATATACCGCATGAGTCTCTTCCCTCAAGATATTCAGGCTATGCCATGCTAAATGTAAATCGCCCCGATTTAGCTCGGTTTTGGGTGCAAAATGGTATGGAGCGGGAGCTAGAATATTTTGACTTAACTGTAGTCGAGTTATTGGCTGATCTTTGGCAGGGACAATGGCAACCACAGCAATGGCAAGTTGCTAGAGCGGATGTTATGCAGCGGCGCCGTTATCAAAATACTCTAGACAAGCTCACTATTGCTTATTTTGATCGTCAAACTGGTTGGTTAAGTAAATCATCAGATATGTTAGTGGCTCTCTATCCCGCTCTATTAGATGACGATGCGATTATTAATGAGGGGAATCTACGATTTTTTGTCTATTACTCCGATCTTCAGAAACGCCTCGGCAATTATAAATACGCCAACAAAGGAACTCAAAAGATTAAGTTATATCTAAACCAGCGCAGCGAAGATGAGTATCGCGGCGTTGATTTTGGTATAGCCGATGTAGAGTTTTATGCGCTTAATTATGATCATGATAAAGCCCTGGATTTACTCGAAGATGCTGTATATAAGCAAGATTGGTTACCCAATGCACTGTGGTTATGGCCCCCGCTAGAACGTAATCAGTTCCTTGAATCGCTGCATAATAACGCTCGTTTTAATGCAGTGGTGGAGCATATTAACAGTAAATTACAGTCATTATGCTTAGATAATTGTCCTTTGTAGACATCGGTTCTCTAAGTTGGCTACTGTGTTAAATGCTTCAACGGATATAAAGCTAAGCGTTACTTTCAAGGCCAGCGTTCTTTGTTGGCTTAATCAGTTGTCTTGTTTTTTTCGATAATCAATTTTTTGTTACGTGCGCTTGTTACTCCTTAAGATTACAGTGATTTAGTTGGGTACATTCCACCCAGAGTTTTACTCGACATTTGGAATGAATAATTTTCTATAAAAAAATTGATATTTGTTATTATTTATTCATGTT
Organism: uncultured Cellvibrionales bacterium; assembly: GCA_913050115.1. Taxonomy (GTDB): domain Bacteria; phylum Pseudomonadota; class Gammaproteobacteria; order Pseudomonadales; family Cellvibrionaceae; genus UBA1124. The sequence continues at coordinate 3,100 of CAJWZU010000070.1, forward strand.
TATAGATTTTTTTAACGCATTTAAAGTCTTTAAAAGTTCTGATTGTGTTGTTAACTTTGACAAAGTAGCAGTTAAATCACTTGGTTGCGGCTATGGTTTTCGCTTGCTAGTGTGATGTTGGAATTGATCATTATTGCTATTTTTGTACAGAGCAAGTCGGATGAACAGTTCAATCAAGAGACAAATATTCTTTGCTTTCTCAATTTGCAATATTGGTTTATTTCGTAGCCGCAGTGCTTAATGCAGACAACTTCTTACGTCTCAGCATGAAGACTAATAGCCTGTCTAATCGTCATTTAAGTATTGTGTTAAGAGGGATTTTCTTATTACTGGTTGCTCGAGTAAAAAATAGCCATGTAATAAGTTTGATTCTAAAATTTATACTGAGGTATGTATGAAAAAAATAATTACATCGGCGCTGTTGTTAGGAGCAATGATCGCTTCTGCCAATACAACAGCTGCAGTTGAAAACGACTTTAATGGCGATGGCATTGCCGATATATTTTGGCATGTCGCTGCCGATAGTAGCGTCAATATTGCTATCAACGATAGCAATGGTGCTATATCTCGCGTTGAAAGCTTAAACAACAAATCGAGTGATTGGAACGCCCAGATGGGTGATTTCAATGGCGACGGTTCTGTTGATATTCTCTGGCGAAATCAAGTTACTGGCGCGGTAAAAGTAGCGACCAGTAATGCCAATGGTAATCAGGGTGCAGTTAACAACCTGTCGCCGAAAGGCAGTGCATGGCAGACTCATGTTGGTGATTTTAATGCCGATGGTCGCGACGATATTTTATGGCGTAAGCCATCTGATGGTACTGTTGTTGTTGGTATCAGTGATGCCACTGGTGGCCAGGCTCGCTTGGAGACTTTCTTTGACAAGGGTACAGCTTGGGACGTTTTCGTTGGTGATTATAACGGTGACGGTGGCGACGATATGTTGTGGCGTCGCGGTACTGACGGCTCTTCAAAAATTGTTTTAACCAATGCCAATGGCAAACAAGCCAATGTGGTTAACGCTGCACCCTTTAAGCGTTTCACCGCTTGGCAGGTTCAAGTTGCTGACTTTAATGGCGACGGGCGCGATGATATTTTCTGGCGTAAGGACGCTGACGGCACTGTAAAAGTCGGCATCAGTGGTGCCGATGGCAAGCAGTCGTCAACTGTGCCGCACTTCGCCAAGTTTAACGCTTGGACAGCAGATCTTGCTGATTTTAATAACGACGGACGTGATGACATTCTGTGGCGCAAACCGGCGGATGGCACTGTGAAGGTTGCTATTAGTAGCGCCTCCGGCAATCAGCAAGAGGTAGCGAAGAGACCCGCTAAGTTCTCTGCTTGGACCCATCAGTTAGGTGACTATAACGGTGATGGTACAACCGACATACTATGGCACAAATCAGCTAATGGCCAAGTTAAACTTGCCACTACGAGTCCTTGGGGATACCAGAAGACTGAGACTTCGATTGACCCTGTGAACGGCGGCGGCTCTTCGAGTTCTAGCAGTTCATCTTCTAGCTCTAGCAGTTCATCTTCTAGCTCTAGCAGCTCATCTTCAAGTTCTAGTAGTTCATCATCTAGCTCAAGTTCATCAAGCAGCTCCGGTGGTATTGTCGATCACACTGCCTGTATTCCTACTGGGCTCTACGTTAGTCCGGGTACAAGTTCTAAATACTGTGATATCTACGACACCGACGGGCGCGAAAAAATGGGTGCCGATCACCCTCGCCGTATCATTGGTTACTTCACTTCGTGGAGAAACGGTGCTAACGGTCAGCCGAGCTTCCTGGCTTCTGACGTTGCGTGGGACAGCATTACCCACATAAACTACGCTTTTGCTCACGTTAACGACGATTGGAAAGTCTCTATCGGAGATCCCGCTGATCCAACTAACCCTGCCACCGGCATGGAGTGGTCTGGACCGGAAAATGCGGTAGATCCGCAGTACGACTACAAAGGTCACTTCAATCAGCTCAACAAATACGCTAAACAGCACGACGTTAAGTTGTTATTGTCTGTTGGCGGCTGGGCCGAAACCGGTGGTTTCTGGGGCCCGGGTACATCGGCTGAAGATGAGTTGGGACGTCGTTTCAATGGCGGTTTCTACAATTTGACCATCGACGAAGCCACTGGCAACGTTAACACGGCAGCGATTAATACCTTTGCCAAATCGGCAGCAGATTTTGTTAAGACCTACGATTTCGACGGTATCGACATCGACTACGAGTACCCATCCTCTATGTCCGATGCCGGTCATCCGAACGACTGGTCAGTATCCAACAAACATCGTGGCAAGTTGTGGGAAGGCTACATGGTGCTGATGGAAGCACTGCGTCGCGAGTTAGATAAACAGGGTGAAGCCGATGATACCCACTATATGTTGACCATTGCCTCGCCGTCTTCTGGTTACCTATTGCGCGGTTTTGAGACCTTTGAAGCGATGAAGTATCTCGATTACGTCAACATCATGACCTACGATCTGCACGGTGCTTGGAACCACTTTGTTGGTCACAACGCCGCGCTGTTTGATACTGGTGAAGATTCGGAAATCGAAGATGCCACTATCTACCAACTGTCGGGTGACGGTAAGTACTATAACGGTCAGGGTTATCTGAATATCGACTGGGCCTTCAAATATTTCCGCACGGCTCTGGCCGGCGGTCGTATTAATCTCGGCCTGCCTTACTATACCCGTGGCTGGCAGGGTGTAACCGGCGGTGATAACGGCCTCTGGGGTTCTGCGCCTCGCCCAGTTCAAACCGAGTGTTATCTTGGTACCGGCGGCAACCCTGGGCCAGACGCTCTGACCGATCCTAAGATCTTTCAGGACTGTGGCTACGGGGCTCAAGGTATCGACAATCTCTGGTTCGATCTAAATACAGACGATACAGAGATGTTCGCCGGTGCGGGTCCAATGTGGCACGCATGGAACTTGCGCGACAATCTACCGATGCCATACGTTGATATCTATGGTCACGACAGCAGCAAGCCAGAAGGTCAGTATCAGGGTAATTACGTTGAGCATTATGACGAGGTAGCGGAATCCTCATGGTTGTGGAATGAAGAGAAGAATGTGTTCCTCTCTACTGAAAACCTGCAGTCCTTCCAGGCCAAGGTGCAATACGCTATCGATCAAGGCGCTGGCGGTATTATGTTCTGGGAAATGGCGGGTGACTATTCCACGCCAGAGCAGAACGGCTTAGGTTATCACTACTTTGGTAGCACTTTGACCGACACTGCTTACAACATGATGAAGTCGGCAACGCCTTACGGTGTTGTTCCCGGTGATGAGACCTATACCTATCCGCAGTACTCGGCGGATGTTGAAGTGGATTTTGTTGATTTCTTTCCTAAAGGTGAGGACAACTACCCATTGCAGCCGTTGATTAAAATCGTCAACAACTCTGACATTGACTTCAGTGCCGGTAAATTCGCCTTTAACGTCAGTGGCGCAATGCCAGTTAACCCGACGATGGATGCGACCGCCTTGCTGAAGCCTTGGCGTCAAAGTTATAGCTTCCCCAATGAGAAAGGCGACATACTCACCTACAACATTCTGGCAACGGCGCAAGACGCTACCGGTAATGTGGGCGGCCTGTCTGATAAGTTCTCACGTATCGAAATTGATATGGGTGCCAAGTTTGAGAAGGTTAGCTTGAAGCCGGGTGAAACCATTTACCTGCCAATCAAGTACTTTATGCCGATCACAATGCCAAAAGGTATTACCCTGACCTCTAGTACTGGCATCGAATTCGGCCTGCTGAGCCAAAACCCCGACGGTGAAGTCATTGGTGCTGTGACCTGCGGCATGATGAGCGTCAGTCGGGGTCAATACCCAACTTTCGATCCTGTTGGATGGTGGGGTTCCGGTGGCGGAACACGCTTTGAAGTGGGCAATGATGTTTGGGAAGCTAAGGTATGGACTAACGTGGCTCCAGGAAGTGATCAGTGGAATAAAGTTTGTAGCTTTTAACCCATGGATTAGTCCTGAGCTCCCCGCCCAGAGCTAATCCCCGCCCTGAGAATAGCTGGCGCAAGTGTGTGAACTTGCGGGCTATTCACAGGGCGCTGATACTTCGTGTAATTAAGGGCCTATCCGGCCCTTTATTTTTAGGATTATTGAATTTGTATCGATACAAATTTAATAATCCTAAAAATAAAGAGCGGAAATTTTTAACGATGACTGTAATTCCATTCGATTTTGTTAACTGCCCGCTGAAATTATTAGCAGATGACTCTGTCGTGAATAGTGAGATTGAAGCGGTTAGATAAAGTACGCCAAAATTAAATTAGTAATAAAAAATAATAAATGAACCCTTTCATTCAGATTGAGATTTTATCGGTTAACGAATCATTCGAGTAATAATAGTGAAAGATATTGTATTCAATAATTTAATTAAAGTGGCTATATCGAGTTTGACAATAGTATCTGTTGTTATTCTGCATTCAACACCAGTGAGTGCTCACGGTAAAAGTGTAATGCAGGAAAGTCGAATATATCACTGCTATTCAGATGAATTAGATACAGCCCAGGTAATTGCCTGTCAGACTCAGATTGTTGTTAGTGAACCTAGCGGTATTTACCACAGGCTAGGGCTAGCTCATATCGAGGCGAGTGGTAATCATCAGGGTGTTATTCTCGACGGAAAACTCTGCAGTACTGATATTGAAAGGTTAAAAAAATTGAATATTCCGCGCTCAGATTGGATGCCGACCATGCTGACGTCAGACCTCAAGAAACGCTTGCCATTCGACTATAAAACAAACATTTCTGATGGTACCAGTTACTTTGAATTTGATGTCATCAAAGATAGCTACGACGCTACCCAGCCGATAAAGTGGAATGACATGGAAAATCAGCCGTCTTGTAATATAGGCTACGCTACTTTTGACTGCGGGATGCCAGCTAATAAAACTGGTCGACATTTGATCTATGGTATCTGGCCGTTGGGTGATAGTCGTGAGGATTTATACAGTTGTTCCGATGTTTTTTTTTCTTGTTCCGACGGTCCTGACCCCCAAGGCATTGATGCTCATGTTAAGAAGTTCCATTGGAATGTCGGTGCTGGCAACACAGCCTACACTGGCATCCCTCCCCATTTGTATTCACTAAATGGTGAGACTTTGGTCAGTTTGACTGTAACCGATAATGCCGATGCGACTAATCTCCCCTACACAAAAGCGACTATAGATAGCGATTCTTTATCGATAAGCAGCTACTCAACCCATTTACCGGGTGGCTCCATCGATGCCTGTGTTGGTATTAATGGCTACCCGAATTGGACGCAAACTGACTGGTCAGATATCCCGAATCATGCCAATGCTCGCGATCTAATGCAGCATGGCGGTTCGGCTTATAAAGCCAATTGGTACACCAAAGCTATACCGGGCAGTGATGCTTCATGGTCATTCGCTCACACTTGTAATTAACACTCTGTATTGATGATCACTTAGCTGAAAAATCGTCATATTATATTGACAAGGTTGTTACCGGAATTTTTTTAGACAAAAAGAGAATGTTTTCTGAGGCAGTAATGAATAGAAAGCGCTAACGGTGGTTGCTACTATCACCGCTATCAATGCAAAAAAGTAGGTGTTGTTATTTAATCAGCGATGGGGCGGTAACAAACGGATATTCCACTCAAATTAACATAAATAAATCATTTGCAAGCTGAGAACCACAAGCGAATTATTCTTGGTCATTTTTTTAGTGGCAGACTATTTAGGACTGCAATACGGGTATGAATAGTTATTTCAAAGCATGGGCTGTCAAGGCGCCATTATTTTGCGCGTTAAATTTAGCGACTCCATTTCATCGGCTATTTAAGGTGCTACTTTAGCGGTTTCTATTTCCGATAAAGCGGCCGCTTTTTCGACCACAGTCTTAATATTATCGCGACCATATAGGCTTATCAGTGTGTTGTTTAATCGACAATTATTGATAAGTCGACGGCAGCCCTTCTTTGAGCACTAGTTCATCACAGTCAGCTCTTTCCTAAACGCAATATTATCGAATCAGTCCGTTGGCGTGTATAGCCTGCTCAAGCGGCGAGGAGGGAAGCTCTCTACATAAGTCGGTGTCCGCAAAGTGCACTGCAGTTTTAGCTGTAGAAGTTGACTGGACGTCAGTGTTTAAGTTGTAGGTGAACTTTACGATAATCACTTCTCTTAAAGTAATGCCGGAACTGATTTATTACAGCTCGCGGCCAGACAAGCATGGCTGTATTGCAGCCATATGTTGTGTTGGCACTATTCAGTCTTAAATACCCTGCTGTGGCAAATAGTTGTTACGCGTTTCCATTTTATCCAAGCACCAGCGATTAAAATGGGTACATTCCACCCAAGGCGTTATTTGCCGTGCTTTCTATCATTTTTCTCTCAAAAAATTTAATATTTATTATTATTTGTGTCTGTATCTAAATATTTATCAGGTGTTTTAAGTCTTTATGTTCTTCGAAAATGTAGCTATATGCATTGATTGTTCAACTTTTCATGTTGTTGCGAGTTTGTTTTTGGGTTGCTAGGTTAGATACGCAAGCAATTACTAGCGGCTGTTCTTTTAGCGAATAATCTGAAGTTCAGCCGGTCTTGGTGGGTTAACGAAGCTTACTTTTTTAAGTGCTCGTAAGCGGCTTGCTACACGAGAGCAGCACTGGTCGCCGATATATTCTGTTGCCTTCAGGTTGACACAAAGACCATGTCTATATGGTGTTCAGGCATTGCAGATTTAGGGTTAATAATCTGACCTTATATTTAGCGATTAAATAATCATAAAAAATGAGAGATCTGATATGAGTACTCAAAAATTAATGAAAGCAGTTGCCGGAGTTACAGCGGTAATCGCGACCATGGGGGTATCGCTGGATACTCTGGCCGCGACTAAAAATGATCACAACAAAGAGGTGATTGGTTATGTCTCTAACTGGGATCAGTGGAAGCACACCGATGCGGGTGTTGCTACTAAAGGTATGATCAACCATATGAATGTACCCGTGGATAAATACACTATCCTCAACTGGTCTTTCTTTGGTGTTGCCAAAGACGGTTCTCTACACTCGAGCGATCATCGTAACAAGCAGATTTTCGAAGAGGGCGCAGTTCAAGAACCGAATGATTTGCTGTATAGCGACATTTACAGTAGCTGGGACTTGTCCATGTATTTTGGCGACATCGATAAAATCCAATACGTCAATCCAAATGATGCTGAATTACAAGCGCGTATTGCAGCTCAAGGCCTCACCTACACTTCAAGCACTTGGACTCATGCAGCTTCTGGCTTAACTGGTTCTTACCCAATTCCTGTTAAAACCGTTGGTGGATCACCGGGTATTATCGAGTACGCACACAATAGCGGCTCTAAAGTGATGGCCTCTTTAGGTGGTTGGTCGCTGAGTAAACATTTTCCTGAAATGGCAGCTGATCCAGCCATGCGCGCAACTTTTATTGCCGATTGTGTGAAATTGATTGATATGGGCTTCGATGGTATTGATATCGACTGGGAGTACCCAGGTGCACAGGGTATGAATATTTTCGGTCATGACCCAATTACCGAAGCTAATGGCGGCCGTACTATTGACCACGTCAATTTTGAACTATTGATGCGCGATATTCGCGCTGCGATTGGCCCAGATAGGCTGATCACTGCAGCATTCTCTGCCGATATTCGCAAGTTACAAGGTTTTGATTGGGCTGAGTTAGACTCCAGTATGGATGCCTTCAACATGATGACCTACGACTACAACGGTGGTTGGTCTACCAATGCGGGTCACAACTCTCCACTGTATGATTATCCGGGTAGTGGT
>CAJWZU010000071.1 GCA_913050115.1 uncultured Cellvibrionales bacterium
GATGCAGAAGATTGTTGAATGGCGATGAACATTAGCAATATTGGATAAATAATTTCTTAAACAAAGCGAAAGCAAACAGCTCTCGCAGCGTATCCCGATAAGCTTTGTACGCTCGGTATTCTGGCGCGCGCTCGCTTAGTAGCTGGTTCAATTGTCGAACCTGTGTCTTTGATACCGACCAGTCGCCCATCCACTTACAAATGTTGCGCAATCTCTGCACGACGGCATCACTGGTGGCTTTAGAATTTGTTTGTCTGAGCTTTACCGGCCGGTATTCATCACACAATACCGACACCAGCTTTCCACCGCTACCAGGTGACAGTTTGGATTTCGGGACCACCTCTTCTCGCACCCGATTAAGCTCTAGCGCGGCAACCGCTGCAGACTCATAGTCTTTGCCCATAGACAAGTAACTGCTGTCGGGCAGCAAGTACCGGTAATAGGTAATGTCACGCGATATAGTTGACTGCAGGAATAGGATTTTTGGAAGGGTAGACATAATAAAACCCGCTGTAATTTTGAGCTATAGCAGTTTAAAAGCTACAACAAACTACAACAGGCTTTTAGTGTTAGTGGCTACCTCGCTTGGGGGCTAGGCTGCCACTGGCTTTATATGGTCGGAGTGGCCGGATTTGAACCGACGACCCCTTGTCCCCCAGACAAGTGCGCTACCAAGCTGCGCTACACTCCGACAATGATTACTAGATGTAAATAGCCCAGAAATCAGGCGCGAATGATACCGCAATAAAAGGGGAAAGCAAGACCGCACTGATGGATAAACTCAAAAACAGTTAAACCTTGAGCACTAATAACAACTCTTCAAGCTCGGCAATCATTTCAACTAAGACCCTTTCGTTTTGCAGGTCACTAGCAGCTGAGACTTCTTCGCTTGAATTGTCTTCGTGACTAGTCATCTGAAGGCGAGCGCCGCCAATAGTGAAGCCTTGATCGTAAAGTAAACCACGAATATTGCGTATCAGCAGTACATCTTGATGCTGATAGTAACGGCGATTACCACGGCGTTTCACCGGTGTTAATTGTGGGAACTCCTGTTCCCAGTAACGCAACACATGCGGTTTGACAGCACAAAGCTCACTCACTTCACCAATAGTAAAATAGCGCTTGCCAGGAATTTCAGGCAGCTGATCATTATTACTAGGCTCTAGCACTGTGGCTCTCCGTTGTAATCTTCCACTCGAGACTTCAGCTTTTGACCCGGCCGAAATGTCACCACGCGGCGCGCTGATATAGGAATCTCTTCGCCAGTTTTTGGATTGCGTCCAGGCCGCTGTTTTTTATCGCGCAATTCGAAGTTGCCAAAGCCAGAAAGTTTAACCTGTTCGTTACTTTCAAGGGCCGTTCGAATTTCTTCAAAAAAGGCCTCCACTAGTTCCTTGGCCTCACGCTTATTAAAACCAAGGCCTTGGTGTAGCTTTTCTGCCAAGTCTGCTTTGGTCAGAGCCCCTTCTGTCATAACGTTTCCCTTAATCTATGGCAGATAGCTTAACGCTGAACGGCGTTGAGCTTTTCACCGAGCTGTACTAACACAGCATCTATAGATGCATTTATTTCTTCTTCATTAAGAGTGCGTGATGGGTGCTGAAAGGTCAACCCTAGGGCGATACTTTTTCTATGCGTATCAACACCTTTGCCAACATAAACATCAAACACCTTTAGCTCAACTAGGTACTCACCCGCCGCCAGTTTGGCCTCAGTAGAAAGCTCTTCAACAGCAACTTCTTGGTCAACAACCAGCGCTAAATCTCGACGAACTTCAGGGAATTTAGACAATGCATTAAAACTGGGTAGCGCCGCCTCCAAGACTGCCGACTGTTGTAATTCAAACAAATAAGCCGGCTGAGCCAAACCCAACTTTTGCTGTAATTGAGGGTGCAGAGCGCCCACAATACCAATCGACACGCCATTCTTGAGGATTTCAGCGGTCTGACCAGGGTGTAGAGCTGGATGCTTAGCCGCCGTAAAAGAGAATTGATCCGCCTGGCCGCCTTTTTCCAGCAATGCCTCGACATCGGCCTTAATATCGTAAAAATCAACCAGCTTAGCCTTACCAAACCAAGACTCATCTGTTGCACAACCGTAAATCACACCGGCGATCATTGGCGTTTGCACCAAATTTTCAACGCTGGTATCGGAGGATACAAAACGCAGCCCACATTCAAACAAACGCACACGGCTGTGCTGGCGATTCAGGTTGTACTGCAGCGCCGTAACCAGACCTGGCCACAGCGATGTACGCATCGCAGACATATCGGCGCTGATCGGGTTCTGCAGAGAAACCGGCTGAGCCTCAGGTTCAAAAGATTTCAACAGTGATTCATCAACAAAGCTGTAGCAAATTGCCTCAAAATAGTCGCGAGCGACCAAGGTATTACGCAATACACTCAAATTCAGCGACTGTTCGTCGTCCGATTCAATAACAACCGGCACCGCCATACTAGTAACCGGCAGGTTGTTGTAGCCATAAATTCGTGCCAATTCTTCCAGCAGATCCGACTCGATACTGATATCAAAACGGTAGCTTGGCACAGCAAACGTCCAGCCATCTGCATTAGTTTCAAGTAATTCAAGCCCTAGGCGTGCCAGAATATCCAGCACCTCTTTATCGGCCATAGCAAAACCGAGACCACGGAGAATGCGCTCACGTCGCAACGACACCTGACGGTCTTGAGGCGCCTGTTGGTTTTCAGCCAGTGTTAGCGGACCCGCTTCACCGCCAACAATGTCGAGCAGCAACTGAGTAGCACGCTCGATCGCCTGCTCTTGTATTTGATAATCTACGCCACGCTCAAAGCGGTGAGAAGAATCGGTATGCAAACCATACTTGCGGGCGCGACCGGCAATCGCCAGAGGATTAAAAAATGCACTCTCTAAAAAGATATCCTGGGTTGCCGCTGTAACAGAGGTTTCTTCCCCACCCATAATACCCGCCATAGCAATCGCTTTGGCGTTATCAGCAATCACTAAAGTATCGGCATTGAGCTTAACTTCTTGGCCGCCTAACAGCGTTAAAGGCTCACCCTCTTGCGCCATGCGCACCTTAATACCCCCACTGAGTGTAGACAGGTCAAAGGCATGCATTGGCTGTCCCTGCTCCAGTAGTACGAAATTGGTAATATCGACTACAGCATCGATGGAGCGAATACCGGCACGGCGCAACTTTTCAATCATCCATAGCGGGGTGGGACGCGACACATCCACACCGCGAATAACACGGCCTGCATAACGAGAACACGCCTCAGCTGCTGCCAGAGATATCGGCAAGGTATCATCGAGGCTGGCCGCTACCGCAGCAATCTCTAGCCCTTTAACCGCAACACGATTGAGCACACCCGCTTCACGCGCAATACCTTTAATACAAAGGCAATCGCTGCGATTAGGGGTTAAATCAACTTCAATAATTGCATCATCGAGATTTAAGTAGCTGCGAATATCTTCGCCGACAACTGCATCTTGCGGCAGCTCCCAAAGACCGGAATCGTCATCTCCACACTCAAGTTCAGTCTGCCCGCAGAGCATGCCGAAAGACTCAACTCCGCGCAGTTTGGCTTTTTTAATTTTAAAGGGTTTGCCATCAGGGCCCGGTGGCAACACAGCACCTACTGTGGCAAATGGAATTTTTATACCTGTGCGCGCATTAGCCGCACCGCACACCACTTGCGTTAACTGAGCGCCGCCACTCTCGCCTATGAGACCAGCAACCTGGCAAACGCGTAGCTTGTCGGCATCGGGGTGTTGTTCGATAGCGATAATTTCACCGACCACAACACCGGTAAAAGCACCCGCAGCCGCCTCTACGCCATCAATTTCAAGGCCAGCCATGGTCAACTGCTCAAGCAGCTCATCGGTAGATACCGCAGGGTTTACCCACTCACGCAACCAGGATTCACTAAATTTCATATCTTACTCTCAGAATTCTTTTGATCGTCTTTGCAGCAACCCACTCGAAGTCGGCCGCACATTCACCTTGCAACTTTCCCTCAGGAAAATTGACGTAAAAATTTAAGGTCGTTTTCAAAGAACATGCGTAAATCGCTAACCCCGTAACGCAGCATTGCCAAGCGTTCAACACCCAGACCAAAAGCGAAACCGGTAAATTCGTCGGCATCCACACCACTGGATTTCAATACATTAGGGTGCACCATGCCGCACCCCCCAACTTCCAACCAACCCGTTTTACTCGACGCCCACTGAATATCAAATTCAGCAGACGGCTCGGTGAACGGAAAAAAAGAGGGGCGGAAACGAACTTCTAAATCATCATTTTCAAAAAAGGCGCGCAAAAATTGAATGATCGTACCTTTGAGGTCGGCAAAGCTTACTTGCTTATCGATCACCAAACCCTCGACCTGATGGAACATCGGGGTATGGGTAAGATCGGAGTCACAGCGATAAACACGGCCCGGGCAGATAATATGAATGGGCGGCTTTTGATTCTCCATAGTGCGAACCTGCACCGGAGAAGTATGGGTGCGCAGCACATTGCCAGCGTCTATATAAAAAGTATCATGCATGGCGCGCGCAGGGTGATGCGCGGGAATGTTTAGCGCGTCGAAATTGTGGTAGTTATCCTCAATTTCAGGCCCCTGCTCTACCTTGTAGCCCACTACCGAGAAAATCTTCTCGATGCGCTCTAGAGTTCGGGTAACAGGGTGCAAACCACCATTACCCTGACCGCGGCCAGGCAGGCTAATGTCGATAGTCTCACTGGCCAACTTGGCATCAATAGCCGCCTGCTCCATCGCCTGCTTAACCGCATTAATACGATTCTGCACACTCTGCTTGGCCTTGTTGATCTCGGCACCCGCTGCTGGACGCTCGCTACCGGGCAATTTACCCAAGCCCTTAAGCAAAGCCGTAATTTGACCTTTTTTGCCCAAATACTCGACTCGAACATGATCCAGCGCCGCAAGATCTTGTGCCTGTTCTACCAATTCCAACGCTTCAGAGGTGAGCGCGATAAGATTTTCCATTGATCAACCTAATGTGTGCAGGTTTGTCGTTAACAACCACGGCCAAAAACCACAGTGAATAACATTGCTTAAGAGCATTAAAGATACGGCGCAAGATCGGCCCCACATGTTTAATACCCCTATTTTTAAACAAAAAAATAGGGGAGGCTTATTACAGCACTCCCCTATTTTTATGGGCCTACCCAAGCCGAAACTCAGACATGCCCTAATCGTTGAGCTGCCACAGCCTAAAGCTGCAGCAACCAAGCAATTAAGCCAGGGCGGCTTTCGCTTGTGCAACGACAGCAGCAAAAGCTACTTTATCGTGTACGGCCAAGTCAGCCATAACGCGACGATCCAGCTCGATACTAGCCTTTTTAAGACCAGCGATCAGGCGGCTGTAAGACATACCCTCAACGCGAGATTGCGCGTTGATACGAGTAATCCACAGCGCACGGAAGTTACGCTTTTTAACACGACGGTCACGGTAGGCGTATTGGCCTGCCTTAATAACCGCTTGCTTCGCTACGCGGAATACGCGTGAACGCGCACCGTAGTAACCTTTTGCTTGCTTTAATACTTTCTTGTGACTGCGACGAGCCACTACACCACGTTTTACACGAGCCATTACAAATTCCTCTTAAATAAAATGTGGTGCCAATTACTTGGCGCGCAACATGCGCTGTACCAATACAACGTTATCAGCATGCAACATGCCGGTACCGCGAAGCTGACGCTTACGTTTGGTAGTCATTTTAGTAAGGATGTGGCTTTTGTTGGCGTGCTTGTGCTTGTAGCCGGATCCAGTCTTTTTGAAGCGCTTTGCAGCACCACTGTGTACTTTAGCTTTTGGCATGAGTAAAACTCCGCTTAACTTACGGTTAATAAAATGAATGTCTTTAAAATGCGCCTTTTTCGCAGCTGCTTTGTCAAATTCGTACTCGCGTTATCGTGTATAAAAAATACACTCAAACACTGTGTGCGATTTTTCCTTGCGGCTACAAAAAATTCACTATTTTAAGCACTCTATACAAGTGAGAAGGCAGCTAAAAAGCCCGCATCACTTTCTCTTTTTGGGAGCGATTACCATCAGGAGCTGCCGACCTTCCATTTTCGGATGTTGCTCGACGGTTCCCAGCTCTTCCAAGTCTATCTCGATTCGCTTCAGCATTTGCATGCCAAGCTCTTGGTGAGCCATCTCGCGGCCGCGGAATCGCAATGAAACCTTGGCCTTGTCCCCATTTTCCAGGAAACGCGTCAGATTACGTAACTTAATCTGATAGTCGCCTATGTCCGTACCTGGACGGAATTTGATTTCTTTGATCTGCTGCTGCTTCTGCTTCTTTTTTGAAGCCGCTTTGGTCTTCTTAATATCAAACAGGTGCTTGCCGTAGTCCATCACCTTGCAGACGATGGGATTATTATCTCCGGCAATTTCCACCAGATCCAAAGTCGCAGACTGAGCGATTTTAAGCGCCTCATCGAAAGGCACTAAACCTACCTGCTCTCCATCCGCACCGATCAGTCGTACTTCTGTAGCTTCGATTTGATCATTGATACGCGCTTTTTTGGAACGCCCTTTGGCATTTTCTCGTTTGATGGTTTTAATCTCCAAGTTTCAAAAGAAAGCTCAAGCTCTCATCGCAACGATGACAGTTAGAGCCGCAGCAACATATCAGCTCAGTACTATTACTCAAACGCCTTAAACAAGGCGTCCGCGGCGAGCGATATCGGCGTTAAGTAATTCGGTAAAAGCGTCAACGCTCATACTACCGAGATCTTCACCGCCCCTTGCTCGCACTGCAACAGTCTGAGTTTCGACCTCCTTATCACCAATAACTAACTGATAAGGGACCTTCTGAATTGTATGCTCGCGAATTTTAAAGCCGATCTTCTCGTTTCTCAAGTCCGAAATGACCCTAAAGCCCTTATTATTCAGTTTTTCTTCAATTTTTTGCACATAACCGGCCTGCTTGTCGGTAATATTCATTACCACGACCTGTTCTGGGGCTAACCATGTTGGAAAAGCGCCTTCGTAGTGCTCGATCAAAATACCGATAAAACGTTCAAAAGAACCGAGAATTGCGCGATGCAACATAACCGGTACACGGCGTTCATCATCGTCAGAGACATATTGTGCATCCAAACGACCCGGCATCGAGAAATCGACCTGAATCGTACCCATCTGCCACTCACGGCCAATACAGTCACGCAGAGTAAACTCGATCTTAGGGCCATAAAAAGCGCCCTCACCTGGCAATTCCTGCCAAGGTAAGTCTTTGCTGTCGAGCGCATCACCCAACGCCTTTTCGGCGCGATCCCAATCTTCATCACTACCAACACGCTTTTCTGGACGAGTGGAGAGACGATAGATCAGTTCGCTAAAACCGAAATCGGCATAAACATCGTGTAAAAAATCGATAAAGGTAGAGACTTCTGGCTGAATCTGTTTCTCAGTACAAAAGATGTGCGCATCATCTTGCGTAAAGCCACGCACCCGCATAATACCGTGCAGCGAACCCGACGGCTCGTTGCGATGACAAGAGCCAAACTCCGCCAGACGCAAAGGCAGGTCGCGATAACTTTTTAAGCCCTGATTAAACACCTGCACATGACAAGGGCAGTTCATCGGCTTAACCGCCAAAGTGCGCTCATCTGTTTTTAGCATAAACATATCATCGCCAAACTTATCGGCGTGACCGGACTTCTCCCACAGGGACAAATCAACCAACTGCGGCGTACGAATCTCTTTATAGTCGCGCACACGCTGCTGCTCGCGCATGTACTTTTCAAGCTCGGTGTAAATCGACCAGCCCTTAGGATGCCAGAACACCATACCCGGTGCTTCTTCCTGCATATGGAAGAAATCGAATTTTTTACCCAGTTTACGGTGATCGCGCTTTTCAGCCTCTTCCAGGCGCAGCAAGTATGCCTTTAACTCTTTTTTGTCATTCCAGGCGGTACCGTAGATACGCTGTAACTGTTTATTACTAGCGTCACCGCGCCAGTAAGCGCCAGAGATACGCATCAATTTAAAGTGACGTAATACACGGGTATTAGGTACATGCGGGCCACGACACATATCCACATATTCTTCGTGATGGTAAAGACCGACCTCAGTTTCGCCAGAGTCAATCAGACCATCAACCAACTCGACTTTATAATCTTCACCGCGCGCGGCAAACATCTCGCGCGCATCCGCGATACGAGTCATCTTTTTAACGACCGCGTAATCGGTTTTAACCAGCGCTTTAATGCGCTTTTCAATCGCCGACATATCTTCTGGCGTTAAGTGCTGCTCGCATTCAATATCGTAATAAAAACCATTGTCAATCACAGGCCCGATAGCCATCTTGGCATCTGGGAAAAGCTGCTTAACCGCATGCCCAATTAAGTGCGCGAAAGAGTGACGGATAGTTTCCAACCCCTCAGCATCGCGACCGGTAATCAAGCTGATGCTTGAATCCTCAGAAATTAGCTCGCAGGCATCAACCAGCTCATCGCCGATACGACCAGCAACGGTAGCTTTGGCCAAACCAGGGCCAATATCTTCGGCCACTTGCATCAATGTAACAGGTTGATCAAATTCGCGGGTAGAACCATCGGGAAGGGTAATAATAGGCATGACTTTTCCTTTTCAGTGGTGACCCCTACTAAAGGTCACATGATCACCCCGGTATAAAAGGGGCTTGTATTGAGCAGATAACAAATACCTGCACCACAGATACAAAAAAACCCAGCCAAAGCTGGGTTTTTCATGTTTGGTAGGACCAGGCGGATTCGAACCGCCGACCCCTACCATGTCAAGGTAGTGCTCTAACCAACTGAGCTATGGTCCTAAAATTCTTTTCTCAGCACAAACAATCACTGCTGAAGACGGCGCGAATCATACCGAGCATCGCTATTATTGGCAAGTACTAGAAATAAAGTTTCTCTCAACACTTATCTCACACTAAAATACGCACATATTCTCACACGAACAACAATATGCGCATTGCAATTACCGGCCCCTTCGGCTTTGTCGGCTCACACCTAACCCCACAACTGCAGAAAAACCATCACTGCCGACCGCTATCGAGGCAACCCAGTTGCGAGCCCGACAGTGTCGTAATCGATTATGACAAGCCCAAAAGCTTAACAGCGGCAACCGCGCAATGTGACACCGTGATTCATTTGGGCGGCATGGCCCATTTGCCACAAAACACCCCACAAGCCCAAGCCGACATCTACAAGGCCAATGTAACCGACACTCTTGCATTAGCCCGCGCAGCGGCAGACAACCACTGTAGGCGCTTTATTTTTATCAGTTCAATCAAAGTCAACGGCGAGGAGACATTTGGCACCCCCTTTAAATTTGATGACAAGCCCGCCCCCAAGGACTACTACGGCCACAGCAAACTGGCCGCCGAGCAAGGCCTGCAAGAACTCTGCATAAAAAGCGGCATGGAGCTCACCATAATCCGCCCAGGGCTTGTCTACGGGCACAACAATAAAGGCAATCTGGCAGCACTAGAAAAACTCATCAAGCTGCGCGTCCCGCTACCGCTTAAAAACCTCCATAACAAACGCAGCCTGATTCACATCGATAAGCTCTGTGAACTTATAAGCCAATGCTGCACCCACCCCAATGCCGCCAATAAGATTTTTTTAGCTGCCGACAGCAAGCCAATAAGCAGTGCCGAAATAGCGCGGCAACTAGCCTCACTCAATAAACTACCAAACCCTGTGCTAATCCCCTTTCCTGTTTATTTACTAAAATGGATGGCTACTAAACTAGCGCCGCTCAAAAAGCTGACCGGCAACTTGGAAATTGATACCCTGC
>CAJWZU010000072.1 GCA_913050115.1 uncultured Cellvibrionales bacterium
GCGTTGGTAATAACTGGGATGAAGCGCACTAGCCAGCGCCATTAATCCAGCCTCTGTGGAGGTACCTTTATTGGTTGAAACTGGGGTCGGCAACAACGGGTATAAGGCGAATTAAAGCCGCCTACAACACCGAAAGAGATATATTTTAAAAAAATGCATAAATATTTGGAACTAAATGGCGCGGGGCCACTCATATATAACAACTGAAACGTAAACAGATTAAATGTTAGACATGTTTTGCCCTTGAAAGAATACCTTTAGGAAAGTCCCCAAATATTTTTCCTCTCAAAGCCCTAGCTTAAAACGCTGGGGTTTTTTTTATCTGTAGCGCACACCTGCACTGTATTGCTCTGTGGGTCTATTTAATCAGCAAATTAAATCTAGGTACTTTCAAGGAACGCAAGATAAACGCGGGAATGCGGTGGTCAGGAACCCACCATCAATGGAGTAGACGTTATAGTCTTCAGGTTGAAACAGACGGATGAGTGATAATTAAAGCGACAACTCGTCGCATGATTATCGTGTTGGTGCGCGGCAATCTTGCTTAATAGCGTATGCGGCAAATGTGGCTGCATACACCGGTTAAACTGCTTTATTAAAACCCCGCCGCAGAGCCTAGGTACAATGCCCAAGGTTGTAGTATGAGATAATAATGACACTTAAAATTGAGATTACACGTCATATATCTAGCCGTTCTTGTTAACTAATAGCCTAGCTTTGACTGCTGTCGCCTTCAATCGTGTCTACTGCTTCAGGAACTACCAGCCATTCACACAATTTGACCTTAAGCGTATCAACACCAGTGTGCTTCAGCGAAGAAAAAGTCTGTGCGGTGGCCAGGTGTTCGGCGCCTATTTCTTTAAGATGCTTGCGCAGTTTTAGTAGGGTACTTTGTGCTGGGCCGCGTTTTAATTTGTCGGCTTTAGTCAAAAGTATGTGCACCGGCATATCGGCTTCGAGTGCCCAGCCCAGCATCATTTCGTCGTACTTTTGTAATGGGTGGCGAATATCCATCATGAGCACTAAGCCTTTAAGGGTTTTGCGCTCGCGTAAATATTCGGACAGATTACGCTGCCACTCATGCTTCATACCCTTGGGCACCTTAGCAAATCCATAACCGGGTAGATCCACCAGTCGCTGGCTATCGTTCAGGTTAAAATAGTTGATTAACTGAGTACGGCCAGGCGTTTTACTGGTGCGAGCCAGTTTCTTGTTGTTGGTGAGTGTATTAATGGCGCTCGACTTACCGGCATTAGAACGGCCAGCAAAGGCGACTTCCACACCTTCTTCCGGTGGGCACTGGCGAATGCTGGGTGCGGCAGTAGCAAAGGCCGCCTTGTTGAAATGTATAACGGGCTGGGTATTGGTATTAATATCGGTCATATCACCCTACGTAAATGTTGAGTAGTGGACGCAATGGGCCAATGATATAAGCCCTGAAGTCCAAATAAGTTATTGTATAGGGTGCTTATACCTCAGCGTAAAATAGTCAGTTATCGGCTGATTGGTATATAATGCCCTGTATTTCAGCGCATTGTAGACCTTTGCGGGCCCTTATAGTCAATTTAGTCTGGCTTAACAGTGGCAATAATAATTAGAAATGATCATTTAAACCGAGATTACGGAAGAAGATCCTGATGAAAAACCTAGTGAAACACTCTTTAATCGCTTTAGGTATGGTCGTGCTAGCACAGGGTGCAATGGCTGCCGGCGATGCTGCCGCTGGTAAAAGCAAGTCGGCGGTCTGTGGGGCTTGTCACGGTGCCGATGGCAATAGCCTCGTACCAAGCTTTCCTAAATTGTCGAGTCTCGGTGAAAAATACATCACCAAGCAGTTGCGCGATATTCAGGCGTGGGACAAAGCCGAGGGTGACGCCAAAGACAAAACCGGCCGCGCGGTCCCCGAAATGGTTGGCCAGCTGACCAATTCATCCGATCAAGATCTGCAAGACTTGGCCGCATACTTCACCAGCCAGAAGCGTCAGATATCCGGCGCCAAAGAACTGCAAGTGAAAGTCAATGCCGGCATCAAGGTGGACGCGATCAAGTTAGGCACGCGCGTTTATCGCGGTGGTAATGCTGAGACCGGTGTTCCTGCCTGTACGGGCTGTCATTCGCCGCGCGGTCTGGGCAACGGCCCTGCGGGCTACCCAAATCTCAGTGGCCAGCACGCCGCTTATGTTGAAAAGCAATTGCGCCACTTCCGCGCCGGCGAGCGCACTAATGGCGGAGATACCCGCGTTATGCGTCAGGTAGCCGAGCATATGTCCGATGCTGAGATTATTGCGGTATCCAACTATATCTCTGGTTTGCACTAAATCACAACATCATAAAAAAGGCGGCCCTCGGGTCGCCTTTTTTATGTATTCGTTCAGCTATTAGACAGTTTTTTAGTCCATAATCGTTTTCGAATAGAACCTTAATCATTTCTGCGGTCTATAAGCCCCAGCAAAGAATTAAAACTTACACAATTGGAGCAACACTATGCGCGCATTGACACTAATTTTTGCAATGATGGCCTCTTTGGCCGCCTGTGCAGAATCCGACGCCCCGGCCGCTCACGCAGCTATTAGTCCATCTGTTAGCTATGTAGAGGGTAAAGATTACACCCTTATTGAGCCAGCCGTTCGCACGTCTGACAGCAGTAAGATCGAAGTAGTTGAAGCGTTTTGGTACGGCTGCAGTCACTGCCGCACCTTCGACCCAATCATGCACGCGTGGGCCGAAAAGCAGGCAGCCGATGTTGAGGTAATTTACCTGCCTGCTATGTGGAACGATTCAATGGAGGCTCATGCGCGTATCTTCTATGCCACGCAGAACCTCAAAGTTGAAGATAAAATTCGCCAGCCAATGTTTGAAGCTCTTAAAAAGAACCGCAGCGCCTACACCGAGCTTGATGAGATTGCCGCTTTCGTTAACACCGTTACTGGTGTTGATGTTGAAACCTTCAAAAAGCAGTACAGCTCCTTTGGCGTAACCAGCCAGGTCAAGAAGGCCGCAGCGAATCTTCGCAGTTACAAAATTAGCGGTACACCGCAAATGGTTGTCGATGGTAAATACCTAATCACTGGCCAAAGTGCCAATGGCCAAGATGGCATGTTAAAAGTGGTTTCATATTTGGTGGCTAAAATTAGAAAAGAGAAGGGCTAACTTTAGTCCGGTCTTGTACTAAAAAAAACGTCCCGTAAACGGGGCGTTTTTTTTGCCTGTTAATAACAGTTACAGCATTAATAGGTGTATCAAGTTCGGCATTACCGATAATTAGCGCGCTGAATACCTGCATTTACTACAAGCTCACACACGGGTTGATTGACCGGTTCAAAAACACCGGCGTTGCTGCATTAAGAGAGGCTGCGAATAAGAACTGCAGTGACGCACTGAGGCTACCAATCGATCTATGGCTGCCGGGTGATGCCAGAAATGGCGCTGTGATGTGTGAATCAGTTATTTCAGATATTTAGCTATTGTTGCCAGCAACAAGGCTTCGTCAAGAGGTTTGGTGATCACAGCGTTCACACCAGAGGCCATAATAGCTGCTTCTTCGGCCATAATGGCGTGTGCAGTGAGTGCCAATATGGGAATTTGACCGAACTTTACATTCTTCCGAATCAGCTGTGTAGCTTGCTTGCCGTCCATGCCCGGCAGTGAAATATCCATTAGCACCATGTCATACTTATGCTTCTCCAGCAGGGCTAAGCCATCTTCGGCACTGGCGCTGCAGGTGAACTTATAACCCTCATCTTCTAAAATCCATGCCACCAACTGGCGATTGTCGGGGTTATCGTCCACGATTAATATGTGCTGTGTCATAACAAAAACACCAAAGGGCAATCTCTCTGCTTATTATCACTTAGTGTTGTTGAATTGGTAAGCAAAAGCAATTAATCGAGCCGAAATGATTAGCCTATTGGGTGGGCAATTGAAGTTCATTCGCCGAATGGCAGAAACAAAAAAAGGCCTGCATTGCTGCAAGCCTTTTAATATGGTGCTCTCGGTCGCTGGCGAGAAAAAATGGTTTGTTTCAGAGGAGAACCCCCAATAGCTATGCCATTGGGATTGAATCGTGACGAACAAAATAAGTGCCCTCCGGATGGAGGGCCTTAAAATATGGTGCTCCCGGCGCGATTCGAACGCGCGACCAACGGTTTCGGAAACCGCTACTCTATCCAACTGAGCTACGGGAGCATAATTTTATTAAACAGGTTTATAACCTGCGAGTGAACTCACTCTATCGCTACACCTAAGGTAATGCTACGGGAGCATAACTCTGGTTCTATTTCAGGCTTCGCGTAGAGGTATGGCACTACTCTATCGCTAAGCTAATGCTACGGGAGCATCATTCTAATTTTTAAACAGGTTTAGGGCCTGTGAGTGAACTTACTCTATTGGCTACCCCTAACGTGATGCCACGGGAGCATGTGTCTAAATGTTTAAACAGGTTTAGAACCTGTGAGGCGGTGATTCTACCCATAGCTATCGCTGCCGTCTAATGGATTTGGAATAATCGATAGATATAAGCGGCAGTATTTCCGCGCTCCAAGTTTATTCGCTATAATATGGCCATTATAAATATAAGCTCAGCTCTGGGTCGAAAAAATTGTCGATCCGTTTTGTCCGTGTCGGCCTATAGTAATCTAAGGGGAATAACCGTGAATAAATTGATTAGCCTAATTTCGGCCGTAGCCATAGGGCTCTCTGTATCTGTGGCTGTGAACAGTTCAAGTGATGCGGCCATAGCTGCCGAAGTCACTAGCCGTATTGCTCCTGCTGGCACCCTGTGTATGTCTGGCCAAGGCTGCGCTGCGGCACCTGTTGCCGCGGCCCCTTCTGGACCACGCTCTGGTGAAGAGATTTATAATAGTAAGTGTTCTACTTGCCACGCTACAGGCGCCGCTGGTGCACCTAAATACGGGTCTGACGCTTGGGCTCCTCGTATTGCCAAGGGTATTGAAACGCTCTATGTCAGTGCTATCGGTGGTTTCATGGGTATGCCGGCCAAAGGCATGTGCTTTGACTGCTCCGACGACGAAATCAAAGTCGCTGTTGACTATATTGTTAAAGGCGGTCAGTAAGGCGAGTTGATTAAAAACGTAAAAACCGCGCTTATCTAACAGATAAGCGCGGTTTTTTGTTATAGGCGGTAGGGTTTAGCTCGCTTCGCTTTCATTATGAATTAGGTCAACAGGCCTTAGGTGGGGCTAATTTTGCTTCTGCTCGCCCTACAATCGGCTTTAGGATCCTTATTCGGCAGAAAGCGACATAGCCACCCCATCGCTAGCAGCACAATATAGGTGGCGGCATTGGCGGGTATCTGTAAATTAAAATCGGTGAGGCTGTGCATAATTAAAGCGGTGGTGGCCATCAATGGTGCAAAAGCCAACCCTTTATAAATATTACTCTTGCGCAGTCGCATGGCTTGAATGGAATGCCACAGGCTGCCGAACACAATAAAGCCTAGAATACCCATACCCAGTAATCCGTGTTCGGCGCTTAATTCTAAGTAGTCATTGTGGGCGTGGTCGTAATAGCCGTTTATATCACCGTCGCGATAACTGGGAAATACCCCGTAATAACTGCCAGCGCCGCTACCCACTAACCAGTAATCGCCGACGATCGGCAAGGTATCTCGAATTACCTCGTCTCGAGTCTCTTTTTCGAAGGCACTGCCTTTTAAACGTTCTTTAACTTTTTCCATACCAAACCAAGCGCCGACAATCATCATATCGATCACTATTAGGCTGCACAGTAAAAAAATAGCACCGCGGGTCATGCGCTTGGTCAGTATTAACCATACAAAGCCACAACCGGCCAAACTAAAGAAGAAAGCGGTATTCCCCATGCGTGAATGACTTAGTACCAACGCAATCACCATAATAGCCAAGCTAATACGCACTTTAGCCTTACTGCCGAGTAGAGCGTTAATAATGCGGCGACCGCGTTCGCGCCAATTGCCTGAGCGGCTGGTATAGAGATCAGCCAGTAGTAAGCCGGTACCGGCTGCCAAGCACAGAGTTAAGTAGTCGGCATAGTGATTGCGGTTAACAAAGGTACCGGTGGCATTGCCAAAATAAGTTGTTTTAGGGATTAAAAATCCGTACTCGATACCCGATAGCGTCATAAATGCGCCGTAAGCGGCTTGCAGTAAGCCCGAAATCAGCAGGCACATAGCCAGTATCTTTAGATGTTTGCGGGTGTCGATCAATAGCAGTGTTAACGCCGCTATAGCGCAGAACCCCAGCCCCTGTAACAAGTGCGCAGCGGTGACACTGGCATCGACCGATAGAGTGATCCAGTTTGAGCTCGGCAGTAGCAAGGCATAGGCTGAGGCAGTTTGAGGGCTAATGATTGCCACCAGCGCTTCTGGCAAAGGAGTAATCTGTAGTAATAGTACAGCCTGAAAAGCCAGTAGCCCGTATAGCAAAGGCTTACACTTGTGAAAGTGTTTGGGTACTTGTCGTTGGCCCTGGCGATAATCGTCCAACCACCACAGCAATAAACCACAAGCCCAAGCCGTCATTAGCGCCACGGCCCAGTCGCGGTTGCTGCCGAGTGGCAGCGGCAGCCATAGCATTAATGCGTAAAAGGTATAGAGAAGTTTATTATTGTAGGGTTTGGAGGCGATCGAGGTCACGGGTGCAGTTACTCAGGTGGGGCGGCAAAAGACGTTACTAGGTAGGAATTATAGATACAAAAAAACCCGGCAAGCCGGGTTTTTTTAGCGGGCATGAGCATTAGCTTGGACTTATGCCGCTCGGTGTAGAAGTAGTGGGTACAGAAACTTGTGTGGGTATTGATACAATTACAGGCGTTGTTGTAGTAGCCGGGCCGGCTGCAGTAGGAGCAGCAACAGAAAGACCACTCACAACGGCAACGCTAACAGTGTCGGCATTGGCACCAGCTTCGAGTGCGGCAGTCTGAATGCCAGCAACAGCTTCAGGAGCGGCGGCTACGGCTTGAGTAATAATAGCGGCTGCTGCTTCCGGAGCAGCTGCTATAGCAGCTGAAGTAATGGCCGCCGCTGCTGACGGTGAAGCTGAAACTGCAGCACCGACAATCGCGGCAATCATATCCGCCGAAGCACCGGCTTCAACAGCAGCGGTTACTTCCGCGGTAATCTCTTCAATTAGTGCGACTTCTTCAACACTTTGTACTACAGCAGCAGGCGCTTCTTGAGCATGAGCAAAACTGGCGGGAAGGGCAACTAAAAGCGCCGCACATAACAGTAAGTTTTTCATTTTATATCCTTGTATGCGAATCTAATTTAATAATTATCGGCTTTCAGCAAAGCATTTGGCCTTAATATAAACAACAGTCTACAGTTCTCGCACAAAAGGGTCAAATAACTGGTCGATTAACGATCACCCTCTTTGTTATTAAGTAAAAACAGGGGCCGGTGGTATTAAATCAGTGAGTTTTAGTCGTCTAGTCTATGCATCGATCCCGGTTTAAAAACTATGCTTAATTGGCTGCATCTGCCAAAAAGTGCCTATCAAAGCGGGTGTTATCGGCCTCGTCTCAGCGCCGAGTGCTGGCATCGCAAAGTGTTGAAAGTAATGGCTGCCTAAAATTATCAGTAAAATAATAATCCTAGGTATTCTCAAAGTCACGATTATGGGCCCCTTCAACTGCGAGTCTAGCCACGCAAAATGGCCTTTACACAGCGCAACCTATCAGAGCATCTTCAAAATTTGTCTGATTTTCGATCATTGTGTTAGAATGCGCGCCAATTATTAAGCTGAATCTAATCGACGTTGCTGCGCTAACTGGGTTTCGTCACCTCTGGCACCCTCTGCATAGAGGTTTGCCGATTATGGATTTATATTTTCGCCACTGCGTGCGAGGTATAGCAGGATGCAACCCTTCCGTTATTTCTTTAATGAAATTCTTAAGATTGCCCTGCTCAGTTCGGGTATTTATACGTTTTAATTTTAATAAATGCGTCATTAATAGGCGCTCAAGCGGTTGTTAGGTTTTCAGC
The DNA here is from genome assembly GCA_913050115.1 of uncultured Cellvibrionales bacterium. GTDB lineage: Bacteria > Pseudomonadota > Gammaproteobacteria > Pseudomonadales > Cellvibrionaceae > UBA1124. Next base: position 7,979 of record CAJWZU010000072.1, read on the forward strand.
TGCTCACTGTGGAGAAGAAGATATGTCATTGGGAAAGTTGGCGATTAACGCGGGTGCCTTGGCGCTGTTAGGGATGAGTTGGCAGGCGGTGGCGGTGCCGCTGGATGAGGTGGCGTTTGCCGATGCCAATATCAGCGAATACGAGTTGGCGCAGGGCACCGCCCCCACAATGCCGGGCAACTTCTTTGTGCCGCAAGTGGCTACTGATTTTGGCGTCAAGGGCTTTGCTAATTTTACTATTCCGAGCGATTTGATCGCTGATCCTGATTTTGCAGGAGCGGCTGTCGAGTGGGTAACCGCTGTAACCGGCGGTTATATCGTGTCGGGCTTACTGCAGTCAGAGCAGCTGATTGATGAACAGCTGATTGTGAGTAATTCTCGTCACTTTATCGCCAAGATAGACTATCAGGGCAACCTGATGATGAGCTTCGGCAACAGCGGCTTTGTGTTGCGGGAGCATAGTAACAATACCGTGCGCAGCGAAATTGTTGAGCTGTCCGATGGCAGCTTGATCTGGCTCTGGAATGGCGTAGTGCAAAAACTGGATGCCGCCGGTCAGCTGGATAATAGCTTTACCAACACCCAATGGGCCCAAGCCAGTGATTGGTCTCTGCAGCAAACTAGCAACGGTGTGTTTATGCCGTTTAACAGCAGTATGCCGCAAAAATGGGGTAGCTTGCGCGTAGAGACTGGAGACAAACTGAGAGTGCTCGGGTGTCTCAGCGCCGATACCCAAAGTAGTGTCGACTGCGATTTAAGCTGGTTTATGCTCAATGCCGATGGCAGTGCCGATACTTCGCTGAACCAAGAGGCTATTGTCGATATTCAGGTGGATCTGGCTACGAGCCGTTATGACGCGACAGTAGATCGTAATATTCGCGAGGGCGATGTACATATACAACCGCTGGCCTCCGGTGGATTTTTAATGGCAGTTCTCGCCTCGGAATGGCTGCCCTCCGGTGTTTACGATGGCTTCAAGATGCGTTACAGCGTCTATAAGCTTGATGCCAATGGTGTGCTGGACCCTTCAGCGCAGGTGCTTACCGTTAATGCCGGGGCACAGGGCTCGGGTAATAATTTTGCCTTTCTCAATGACGTCATCGAGTTGGAAACGGCGCAGGGTAACGCTATTTATATAGTCGACCATTACGAGGATGACGCGACCGGTATTAATGCAGAGCGCCTAATCAAATACGACAGCAATTTGAACATCGATACGGCCTTTGCCGATCAGGGCGTACTTACTTTAACGCAGGAAGAAGAACTAGGTTATGTGAGTTTCGCGACCGATGATTCACTGACAACCTTTGAGCCAGGTGCCAATGGTAATTTATGGATGCGTGGCTACGACGAGGTGAGCGGTGACTTGATCACCGAAGTGCTGTTACCCGCGTTACCTGCTGGCAGTAACTTTTCAGTATTTCCCACACAAAATCGCGCCTTAGCCCACAACGGTGAGTTTATCTATGGCGGCGGCAGCAGTAATTTTGACTTTGTGATTGCGCTTTTAGGTACCGAAGACCTCAATGGCAACGGTATTGCCGATCTCAATGAGCGCGCTGTAATTGAGCCCGATACCGATGGCGACGGTGTAAAAGATATAAATGATGCCTTCCCGGATGACCCAGCGGAATCGATCGACACCGACGGCGACCTAATAG
>CAJWZU010000073.1 GCA_913050115.1 uncultured Cellvibrionales bacterium
GCTGATAGTTTGCCAAGCCAATGAATATAAGCAATCTTAATGACTGCTCTAGCCATATATAGGCATGAGCGGTGATCTTTTTACATCATCGATTGCTGATAGTTTGCCAAACCAATCATTTTAATCAATCTTAACTGCTGCTCTAACCAATAGGCATGGTCTTGCTCGGTGTCATCCAGCTGGGCCAGAAGCATGTCGCGAGTGACATAATCTTTTTCGCCTTCACACAAGGCGATAGTGTCTTTTAGGCGCTGAGCTACTTCATATTCAACTCTTAGATCGCTAGCCAGCATTTCGGGTACATCAGTACCTATTTCTAGAGCGGGACGAGTGACAATATCGGGGCGACCTTCTAAAAATAAGATGCGCTCGATAATGGCTTTAGCATGGCCTTTTTCATCGTCGAATTCATGTGATATACGTTCATAAAGTTTGCTTAACCCCCAATCTGCGTACATTTCTGAGTGCAAAAAATACTGGTCCATGGCGGCTAATTCATAGCCCAGCTGCGTGTTTAGTGCTTCGAGTATTTGGCTGTTGCCTTTCATAATATTCCCCAGTATTTACAATTGCGATTGCAGGTAATTTTCCGAACCCAGTTCTTGCAGCAGATGCTGCTGGGTCTCAATCCAGTCGAGATGTTCCTCTTCGTACTCGAGGATCTCTTTTAGCAACTCGCGCGATACATAGTCTTTATGGGTTTCACAAAGATCCACTGATTGCCGCAGCAGAGCAATTTGATCCTGCTGAAATTCAAAGTCGCAAGCAAACATTTCGGCGGTATTCTCGCCGATGCGTAAGCGGCCCAGTTGCTGTAAATTGGGCAAACCCTCAATGAACAGTACTCGCTCAATTAAACTATCAGCCTGCTTCATATCTTTGATGGATTTTTTGTAATCGCGCTCATTCAGCTTATTTAAGCCCCAGTTCTTGAACATGCGCGCATGTAAGAAATACTGGTTAATAGATGTGAGCTCGGCGCTGAGCACCTTGTTGAGTTGTTCGATGACAGCTGGTTCGCCCTTCATGGTGTTCTCCGATATAAATAATATAGATAATATTAGCTCAGAAAATATTTCTATGCAAACTAAATTTCCTTAAAAATCATGGGGTTACGAACGATAATGAGTAGGGTTTTCAATTGCATTTGAGGTTGATTCTAGTTGTTATTAGCGCTCGTAGCGCTGCTGGTTAGCTTGATGCTGTATGGGCTTCTCGCTGAGACCTATAGCTGCGCATTTTGTTGCGAAAGCGTGTGGTAATTGTGACACCATAGCCCCCATAAATACTTATGGCGATACTAATTTGGGTCGTGCACAAGATGTAAGTTAAGGGCGGGTGGCAGCAACTGTGGCAGAACAATTAATTATAGATTTTATTAGTACCGGCGACGAGGTGTTAACCGGTGAAATAGACGACACTAATGCTAGCTGGGTATCGCGGTTTTTGCTTGAACAGGGTGTGTTGTTGTCCAGGCGCTACACCGTAGCCGATAACCTCGATGAGTTAGTCGCAGTCTTTTCTGAGTGCAGTCGGCGTGCCGATATCGTCATCGTGAATGGCGGTCTGGGGCCTACTGAGGATGATCTCTCGGCTGCAGCTCTGGCAATAGCTCTGGGGCAGCCGTTGGTCATATTTGATGATTGGGTCGAGCAGATGCGCGCTAAGTACTTGCGCATGAACCGTGTTATGTCGCCTGCAAATTTAAAGCAGGCGCTGCTGCCGCAAGGCATCGATATAATCGATAACCTAGTCGGTACCGCCTGTGGTTTTCAGGTACAGCACCACCGTGCGATGTTCTACTTTACTCCCGGTGTGCCCCATGAATTCAAAACGATGTTGCGGGGTAAAATTTGGTCTGATTTGTCGACACGCTTTAACCTACCGCCTCGGCAGAGGGTGCGTAAATTTTTTACCTATGGTTACGGTGAATCGGATCTGGTAGAAATGTTGCAGCCGTTGCAGCTGCCACCAACGATTACTCTTGGTTATCGCGCCGCCATGCCGTTTATTGAAATTAAACTAACCGCAGCGGCGGGGCCTGAACTGAATGCTAGGTGTGTTCAGCTAGAACAGCTGCTGGGTGAACGCCTGCTCTACTGTGATGGCTCATCACTGGCCGCTGAAATTCAACGGATGATGATCGCGGCGGGTAAAACTCTGACACTGGCGGAGTCTTGCACCGGTGGTTTGGCTGCGTCGACATTAATCGCCGAGCCGGGCAGTTCTGCTTATTTTGATCGGGGCTTTGTCACTTACAGTTGGGCTGCCAAGTGCGAGCAGCTGGGTGTGGTTTTGAGTCAATTGGAACAGTCGGGAGCCGTGTCAGAAACTGTGGCGGCGGCTATGGCCGCGGGGGCACTAAACAGCAGCGCGGCTGATATTGCCCTATCGATTACCGGAGTGGCTGGACCCAATGACCATGTAACACCAGCGGGGGAGCCCCTGCCCAAGGGCCGAGTAATATTTTCCCTCGCCGTACGCGGCGGTTGCACTACCACTTTGGTCTGCCAATTTCGTTATCGCAGTCGCACTCAAATTCGGCAGATGGCTGCCACTTTTGCGCTGGATATGCTGCGCCGGTATTTATCCGGCCTGCCGGTAAAAAGTGATTTGAACTATATACTATGATTTTTTAATAACAGTGTTTAAACATTAACCACACATTGGTCCGTCATAGCTTACATGGCTTTGAAAGAATTATATAAGGCAGGTCACATGCAGTGCGCAGGCTTACCCACTGAAATAGTGGGCAAGTGTCGTCGAATTTTAAGTCAGTTTTTGTTAACGACGTTTAATCGATATGGGCAACTAATACTTGCGTGCGCTTGGCTTTTTTTAATTCAGTCGACCATCTGTAGCCATTAATAAAGCCATCGCTATCAGCGGTTAGGCGCATCCAGCCGCAAGCGATGCCAGGCCTATCTCGGTCATCCCGATCGTGCGCCTGCCTAGAGACATCCATCACTTTTATACTAAGCTGTTGTTGTTGTTGTTGTTGCTGCTGGTGGTTAGTATCTAGCTCGCCCAATTCAAGCACCAAAGCCAGGTGACCGGTATCACCCGATTTGGGCGGATTAAGTTTGCGCCAGATGATAATGTCGCCGGGCTGCACCGCATTCAATTTCTGGTTTAGCCTTATGCCAGACTGTGGTTGACTGAGCCAATCGTAAATTTGAAAAGCTTTGGGCCGCAGGCTGCAGGCATGAGCGCACAGTTGTTGATAGCGTCTGCAGTCGTACTGCTTCAGTAGTGTCAGCAGTAATCCAGAACAGTCGCCGCGATATTCGCCGGTTTCTGGCTGCCAATTGTTTTCCCGACAAAAAACGCTTAGGCGGACTTGTCGATAAAAGTGAAGGCTGGTGCGCAATAATGACTGCGTGGTGTCACTCACAATACAATCTCCAGCGCTGCTAGCGCCTGCCACAACACAGCTAGGCCAGAACTGCCGCAGAGAATCAATATAGCTGGGCGCATAAATCGCGGCTGTAGCCAATGTTTGGTCTTAATACCGAGCCAAAAACCTACAATGGCGGCGGGTATAAACAGGGCGGCATAGTGAAAACTCTGCTGCGTGACTGCGCCTGCCCAGGCCATGCCCGCAAAAGACATAACACTGCCAAGCACAAAAAATGCAGAGAGATTGGCGCGCACCTTATCGCCCTGTTCGTGCTGGTACAAGAGCGCAATGGGTGGGCCACCTATGGCACTGGTGGTGCCGGTAAACCCAGCGACGCTGCCGGCCCAAAAATGATTTATATTAGAGCTGGCCATTTTCCAGTTGCCGAGGCTAAGGGCGACGGCCATTAACACCGCCAGACCAATAAATACTTGTATGCCTGCCAGGCCCGTCGCCGTGAGCGCCCAAACGGCCAGTAAGGTGCCGGGAATGCGGCCTATAAACGCGTAAACCAGTGGTCGCCAGTTGATATGTTTGCGGTGCGCCCAACTATTTAAACTCAGCTGTACGAATGCCACCATCAGAATCGGCGCGGGCACCATATCGGGGTTGATCAATAGCAAAATTGGCACGGCAATAAGTGCCAGACCAAAGCCAATGGCAGTCTGTACCGCCGAGGCAAAAGTGATGATGCCGCAGGCGATCAATGTTTCAATAGGTACGTCAGTCATGCGTTGCTCAAGTAGTGTTCGCTTCAAGGCTCGACCCAGTTTATGCCAGAGAGAGAAAAGCATGCAATTAATACTCGCCAGTAGTTCGCGCTATCGCCGCGCTCAGTTAGAGCAAATCGGTACACAGTTTGAATATGTCACGCCCAACTATGATGAAGAGGCGAATAAAGACTTAACTCTGACGCCTCAGGATTTAGCCGTATCGCTGGCACTGGGCAAGGCCGAGAGTTTACGGGCGAGCTTTCCGCAGGCAGCTATTCTTGGTGGCGATCAGTTGGTGGACTTTGGCGGAGCTATATTGGGCAAGCCCGGTTCTAAAACCGCAGCGGTCGATCAGTTGCTGGCCATGTCGGGTAAAACACATCGGCTGATTACTTCGGTTTGCTTGTTGACGCCGAGCAAGGTTTATCGGCATACGGATATTGCCGAGATGCGCATGCGTGATTTTAATCGGGCGCAATTACAGGCTTATGTCGAGGCAGATAATCCCATCGATTGCGCTGGTAGCTACAAGCTGGAATGCGCCGGGATAGGTTTATTCGAGGGCATAGCCTGTGACGATTTTTCGTCGATTCAGGGTTTGCCATTGCTGACATTGAGCCGCTGGTTTGCTGAGCTGGGTTTGTCTTCGTCGGTATTCGGCCAGTTTTGACTTGTTTTTTGAATATGTATTTTTGGGGCCAATAGTCGAGGCGCGTGCTAGTGCTCGTTTTGTACTGCATGTCCTAGAAAAGTGATGTTGTAGTCGCCGCAGTTACGTTGCTTCTAATAATTGCGCATGTGGGTGGTGTTTGTTTGTACCAGACAATAAATAGTCTCATCGAAGGTTGGCTGGGTCTTTGATCGGGCATATTTTTACTCTGTGCTCTTGTCTGCCGTAAGTGCAGTGAGGTGATACACAGACGACCAGTTTTAGCGCAGTCATGGACGTGCGGGAGTGGTGAGCTCATTAATTAAAATTTTTTACGTTATCAGGCTAGTACAGCTAATTATCTGGTAGCGGTACAATGCCGGTAATTATTATTAAGAACCGCGCTTGCATGAAATTACTCCATACTTCCGACTGGCACTTAGGCCGTCAATTTCACAATGTATCATTGCTCGATGATCAGCGGCATGTCTTGGCGCAGCTGATCGAGATGATTATTGATCAGTCACCCGATGTGTTGGTTATCGCTGGTGACGTCTACGATCGCTCGGTGCCGCCGGCGGCGGCCGTTACTCTTCTGGATGAAACCCTGCATCGTATCTGTGACGAGTTGGCGGTGTCGGTGGTTATGATTTCAGGCAATCACGACTCAGCCGAGCGCTTGAGTTTTGGTGCGCGCCAGTTACAGCGTAGTGGTCTGCATATTCTCGGCGATTTGCAGCGGGTAACTGAGCCTGTAGTGGTTACTATTAACGGCATTGACAGCCACTTTTATGGCATACCTTACTGTGATCCAGAGTCTGTCCGGCATACCTTTTTTGATGAGTTACAGCAAGAAGGTGCGCCAAAAATTAAAGGCTATGACAGTGCGCATACTTTTCTGGTCGATAAAATAAAGGCAGTGATGCCTGCTGATACGAACAACATCTTGATTAGTCACTGTTTTGTCGCTGGCGCCGAGGAGTCTGACTCCGAGCGTCCGCTGTCTATTGGTGGTGCCGATCAGGTGTCCAGTGCGCCGCTGTTAGAATTTGACTATGTTGCCTTGGGTCATTTGCACAGCCCGCAGTATCGCGGCGCACAAACTATTCGCTACTCTGGCTCACTGTTGAAATATAGCTTTTCTGAGCAGCATCAGCATAAGTCGGTGACGAAGGTGGAGTTATCGTCTGAAGTTGATACCGTGATCACTCAATTACCACTGCAGGCGCGCCGCGATGTGCGCATTCTAGAGGGTGAACTGAGTGACTTGATTTTGTCGGGTGGGGCAGATGAGCATTGCGACGATTATGTACTGGTTCGTTTAGCCGATACTCATGCCATTCTCGACCCCATGGGTAAGTTGCGTCAGGTTTACCCCAATGTTTTGCATCTGGAGCGGCCTGGCCTCATGAGTGAGGGGCAGGTGCATTGTTCTCGTGACATATTGAAGCGCGGCTCATTCGAGATGTTTAAAGATTTTTTTACTCAGGTATCGGGCAATCAATTGACCTCAGCTCAGTCTGAGGCGCTGGTATCGACGATTTCTGGGCTAGAAAAGTCGGCACAGGAGCCGCAATAGTGAAGCCTCTAAAACTTGTGATGCAAGCGTTCGGTCCCTTTGCGACCCGCGAAATTATTGATTTTAGTCAGCTGGGCCAGACCCCATTATTTCTTATTAATGGGGTCACAGGCTCAGGTAAAAGCTCAATACTCGATGCTATCTGTTTTGCGCTTTATGGCCAAACTACCGATACTGCGCGCGAAGGCAGTAGTATGCGCTGTGACTATGCCGCAGATAATTTATTGACTGAACTGATTTTTGATTTCTCTTTAGGTGACTATCGATACCGTATTAGGCGCACACCTAAGCAGGAACAGAAAAAAAAGCGCGGTGAAGGCACTGTGACCAAGCAGCCAGAGGCCCAACTTTGGCGGGTGCCAATAAGCAGTGGCGAAGAGGGTGTTTTCGAAGGTGAGGCAAGTGAATTATTAGTGCCTAAAAAGTCGACCGAAGCCAACGCCCACATTATAGCTATCACGGGTTTAAGTGTTGATCAGTTTCGTCAGGTTATGGTGCTGCCGCAGGGAAAGTTTCGTGAATTGTTGCTGGCTGAATCTAGTGAGCGCGAAGCAATTTTTAGCCAGCTATTTCAAACCCATATTTATAAGAGCATCGAAGACAAACTCAAAGAGCAGTCCGCTCAGATTCGTCGCGAGCGAGAACAGCTAAAAAATAAAGAATTGGGATTGTTGGCCTCGGCAGAATTTACCCAGCGCAGTGAGCTGGCATTAGAGCTGGAACAGCTGTTACCGCGTATTGAAGAGCAGCGCCTTGCTGTTGATATGGCCACAGCTCGCCATGCTCAATGTTTGGCAGTGTTAGATGGAGCCGAAAAAGTACAGCAGCGATTGGCAGAGCGAGAGCGGCTGCAGCAAAGTCAAAAATTGCTCCAAGTTCAGGATGTATGCGCTTGGCGGAAAAAATTGCAGCGTCATGAACAGGCCGAAACGCTTCAGTCGATACATGTTCAACGTCAGCAGGCGAATGATCACTGCCAGCAAAGTGAGGGCCAATTGTTGCAAGAGCAGCAGGCGTTAGCGTTTTTAGAGGTCGAGTTGGCGCGTGTGAGTGAGGTTTTTCAGCAAGCTAAAACAAATGCTGGCTCGGTGCCCAGTTTGCAACGGCAGCAGCAAGAGTTACAACGTTTACAGCAACAGGTTGAAAAACTCCAGTTAGCGCAAGGGCGTGTGCGCGAAAGCGAAAAAAATAAATGCACGGCGGAGCAAAATTTTGTGGCCCTGCAAGTCAGTATTGAATCAGATCAGGCCGCCATCTTAGCACTTGAAGCTCAAATTTTAGCGTGGCGGATACAGCTACAAGAATTGTCAGGCATGAGTGTGCAGCTTGAGCAATTGAAAAATGCTGGCTTGAGTTTGAAAGATTTGCAGCGATTAAAGCTGGCTCAACAAACTAATGCGGGTGAGCAGCAAAGCTTGCAGTTGTCGCTGAACAAAAAACACGCAGAGTTCGAGGCGCAGAGAACAGCAATGCTCAAATGTGAGCTTAGCTGGCATCAAGGACAGGCCGCCGTATTAGCGCAGACATTGGATATGGGTGTTCCTTGTCCAGTATGTGGTAGTTGTGAGCATCCCTTCCCTGCTCGTGACTTGAAGCACAGCGGTGTCGGCGCCGTTAGCACTGTCGACAAAGAGCGAGTAGACGCCGAGCGCAATAAAACTGAAGTGATTGGTGATGAGCTCAAATTACTAGAGCAAAAGATCTACGGACTACAGCAGCAATCTCCTATCATAGAGGGTCATATAAACAGTTTGATATTTGAACTTGGTCCGCAAGCAGAGCTTAGTATTGACGAGCTACGAGTGCATTATGTTCAATGCAATGAACGCTACCAATCATTGCTAGTAATGCAGAAGGACTTGGAATCACAGGAAACGGCTCTGCGGTCTATGCAACAGATGCTTGATCGACAAACCCAAAATACAGAGCGGGCTCATCAGAACTTGACTAGTAAGGTTCAGCAAGTAGCGGTGGACAGTAAAGTACTGCAGGGCCTTGAGTCGGAAGTAGATGAGCGTTATCGAGTCGTTGATGTTTTATCGAGTGAGTTGGCCATGCTTGCAGGCAATATCGAACACTTACAGCGAGTGCAAGCGCAGGCCGATTTGGATTATAAAGAGGCCATCCAAAAGCATACGGTTTGTACGGCGACCATAGCGTCAGTGCAAAAAACGATCGAACAGCAGGGCAGGGCTCTGGTTGAGATTTCAACGGCTTGGTTTGATGTCTTGTTAGCCAGTGAATTTACAGATGAAGCGGATTACCAACAGGCTTTACTAGATGACCCTTCAAAGCGTGATATTGAAATTCGCGTGCAGCAATACCAGCAGCAAAGCGATCAATTGCAGGGCCGTCTCACTCAGGTAGAGCAGGATCTCGAAGGGCAGGTGTCTGTTGCCATAGAACCATTGCAATACGCGCTTAGTGCAGCAAATACAATAAAACAACAATTTGAAACTACTTTGGCTCAGAGTGAGGGGTGTAATCAACAGCTGCGCGAGCTTGAGCAAAAACTTGAGGCGAGTCGCTGTGAAAGCGAGCGGTTGGATCAGCGCTATGCAGTACTGGGAACACTAAGCGATATTGCCGGCGGCCAAAACAGTAAAAAAATCAGTCTGCAGCGATTTGTACTGAGCGTGCTTTTAGATGATGTTTTAGTTCAAGCTAGTCAGCGCTTACAGCTCATGAGCCAAGGACGTTATCAGCTTGTAAGAAAAGAAGAGCGAGCTAAGGGTAATAAAGCATCGGGCTTGGAGCTTGAAGTAGAAGACGCGTACACCGGAAAGGCGCGGCCAGTGGCGACACTGTCCGGGGGTGAATCATTTATGGCGGCGCTATCAATGGCTTTGGGATTGTCTGATGTGGTGCAGTCCTATTCTGGCGGTATAAAGCTGGACACATTATTTATAGATGAAGGTTTTGGCAGTCTGGATCAGGAATCATTGGATTTAGCGTTACGCACACTTATCGACTTGCAGGCCAGCGGCCGGACTATTGGTATCATCTCTCATGTCACAGAATTGAAAGAGCAGATGACGCAGCGCATCGATGTAGAGTCTTCACGACAGGGAAGTAAGATAAGTGTTATCAACGCTTAAGCCGTAATTTAATAGGCATACCTATAGATAGACGCTTTAGTTTGCAAGTTGATGATTATATAGACGACATTGAGAAATGTGGCAGATTGTAATAAATAGTCCTTTACAAGTTTCGCCAGCGGCATATAATGCGCGCCTCTTCAACGGGAAGCCCAC
>CAJWZU010000074.1 GCA_913050115.1 uncultured Cellvibrionales bacterium
CGATCTAACGCCTGAAGAAGAACCGCTAGAACTTGAAGAAGAGCTACCATAGCTGCCATCTCGATTTATTGCTTCATCTTGAGCGTCTTGCTGTTGTTGTTGGGTGATATTGTAACCACCACCTTTCATCAAGCAATCATCACAAGCTTTATGACCTAAAGACAATACGTGGCCGAGTTCATGCGCGATAGTTCTAGAGATGGATCCTTTACTAAAATCATTCCAGTCTTCAGTCAACGGTATTTTATAGGGCACACCGCCATTATTCATTTTGTTTGACCATGATCCGGTTATTGTATGATAGTCATACTTTCTCATTGAGTTGCCTTGACTGGTATTACCGGTGAACGGGTAAATATAAATATGAAATAAGTTCTCGCCTAATTCACTGTTTTTACTTCTGTTGTTCGGATCCATAAATAAATATAAGGACTCCAAGCGAGCGGGGTCAGCTTTACCGTTTTCGTCACGTACAGCAGTTTCTACAATATTTTTTAACTCGTTAAAGTTAGATGGTTTGTTTACCTCTTCCTTTATGATCTGTTCGATATCCCATTGTATATCCGCTTGCGCCCAGATTTTGTTAACCTCGGGAATGATCGTGCTCTCTACTTCGTCAGGGGTAATGTGGGTATTCTTAATTTGATAGCCATCTACTTCAAAGGTCATCTGCATAATGTGAACGCGCAGGTTTAAATTGATCTTTGAATCTTCAGCCATAGCGAGTGTTGTAGTTGCCAGCATGTAGACGGGTAATAAAAGTTTACCCAACCCCTTGGTGAGGTTTGAACAAGTTTTTTTGGAATTTTTCATTACTATGCTCTTAATATCACTTATAGAAATAAACAGTGCCCATTAAAACGTAACAGCATGGCCAATGAAGCTAACCCTTAGCCAAGACGGCAAATAACCTTCAGCTGGATTTCTGTTGCAATTTTTTAATAATTTTTACATCAGCACATTAATCTAAAATTTATGTCGTTACTGTGTGAAGTCAACACTCAGACATTAACTTTAATGCACACACACTAGCAACAAAAAAAAATACGCTAAAATACGAATTTTAGGCGAAGTTATTCGTTTTTATAGGTTTTTATAAACAAATAAATAGTGGCAAGTCAGGATAAACTTTAATAAATATGTAATTTTTTAAGAAAAAATACTAACGTTACAATTTGTAAGTGTGTAGGTGGGTAAAATATTCCCACCTTAGCCGCGAGTAAAGATGTCATAAGAAAAGAAGAAAAACAGCCGCTAAGTTACATGCACGAGTGCACCAAACAGGTCATGCAGCGATGCGGAGTGTTATTACGACCATAGGCAGCGAAGCGGTATTGGGCAAGCTGACCGCAATCACCAGAGCCGCTGCCAAAGAACTAAGTGCAACCGTCCAAGCATAGTGGCGCTAACTTACTGTGAATATATTCAACCATTGCATTAAAACGAGCATTATTATGGAGTGAGCTAAGAAACTGATTACGCTCTAGCGGTGGCCATAACCAGAGCGCGTTGGGTAACCAGCCTTGTCGATAGACAGCCTCTTCAAGTAACTCTAGAGCTTTGTCATGATTATAATTAAGCGCATAAAACTCAATATCAGCTATGCCAAAATCAATACCACGCGGCTGCTTTGCCGGATGCTGCTGTAAATAAACTTTAATTTTACGAGTCGTATCATTGGCATATTTATAATTGCCGAGACGTTTCTGAATGTCGGAGTAATAGACAAAGAATCGTAGGTTACCCTCATCAATAACCGCGTCTTTATCTAATAAGGCAGGATAGAGATCCAATAGCATGTCAGCTGACTTGGGTAACCAGCCGGTTTGACGGTCGAAATAGGCTATGGTCAATTTATCTAGAGTATTCTGGTACTGGCGCCGCTCCATCACACCAGCCCTAGCAATTTGCCACTGCAGTGGTTGCCACTGCCCTTGCCAGATGTCAGCCAGTAACTCAATCACAGTCAAGTCAAAATAAGGCAAGTCTCGCTCCATGCCGTTTTGCAACCAGAAACGAGCCAAGTCGGGACGATTGGCATTGAGCATGGCATAACCAGAATAACGCGAAGGCAAAACTTCGAGGGGCACATCCAATAGCTGACCGTTAATATTAACAAAGGTATCACCTCGATAATCATCGGCCTGTCGCTGCAATAAGTCCATAGTGGTCTGGCTCTGCACCTGCACAAACCAATTTTTACTGTCGCTCCACTCAGAATGATAATCCACTAGATTAGCCAGAGAGTGAAAGTCACTGGCGCCAATTAAGGCAAAGCGATAATTAGCAAATGCATCGTGATCAAATGGGTTAAGAGAATAGTTATGTTTGGCCAGAGGCAACTGTAGATCGGGTCGATCCGCGATACTCCAATAGATACGATGGAGCAGGACAGGATCTCCTGGATGCAATTCCAGCGCCTTAAAATAGTAGCGAGCACACGCCGCTTGGTCGCCTAACCAACAGTAACGACATGCCGAAATTAAAGCGGTCCAATAATAATCAGAATCGACTTTTCCTGCCTTGACGATAGTGCTGTCGAGCAGCTGAAAAGCAGCGTCTAGGTCGAGGTCATTATGAACACTAATAAGCTTAGTCATCTCTGTCCACAGCATAGAGTACGCTAATAAATTCTTGGGGTTGGCGTCGATCGCTTTCTGACTGAGCCGTATAATACGCTCCAATCCTTGCCTGGTATTTTTAAACAGAAAACTGTTTTCGGCTGCCTCCAGCCACTCTTCGACACCGATAGGCTGGTCAAATAGCGGCGCACCTTTATCCGTCAACAACGACAACTGCTGCAATTGGTTCAATAGCTGTGTTTCAAAGCGAACAATGGCTGCGGAAATATCTTCTGGCGCACTAGTAAATTCAAAGACTAGGCGCTCATCTTGAGTCTCTACACTTACCTGAACCAGAGAGAAATGCCATTTATCATTCACGCCAAGTGCTACTTGAGGGCGAAGAATATAACTGATACCACCGCTGTCACTATAGTGTGCTTGCAACTTTTTATAGAAACTTTCGCCAACACCAAGAGCGCTGTTTGCAAATTTTGGCGTTACGGCTACATGCTGGCCAGTCGTAAAACTCAGGTGGTACTGACTCAATAACACTAAACCATTATTAACCGCTTGTAGCTTCTTTCTATCAGTCTCGCCACTCGCAAAAACCTCTAGGCGTTCAACAATTACTGTGCTTTTCGGAAGCTGTAGATGATCGACCAAGGCATACAATACATCTTGTGGGTCTTTGTCAGCTGAAAACCAAAAAGCTTTAAACATTACTAGCAAGGCAGCGACGACAACGACCGAAATTAATACAGCCTTTGGGACTGGCCAATGCCGCGATTTATGACCTTGATCGACCGCACTTGATGTGACCACAGGTAGCTTTACGCGATCAGAACCTATAAAAACATAACCTTGTTTAGCTATAGTTTTAATATATTTAGGCTGTTTACTATTATCGCCTAATGTTTTTCTAAGCAGGGCGATTAATTGGTAAAACGCATTTTCGGAGAATTTTCCGGACCAAATTGCATTGTTAATTTGATCGTAAGTTACCACCTCTCCGGCATGGGCAATAAAATAGGCTAAAGCCTGAATGGCCCGCGTAGGAACCTTGATCACCTCGCCATGTCGCATCACAACGTCATCGATGGGTATAATTTCCATATCGTCAATGAAATAAGGAGAAATACCATGTATAGCATTAGGTGATGATTGACTCATTATTTATAACCATAAAATATATTTATATCAATATAGTATATCTTTTTTTATTAACTAATCTGTTAATTATTTCAATCGATTATGCATCAAAATCGATAACATTCTTATTACATCTGCTTCATATGTGATGTATTTTTGTTATTCTCGACTTAATCTTTAATTTTGGCTTAAAAAATATGCTCAAAGGCAACCCTACTAAATCCGCTTCGAACCTTATTCGTGGCGCGCAACTATTATTGTTACCACAATTTAGGCCATACATATTAGTTCCTCTGCTAATCAATCTGGTGCTTTTTATCATTATTACCGGTTACTTAATTGTCAATTTTAACGATGCTATTAATGGCATGTTGGGATTTCTACCCGGATGGGACTGGGTTAAGTGGTTAGTAAATGCATTGTTATGGATACTCTGGCCATTGTTTGCAACATTAGTAATGATGATTTATGGCTACACTTTTAACTTGATGACCAACTTAATTGCCGCGCCGTTTTATGGTCTTCTGGCTGAAAAAATTGAAAATCATTTAATTGCAGCCGAAATTGACAGCGAACCGTTAAAGAAAATGGTACCGCGTACTCTAATACGCGAATTATTAAAACTCTGGTATTTTATTAGTCGCGCTTTTTTTCTGGCACTGTTATCACTTACATTGATATGGATACCACTCTTAAATATTGTTGTACCTTTTTTGTGGTTACTCTGGGGAGCTTGGAGCATGGCCATTCAGTACAGTGATTACCCTGCAGACAATCATAAAACGCCGTTTAAAATTTTGCGAAAATGGTTAGCGGGAGAAAAATTAACAAGCTATAGCTTCGGAGGTTTGGTGATGCTGGCGAGCATGATTCCAATAGTCAACATTTTTGCTATGCCAGTTGCTGTAGCAGGGGCCACGGTAAATTGGGCTGAACGCGGTAAGCAAGAGTGTCAACAAACCTAGCAACTGATGTTACATTCATGCAGTGGTCTCTTTTCTACAACAGGCAGAAAGCCTTTATTAAATATTTGTGAAAATGGCTAACTGGAGAACACTCACAAACTATAGCTTCGGAGGTTGATCATGTTTGGTGATGCTGGCGAGCAGCATTCCGATAGTCAATATTCATTGTCGGTTAAAAAATATAATCGAATAGATTTTTAAGGCTATTTATTCAATCGCCTATAATATTTTTTATTCGTATTACCTTTTAATTTTATCACTCGTAATAAAATCGAAAGGCCCGCTTAATTATCTTAAAATTTAAGAAAATCAATTGATCAACAATCATATTAAAAAATTGCGTGAAATAATTTATTTAATAATAATTCAGTTAATGCTTTAGCCTAGTCACACTGTTCGCGCCACTAATGTCAAATGGCTATAATTCTTGATCAGATAAAAATAATTTTGATAAATATCGAGCCGTCTTAAAATACTAGTGATTTTTGGGTGTGGTTCGAGCCAGAATAAAGTAAAACCTTAAGCCTAATTCAAAAAAACTCGCTTTCTTGTTGTAAGGAAGCGAGTTTTTTTAATACCAAGAAAGCTTACTAGCGACGGCGCTGACCACTGCCACGACGGTTATCTCGTGACTGAGTCTGCGGCTTATTATCCAGTGCACGCTTAGGCCTAGGGCCCATCGCTGGAGTTTTGTGCAGCAATTCCAACGGCGGCATTTCGCATTTCAGCTTCTCGCCCAGCAATTTTTGAATCGGCTCCAAGCGAAAAGCATCGTCCTCGCAGGCCAAGCTAATAGAGGTGCCTAGCTTGCCAGCACGACCGGTGCGGCCGATGCGATGGACGTAATCTTCTGGTTCTTCCGGCAAAGTGTAGTTAACCACGTGACTGATGCCAGCGATATGAATGCCGCGACCGGCGACATCGGTAGCCACCAGCACCTTGAGCTTGCCGCTTTTAAATTGCTCTAACGTACTGACGCGCTTGGTCTGTGCCACTTCGCCCGAGAGTAAACCGGCGGCGATATTGTGACGTTCCAAAGACTCGTGCAAGCGGCGGCACTGGTCGCGGCGGTTGGCAAACACAATCAAACTTTCGACATTGTCCTGCTTTAATAAATTGTACAAAATAGTGTATTTCTCATCACTCGCTGATAAGTAGACGCGCTGGTCTACGGTATCGGTGGCCACAGATTCAGGCTCTATTTCAATGCGTACCGGCTCTACCGTCCACTGTTCGGAAAGCGTATTTACCTCGGGGGTAAAGGTGGCTGAGAACATCAGCGTCTGGCGACTTTCACGACGCGGAACCTGACGCAAAATATTGCGCACCTGCGGAATAAAGCCCATATCCAGCATGCGATCGGCTTCGTCGATCACTAGTATCTCAACTTGATCAAGATAGACATCGCGGTTACTACAGAAATCCAATAGACGGCCAGGGGTCGCCACCAAGATATCGCACAGTTCACTGCCAAGCTTTTGCTGCTGTTTCGCATAATCCATGCCGCCGACCAATGCGTGAACTTTTAAATCAGTGTGTTTAACGAACTCTCGAGCATCGTCTGCAATTTGCATCACCAGCTCACGCGTCGGCGCAATAATGAGCGAGCGCGCCTCACCGGCATAGCGTTCGCCATCGATAGGATTACGAATCAAGTCATCGATAATAGCCAGTAAAAATGCCGCTGTTTTACCGGTACCTGTCTGCGCTTTACCGACCACATCATGGCCGTTAAGCGAGTGCGGTAAAGACACCGCCTGAATGGGTGAGCAGTATTCAAAACCTAAGTCGGCAATGCCATGCAGCAACGTAGCGGGCAGATCCAAATCATGAAAACGGGTCTTGCCCTCTTCAGGGGCCACCACATATTGAGACGCATCCCAAGCGATGACCGCCGCCGGTGAGCCAGATTGCTTGTGGTTCTGACGAGAATTGCTATGTGAATGCTGATTCTTACCGCCAGACGTCTTGTCTTTCAAGATTGATACCCCTGCTATGGCGCGCCAAAAAGTAGGTGAACGCGTCTTTGTTCATAAAAAGATAATGATTGTATCACGACCAATTACTCTGTCCCTTTCACAGCTGACAGATCATAATAAAGATGAATTCATAAACTCGAGTTACCCCTTGCTCAGCACCCCCACCACCCAAAATTCACGCCTACAACGATTCCAAATAGAAAGCTCACGCCTGCTGTATTTAGGGCTGCCATTAATTGTCGCGCACCTCGCCATAATCGGTATGGCGGTTACCGACACGATTATGGCGGGCCAAGCCAGCGCCGTTGACCTAGCTGGGCTCGCCATAGGTTCGGGCCTATGGATCGCAGCCAGCGTTATGGTTATAGGCTTAATATCGGCGTTATCACCCATTATTGCGCAACTGCGCGGCGCCAAGCGGCTCGATGAAATCCCCTTACAAGTTCAGCAGGGCATGTTTATTGCCGCCGTCATTGGTTTACTCATGACCTTAATACTTTGGCTGGCGCCTTTATTGCTTAATGCCATGACGCTCGAGACAGAGGTACGCAGAGTCGCCTCGGGCTATTTACAAATACTTGCATTAGCGGCATTACCTCTGGCATTTGCGTCGCTATTTCGTAATTGCAGCGAAGCTATGGGCTACACCCGCCCGACAATGGTGATTAACTTGGGAGCTTTTCTCGCCAACATCCTGCTTGATTACGCTTTAGTTTTTGGCCGCTGGGGCCTGCCTGAAATGGGCGGCGTCGGCTGCGGTATAGCCACCACGGCTCTTAACTGGGTAATTTTGCTACTGTTTGTTGTCGTCGTTAGCCGCCACAAGGGCCTGCGACCACTGCGGTTATTACGCCTGCCCCGCAGTATCAATGCCACCGCTATTCGTCATCAGCTTCATATCGGCCTACCTATTGCTGTTGGCATCACCGGTGAGGTGCTGTTTTTCGGCATAATGGCACTACTACTGGCGCCATTGGGCGCTATTGTTGTGGGCGCGCATCAGGTCGCACAAAATTTCGGTGCGCTTATCTATATGATCCCGCTAGGTCTGGCGCAGGCCATCGCTATTCGCGTCGCCCATTCAGTGGGCTCGGCAGCGCCTCAACACGCCCGCAGAGCGGCTTGGAACGGTGTCGCAGTGGGCACTCTAATTGCCGTTGTTACTGCACTAATAACGATTATATGGCGCAGCGATATAGCCTCTATCTATAGCTCCGACCCTCAGGTTCAGGCTCTGACTCAGAAGCTGCTATTATTCTGCGGTGCTTACCAGTTGTTCGACGCCCTGCAAATTACCGCTTGGGGCGCCCTACGTGGTTATAAAGACACCCGCGCGGCCATGGTTATTCAATTAACCTCCTACTGGTTAATCGGTTTTCCCATTGGCTACAGCTTGGCATTGACCGAATGGTGGCAACCCATTACGGGGCTACCTGCCATGGGTGCGCAGGGATTTTGGATCGGTATTATTTGTGGTTTAGCAGCAGCCACGGTAATGCTGAATGGTCGATTGTGGAAAGTAAGCCAGCCCTGACACAAGAGGCTGCTCTAATGCACACACAAACAATGAGCTTTTACTAGAAGCAAAAGGGCTCTTGTAAAAAACTCTGCCTGACGAATTCTTGCTACTGCGAACTAATTAGCCAAGTCATCTCGGCCGAAGTCGCGGAGCTACTGTGGCTAGCCATGAGTGGTTCGAAGCCCGGCATAATGATGAGCGCGGCTTGGCCCAAACGCAGGGACTCGATACCAATACCGCCAAATGCATCAAACAGATAAGCGACAGCAAGCGTGGTAATAAAGCCTGTAGCTAACCTGTTGCCTGCCGAAACAAGACCAACAAGTTGCTACCGCGCAAACCAACAGGCACAACAGAATATCGCGTGAGTAGGCCAAATAGGCGCTACCTATCGATATTTTGGGGCCTGTAATCAACCCCCGCTGGTGTTTCTAAACAGTAGTGAGAATCGACGGACACAGACTCGGTATTCACTCGTCAGTAATAGACGCTGCAGATAAACCGAATAAATTTCGGTATAAAACGCCAACACAAAGCATGATTAAAGGCAGAGCCCAAATCAAACCAATACCCAATGGTATCATCGCGACTACGATAATAAGGCCAAGCACAAGCCACAAACCCAGCACTGAAAACCAACATTTGTGGATAGCCTTTCTCGAGGTTTCAAGTGCCTCCCAAGGCCCAAGATCTTTATCTACTACTAGTACAAGAGCTAATGAGTAAGCGACCATTAAGTATATTCCGGGAATAACTAACAATATTAAACCCAATATAATCATTAACCCCATCAGTAGATAAGTTAGCGCCAAGTTAAGCGTTTTAGGGAAATAATTTAACACACTCACCGCAGAAGCTTCGACACCGCTGACCACTTTTACACAGACTAAAATAAGACCGACTGAAATCGGCAGCATTACCAGGGTTGGAACCAGCTGAGAGATTATCATGCCGATAACGCCATCCGATGCCATATCATCAGCTGCACTGCCAAACAAAAAGTGCAAAACGATAGAAATCATTATGATCGCCAACATATAGAGAGCAAAAGCGCCCCAGACAAGACCTTTATTACCTGCCACATTTTGCCATGCGGAGGAGATAACATTGCCAATGCTAGCATCAAAATCGCCAGCCTCAGCCTTGGCCAAAGAGCCATATTCGGAGATGTCTAGCGGCGACACTAAATCCGCTGCTGGCGATTGATCAATACCACTATCGGCAGTATCCGTATCAATTTCATTGTCAGGCGCGACGGCATCTGCTGCAGGCTCTGGCTGCAGCGACAATTGGGCAGCAACAACAGAAGTTTTTGCCTCTAACGAAACTTCGGCACCAACTTGCTGCAAGGCTTTTTGAAATTGATGC
>CAJWZU010000075.1 GCA_913050115.1 uncultured Cellvibrionales bacterium
TAATAATTTTTTCTAACCTAGGGAGATGAGTGCTGGAAAGTTTTACGAGAAACTTGGATCCATTATGGTGTCCGTCTTATCCCTGTTGTGCCGTTACTTTCTGTCCTTTATTGCCGTGTTGTTGTTACTATTTTTCCACTTTTTTGTGTCGTTTTATTTTAATCGCTTTAAAAATGAAAAATGTACTTCTAGAGTGGTTGAAATAGTCAGATTACATTCTAACTCTGTTAACGTGAGGCAACCGTTGGCTTTAGTTAGTGCACGTAAGGGGTAATTTTATCGCTTTAAAGCCGGAATCTACTAATAACAATAATTTAATATCTGGAGTTAAAATGAACCTACCCAGCCGAATGGGGCGTTATATCGGGCACGCGTTGCCTAGGTTACTTCCCAGTACTAATCGATCAATAGCGCTGCGTACATCTATCGTTGCGCTGACCTTTTTTGCGGCTAATACAGCGATGGCTGTAGACTGCAGCAACTTTAAAGCTTTTAAAGCTAATGGTACTTATAGCGGCGGCGATAAGGTTAAGTATCAAGACAAAGGTTTTAAGGCGAGAAATTGGACTCAGGCGACTCCAACAGCCACTCAATGGGGACCATGGCAAGGCCTTGGCGCATGTGAGGGCAGCTCTTCCAGCTCTAGTTCCAGCTCATCTAGTTCCAGTTCCAGTTCCAGTTCCAGTTCCAGTTCATCTAGTTCTTCTAGCAGTTCTTCTTCTGGTGGCGGGGGCGACGGCTTATTTACCGTTGTGGGTAGCCATGTTGAAGGCAGCGATGGAGTGATGTGGACCAAAGAGATTCAATTTGCTGGTCAAGGCTGGCCTGAGGCGCAAGTAGGTTGCGAAAGCTTAACAATGGATGGTCACGCTGACTGGCGGATGCCAACAGTCGATGAACTGGCCAATGCCCATTGGGATATGATTGATTCAGCTGAACAAGTATTTACTACTCCTAGGTATGCGCCTACTGGCAGCGAGAATGGTGACGTAAGCGGTACATATCACTTTTGTGGTTGGAACAAAACCTGGGAAGGAGCAACACCAAACTTAGGCTGGTTCGGCCCGGCCAACACCATAGGCACCTACTGCGTGCGTGGTCTCACTAGCTACGGCACAGCGCCAGAGTTCGCGGCGTCTAATTGCGCTGCAGCGATTGGCGTTACTTACACTGAAGTTGATGACGGTTCGACTTCTAGCTCTTCTAGCAGTAGCTCTTCGAGCTCTTCCAGCTCTTCGAGCAGCAGCTCATCATCTAGCTCTAGCGGTTCTTCTTCAGGCGTTGATAACGATTTTAATGGCGATGGCTTTGCCGATATTTTTTGGCGCGGTACTATCAATGATAGTGTCAAAATTGCCATGGGTAATAATAGCGGTGATGTTTTGCGTTTTGTGCGCTTATCCGATAAATCAAGTGACTGGAATGCCCAAATGGGTGATTTCAATGGCGATGGATCGTTTGACATACTTTGGCGGAACAGTACCACTGGCGCGGTTAAAGTCGCGATTAGCGATGAGAATGGCAATCAAGGTGTTGTTCATAATATGGCCGCTAAAGGCAGTGCTTGGGAGACCCATGTTGCTGATTTTAATGGCGATGGTCGCGACGATATTTTATGGCGCAAGCCATCAGACGGTACTGTTGTTATAGGTATTAGTAATACCGCTGGTGACCAAGACCGTATTGAGTCTTTCTTCGATAAGGGCGCTGCCTGGGAAGTTTTCGCTGGTGACTTTAATGGTGACGGTGGCGACGATATGCTTTGGCGTCGAGGTTCTGACGGATCATCAAAAATTATCTTCACCGATACTAATGGCCAGCAAGCTAGTGTAGTCAACGCGGTGCCCTTCAAGCGTTTCACGGCCTGGCAGGTTCAAGTTGCTGATTTTAATGGCGACGGTCGCGACGACATCTTCTGGCGCAAGGGAGATGATGGCACTGTAAAAGTCGGCATTACCGGTGAAGATGGTAAGCAATTCTCATCTATTAATCACTTTGCCAAGTTTAACGCTTGGACTGCAGATCTAGCCGATTTCAACGGTGATGGTCGCCATGACATTCTTTGGCGTAGAGCAGCTACAGGAACAGTAAAAGTGGCCATTAGTAATGAGCTTGGTGGTCAAGACCGTGTTGAAAATTTGGACGCTAGATTCTCTGCCTGGACTCATGAATTGGGCGACTTTAATGGTGATGGTCGTACCGACATACTTTGGTTTAAATCCGAAAGTGCTGATCTCTTATTGGCCACCAGTAATGACCAAGGCAATCAGCAGGGCGTGCAGGCAATTGTTCCTATGGAGTGGATTGACGGTTCATCTTCGAGCTCAAGTAGTTCCTCTAGTTCCTCTAGTTCTTCTAGTTCTTCATCAAGCTCAAGCAGTTCATCTTCTAGCTCTTCATCCAGTTCTAGTAGCTCATCTTCGGGTGGTGTAGTCGATTGGCGTTTAGATGAAACAGGTTCAGTTTTTAACTTTGTTACTACTAAAAACATCGATATCGTTGAAGCCCATAACTTTGAGGTTTTAAGTGGTTACTTTGTGGGGAATACTGCGAAATTACAGATCGATTTAAACAGTGTTAATACCAATAACAGTACACGTGACCCGCGTGTCCGTAATATTCTGTTTGAAACAGATGTTTTCCCTACCGCTACAGCAACTGTTGTTATTGACCAAGATCAGATTGCAGGTCTTGCGATAGGCGAATCGTTAGTTATTGGTATCGAAGCGTCTCTGGACTTACATGGCTTTAATGTGCCTTTAACCACCGACGTAAAGGTATTTAAACTCAGTGGCTCGCGCGTAATGGTGCAAAATGTCCAACCAATTTTGGTCAAAGCCATAGAGTTTAACTTGGATGGAGGCATTGAATCACTTCGAAGCATCGCCAATTTAAGTTCGATTAGTACTACGGTACCTGTTGACTTTATTCTCTTCTTTGACGAGATTCAGGAGTAGACATTATGAATAATAAAAATAAAACGTCGTTGCTCTCCACCGGGTTTATATCAAAGCGTAAGTTTAGTTTTAGCCCATTAAAAAAATGCCGTCTCGCAGGGTTAGCGCTGGGCTTGTTCAGCATGATCAGTGGCCAAGCTTTTGCAGAGTTAAAGTGCGAGCATATTATTTCCAATCAGTGGAATACAGGTTTCAGCGCTACTCTTCAAATCACCAATGAAGGTACCGAAACGGTTAATAACTGGCAGAGTATTACTTGGAGATATACCGACGGCTCTACCAAGAAAAGTGGTTCGACTGTCAACTTTAGTGGTTCTAATCCATACACCGCTACACCTAAAAGCTGGAATAAAGTACTAGCACCTGGTGCCACTTTTTCTTTTGGTATTCAAGGTAATAAAGCATCTCCAGCTAATGCGGTTAGTCCGTTGGTGACTGGGCCTTTATGCAAACCCCCGGTAATACCTAAAGAGGGCGCGTTGTGGACCTTGAATGCGGCCGAATCTGCGCTGCATTTTGTCTCAGTCAAGAAACTGCACACGGCAGAAAATCAGACTTTCAATACGTTAAGTGGATCTATTGATACTGAAGGCAAAGCTATTTTTGCTATCGATCTCAATAGTATTGACACGGCTAACGAGACTCGAGACGGAAGAATTCGTGATGAACTTTTCGAGACTGATATTCTGCCTAATGCTTACTTCTCGGTGGATGTTGATACCGTTAATATAGACAATATGGCCGTCGGTACAACACAACTAATGAGTTTGCCAGGCACTTTGTCGTTACATGGCGTTAACCTTGCGCTGACCGCCGATGTTATCGTTATTAAGCTTAGCGACGAAAAGCTGAATGTTTCTACCGTTAAGCCCATTATTATCGACAGTGAAAAGCTTGATATGAACGGCGGGATTGAATGGCTCCGCCTTGCTGCTAGCCTTTCGTCTATTGGTGAGCGAGTGCCGGTGTATTTAAGCTTAACTCTTGATGTAAACCAAGATCCCGACGTGGCAGCTATAGCGCTCGCCGACAAGCCTGCCAAGCCTATAAATTTGGCCGCCTCCTATGACGCGGACTTGAGTAAAGTGGGGTTAAGCTGGGAGCGGCCATTAGACAACGAGTCAGGTTTTATTGTTCGTCGTAAGAATCCAGCAGGTTTTTGGCAAACAGCCGCGACACTTGGGTCAAGTTTTTCAACCTTGGGCGACCCTATTGGTGAGTCAGGTCTTTATCAATACAAGGTCATTGCTTACAGTAGCGAAGTTCCTTCCGACCCTACTAACCAAGTGGAAGTAGAAGTAGGTGCTATTAACCCGGTAGTGATTGGCCTAGAACTGTTTGAAGAAAACTGTGTGGCTTGTCACGGTGTTGGTGGTACTGGCGGATTCGCTCCGGCGCTCAATATGCCACGAGATGCAGCAGGCTTCGCCAACATGTTAGCTTACATTGAATCGAATATGCCTTTAGGTAATCCGGGCGACTGTGACGCCGACTGTGCCGAGAATATTGGCGCCTATATAGAAACGCTTTGGCCTGATGAAATCGCCTGTGATGCCCCTGTTCAGTATGGTGCCCGTCAGTTAAAATTATTGACCCAAGCTGAGTATCAGTCCTCGGTTGAAGATCTGTTTGGCGTCGATTCTGATTTGAGTGGCGGCTTAAACACCGACAGTAAAATAAGTTTCTTCTATAACAATGTTTTAACGCCTGTTAGCTCTAGCGCCTATGACAAATACTTAACGGTTGGAGCAAAAGTGGCGCAGGTCTCGGCTAACCAAGACTTTGCTTCTATCCTTGATTGTGCCAGTTATGATCAAAGTTGTTCCGAGGCGTTTGTTAGCGATGTTATGCCTGATATATTCCGTCGTCCGCTATCCTCGGAAGAAGTCGTGACTTACCAATTGTTGTCAAACGGCAGTAAAACTGAAGGTGATGTGAAATTGGGAATTCAGCTCGCTATTGAAAGCGCCTTGTCCTCGCCACAATTTTTGTATCGTCACGAGTTAGGAGAACCAAGTAATAGTGCAGGTATTGATGCAGATGCCTTCGAGCTCACACCTTATGAGATGGCCACTTACTTAAGTTACAGCTTTGCAGGTACAACGCCGGATCAAAGCTTGTTAACCAAAGCGGCCAATAATCAGTTAGATACCGACGCACAAATCCTTGCTGAGGTTTCACGCTTGCTTGATACGCCAAGTGGTAAAGAGCGCATGGGTGACTATGTTGGTGCATGGTTAGGTACAGATGATCTGGACAAATCGTTAAAAGATCAAACAGTATGGCCAGGCTTTGATCAGGTGGTGCCGCACATGGAGCAAGAAATTCGAGAGTTCTTTGCTTCTATTATGTTGGATCCGTCCGAACGTTTTGCATCTCTTTATAGTGCAAACCACACTTATGTTAACCAACCTCTAGCGGAACACTATGGTATTAGCGGTGTGGTGGGCAACGACTTCCAGCGCGTAGAAACAAACGATCGAGGCGGTGTTTTACGCAATGGTGCCTTCATGGCGCGTTGGGCGGAAAATGTCGAATCTGCACCGTTTCGTCGTGCGGCTCGAGTGCGTCGTCGTATGTTATGTCAGCCGATGCCAGCACCACCTGCCGGTGTTGATGACGAACGTCAAGCGCTGTTAGAACTGCACGAAGAGTTCATTGCCGCCGAAACAACTACAAACCGTGAGAAGTACGAAGTACTTACCAGTACAGGTACCTGTGTGGCATGTCATCAAGAGTTGATGACCCCGCTTGCTATGGGCATGGAAGACTACGACTCTGTCGGCAACCTTCGTACTCAGGACTTAAATGGCAATCTCATTAATGCGATCGGTGCATTGTATGCACCCAACAACTTAGAGGACAAACACATATCCCTTGTATTTGACGGTACCAATGGCCTAACCGACTTACTGGCTGGTTCTACCACAGCGCAGAGTTGTGTACCGGAAACATTTTTCCGCTATATCACTGGTGTCGGTGTGGACGGATTCGATGTTTATGACCCGAGTACCCCCCAGCTTAATTTAGTTGAGCAAGAGGGATATGCCTGTGAAGTGAAAGATTTAACACAGACAATGATGAATGAAAGCCCGCGTAAAATGCTTGAAAAGCTCGGCGCGATGCAATCCGTTCGCTACCGTAAAGAGTGGCTTCGTCAGTAATCAGCAACCGCCAAGTGCATTGCACTTGGCGGTTATGTCTGTAAATAAATAGGTTTAAATTATGAAAAAGCCAACTGATAATACATTTGTTCAGAACCGCCGCAGTTTTTTAAAAACTGTCCTTGGGGCAGGCATTACTAACGGTCTTCTTCGTGCCTCCCCTTTAGTTGGGGGCATGATGTTGGCGCGAGCTGCTGAAGCATCAGATGTACCGAATAAGCAGGTGTCTATTTATGTGCCAGGTGGCGCCATTAACAAATTTTGGCAACCAGATGACAACTATATTTTGCCAAGCATGTCCGCTGCTTACGAGCCGGTAAAAGACGAAATTGTGTTTCTGCGCAACATGGGTATTACCCATGGTGGCCACGGAAGTATGGGGCGCATTTTCAATAATTCTTGGAGCAAAGACAGCTTCGAAGTCAACATGGGCAGAGTTCTTGGAGCCGATACCTCCTTCCCTTATATCAACCTCGGGGTGATGAGTAATGGGTTTGGCCAAATTACCAAAGACGCCGGTTCAGATGTAAACTTTGAAGATAATCCCTTTGTTGTTTTCAACCGTTTATTTGGTAATGGTAGCAGCGGTTCTGGTGGTCCAAGCCTCAGGTTAAATGTAGTCGATGCACACAAAGAAGCGCTAGATGCATTGCAAGTTAAATTAGGTGCTCATGAAAAACAGCGTCTAGACAAACATCTTACCGCAATCGAAGAAACAGAAAGTCGTTTGGTTAATAACGGTGGTGGTTCATGTTCCGCTGCCGGGGCCGCGCCTACTGAATACCCATTAACGGCCGAAACTTTTACTCAGCAAGCACATTTGCAGGCTGATATTCTTGCTTTGGCATTAAGCTGTAATTTAACTCGGTCTGCTTCTATTGGTTTCGGTAACCACCAAGGCGAATTTAGTGTGGCGGAACTAAATTATGACGGTATCTACCACCAAAGTATTCATGGCGGTCAAGGTGGGTCTAATTATAGGCACTATCAAGAATTTAGAGGCTACTTGAGCGGGTTATCAGCATACGTCATTGAAAAATTGAAATCCGAAGGGTTGTTGGATAAAACGGTAGTGGTGGAGCTTTCTGATATGGGACACGCCGATAGTCATGCTAAAACGAATGTTCCAAACCTCATTGCTGGTGGTGGTAGCAGTATTGTTAAAGGCAATAGGCCTGCTGGTGGTGCTGCTTACAATAACCTCCATGTTGTGCATACCGCTGCTGCTGCTCTTGGTGCAACCGGCTCGCCGTTGTATCAGGGTTATGCAAATAAGGTAATACCTGGGATTTTGGGTTAAAAACGTTTGTTTAAAAGTAAAAAACCCGGCTTAGCCGGGTTTTTTACTTTTAATGCTCAAATTTAGCTGTGCATGACCTATCGTTGCATATTCGGCGTTTGCATTTTATTAATTAAGCTATTGCAGGTTGATATTTTATTAAAAAAATATCTGTAGCAGATTCCATTAGCGTTTTAGGCGGGATGGCGGTCAGTTTGTATTATTGCGAATTTGTGCGTTTTTTTCTGCGGGTGCATACACAATAGTAATGGTCGGATAGGCAGTATTTTCCCATTGATATTGAATAACTGTGGTGGCATTGATTGAAGTTATTGAGGCATAGATTTGGGGTTTTTTAGCATTACTGTCTCAGATTAGATAATCAATTCGAACATCAGAGCGTATGGGTTGTGGCCTTTTGGGAGAAGGGCTTAATGGACAGTTGTCGCGAAATACTCTGTCCATAAATGATTAGGTTTAAATTATGAAAAATTCAAATAATAATATATTGATTCAAAATCGTCGTAGCTTCTTAAAAACTATTTTTGCGGCCGGTGTAACTAACGGGCTTCTCCGGGCCTCTCCTTTAGTCGGGGGGATGATGCTGGCGCGTGCTGCTGAAGCCTCTGATTTACCGAATAAGCATGTATCAGTTTTGGTTCCAGGTGGAGCCATAAACAAATTTTGGGAACCTCGCGACGACTACTCGTTGCCAAGCATGTCGGCTGCTTATGAGCCGGTAAAAGACGATATTTTGTTTTTACGCAACATGGGCATCACCCACGGTGGCCACGGGAGTACGAACCGGATCTTTAATAATTCTTATCGGGATGACAGTTTTGAAGTCAATATGGGAAAAATCCTCGGTGCCGATACTCCCTACCCCTACATTAACCTTGGGGTAATGAGTAACGGCAGGGGCCAAATTACCCGTGACGCCGGTTCACCGGTGAACTATGAAGATAATCCCTTTGTGGTTTTCAACCGTCTATTTGGCAATGGTGGTAGTAGTTCTGGTAGTCAAAGCCTTAGATTAAATGTGGTTGATGCACACAAAGAAGCGCTAGATGCATTACAGTCAAAACTGGGTGTCCACGAACGTCAGCGTCTTGATAAACACCTTACTGCAATCGAAGAAACCGAAGGGCGTTTGATTGCTATCGGGGGCGGTGGTAACCAGTGTCCTGCTGCGAGCGCGACTGAAGTATTTCCATTAACGTCCGCTACCTTCACCCAACAAGCGCACTTACAAACTGACATTCTTGCTTTGGCATTAAGCTGTAATTTAACTCGGTCTGCTTCGATTGGTTTTGGCAACCACCAGGGTGCATTTAGCTTGCCGGAATTAAATTTCCAAGGTGTTTATCATCAAAGTATTCACGGTGGTCAAGGTGGATCTGATTACGGCCACTATCAGGAAATGCGCGGTCACCTAAGTGGGTTATCGGCCTATGTCATTCAGAAATTGAAAACAGACGGCTTGTTAGACCAAACTGTGGTGGTGGAACTTTCCGACATGGGCCACGCCGACAGCCACGCTAAAACGAATGTCCCTAACCTGATTGCCGGTGGTGGCAGCAGTATACTTAAGGGTAATAGAATTGTCGGTGGTGCAGCGTACGACAACCTTCATGTTATACACACTGCTGCGGCAGCTCTAGGCGCAACGGCATCGCCGTTATATCAGGGCTATGCGAACAAGGTAATACCAGGGGTGTTGGGGTAAAGGGATTACTGTTGAGCGTCTTTTGAAAAAACCGACCTAGGTCGGTTTTTTTGGTTTTAATACTCGAGTTTTGTGCCGAGTGATCTAGCCTTTATATTAGAGGCTTTCACTTTTCTGGAAAGCTATTTTAGTTTGAGTTATAGAGCAGCCCCTAAAGTACTAAGCAGGAAAAGCGGACGACTCTTTATAAGTTATTGGAACCCGCGAGCGTGGCCTCTCGCCCGTCAAACCCTCAATAATTAAAACAAAAAACCCCGCTCAGAAAACTGAACGGGGTTTTTGTTTTAATATGGCGGACCGGACGGGACTCGAACCCGCGACCTCCGGCGTGACAGG
>CAJWZU010000076.1 GCA_913050115.1 uncultured Cellvibrionales bacterium
CGAAACGGGCTCCGGCACAACAATACGTTTAATCGCCTGCTGACTAGCGACACACTAGCGCTTTGCGCCATTGCGATTAACCTGTGCGCATCAGGGTTAGCGGCGCCAATATAGGGGTTCGCGCGACCACAATAAGCTGCCGATAAATACCGGCCCCACATAAAGCGATGCCTTTTTTAAAGCGGTTTTTTTGATGCAGCCAATAAACTTAGGTAGAAAAAATCAGGTCAGCACCACGGGCTTGCGTTATAGGTGATTACTTTATTGGCGCTGCGTAATAGAATGCGGCCTGAATTTTGGGGTTTTTTATGTCTATACCAGCGCCACTAGCGGCAGAACTGCAAGAGCTTGAATATCGACGCGATGCGGCGCCTATATTCAAGGTGCTATCAAAGTTGCGGTCCCCTTTTTGGCTGGACAGTTCGCGCAGCGTGGCGACAGGCGTTGGCGGGCGCTACGACATTATGTCCGCCGAGCCTAGTGCCCTACTTCAAACCATTGGCGACATAACACGTATTACTAGTTCGTCGGGGTCGGTAATCGAAACCTCAAACGATGACCCCTACCGCTTACTGCAGCAGCAGCTAGACAAGCATTCCGGCCCTAAAAGTGATGCTTTGTTGGCGCATTTACCTTTTTCTGGTGGGGTTTGTGGCTACTGGGGGTACGAGCTAGGAGCGCCCAGCTCCACCGCTCGCGACGACATTCCAGACATGCAAGTGGGTGTGTATCACTGGTCAATCGTATTCGATCATCTCGAAGCTAAAGCTTGGCTGGCTTTTTCTGAATCTTGCGCACAACATTTACGGCAAAAAATCCGTGTTTGCCTAGATCTAGTAGGGTCTAGCTTAGATAGCGGCTCATTTTCGGTTGAACCCTTCTTACCCAAATCTGATATCAGTCATTACCAAAAATCCATTGAAAAAATTCAAGACTATATTTTTGCAGGAGACTGCTATCAGGTAAATTACGCACAAAAATTCACAGCAACGTATCACGGCGACTTACTGCGGGCCTTTTGTCATTTGAGGGAGCAACTTCCCTCCCCTTATAGCGCCTACATACCGCTGGGTGAAGGGGCTATTTTAAGTTTTTCGCCAGAACGATTTATGCATGTTGATGACGGCATAGTCTCCACTAAACCGATAAAAGGTACCGCGGCGCGCAGGGCAAATCCGGTAGCAGATACTCTTGCGGCCAAGCGCCTGCTAGCCAGCGAAAAAGATCGGGCTGAAAACCTAATGATTGTCGATTTACTGCGCAACGATTTGGGCCGAGTCTGCCGTTACGGCAGTGTTAGTGTGCCGGCGCTGTTTGAGCTAAACAGCTACGCCAATGTCCACCACTTGGTGAGCACCGTTACCGCCGAACTTAAACCCAATGCCAACTGCACCGATTTGTTTCGCGCAAGTTTTCCAGGCGGGTCAATTACCGGTGCTCCCAAAGTGCGGGCAATGGAGATTATTACCGAGCTTGAGAGCGAGCCCCGTTCCGCCTACTGCGGGAGCATTGGCTATATAGGCTTTAACGGAGGCATGGATACTAGCATTGCTATACGCACCATGGTTGCTACAGCGGATAAGCTGCACTGCTGGGGTGGCGGCGGCATAGTAGCCGATTCAGAGGCGCTGCTTGAATATCAGGAGTCGCTCGATAAAATCGGCGTTTTGATGCAAGCGCTAGAGGCGCGTTTCGGGGAGGCTTAACCTCCCCGAAACATTACTAAAGGCTCAAGTCGCGAACGCTGGCCTTGATAAATTCTTTCTTTAGATCTTCGTATTCATGAACCGCAGGGAATTGCGGAAATTCATCAATAACATTTTGTGGTGACTTAAACAAAATACCGGCATTAGCTTGAGCCAGCATAGTGGTGTCGTTGTATGAATCACCAGCAGCAATAGTGCGATAGTAAAGAGTGCCCAAGGCTAAAATAGACTGACGCTTAGGGTCTTTTTGACGCAACGTGTAACCCACGATACGGTCATCTTCAACTTCTAGTTGATGGCACAGCAGTGTCGGCCAGCCTAACTGTTTCATAAACGGCGCCGAAAACTGATAAAAAGTATCGGACAAGATGATGACCTGGAATCGTTCGCGCAGCCAGTTAATGAACTCGAGCGCGCCGTCCATAGGCTTCAGTTCTGCGATCACATCTTGGATCGCCGACAGTGTCAATCCGTGCTCGTCCAACACTTTTAGACGGTGCCGCATCAACTCGTCATAGTCAGAGATATCACGCGTGGTGAGTTTCAGTTCTTCGATGCCAGTTTTTTCGGCAAATTTGATCCAGATTTCAGGAATTAGGACGCCTTCAAGGTCCAGACATGCGATTTCCACGGTGACACTCCAAATAATTATATTTAAAGCGCGAATTTACCCTTTTGTGCGGCGTAAATAAACCATTAGTGTACTTTCGTGCAGAACAAACGATCAGAGATGACGGTGACGCAGCGCTTATAGCCGTAATAACTATTAGGGTCGCCGGCCATGGCGAGAGTTTAATCGGGGAGTGGTATCTGCTATTCTCGCGCCATACGGTATGTACTGCTCGATGGGGCGGCTAAACAGCGGAGATTAATTGTGAAGATAACCCTGGTTAAGAAGATTTTGGCCGATGGCTCACCTTGTAAAAAGTGTGGCGATGTATTGGCTAAGCTTGAGTCGTCCGGCCATATGGCTAGAATCGACCAGGTTGTTGTTGCGGATGAGCGCGATCCAGCAAGCGAAGGCATGGCCATTGCAAAACGTCACAACGTTAACAGAGCCCCCTTCTTCATGGTTGAACAAGAGGGTAAAGAGGCTGCTATTTACACCGTTTATTTTAAGTTCGTAAAGGAAGTTTTGGCTGGTTAATATTTTGCATAAAAAAAGGCCTGAACCCTTGCGG
The DNA here is from genome assembly GCA_913050115.1 of uncultured Cellvibrionales bacterium. Classification (GTDB taxonomy): domain Bacteria; phylum Pseudomonadota; class Gammaproteobacteria; order Pseudomonadales; family Cellvibrionaceae; genus UBA1124. The sequence goes on from CAJWZU010000076.1 coordinate 2,888, forward strand.
GCTCAGGCCTTTTTTTTTGCGCAGAAACCACCTAATAGACCGGTAACTTGGTGTGACTAAACAACTCATCGAGCTCGGCTTTTGACTGCCGATTGTAGGCCTCACTAACAATTTCTTTAGTAAGATGCGGGGCAAACTGCTCAATAAAATCGTACATAAAGCCGCGTAAAAAAGTACCGCGCCTAAAGCCGATTTTGGCAGTACTGGCCTCAAATAAGTGGCTGGCATCTAGGGCAACCAGATCAGAATCTGTTTCTGGATCAAAAGCCATCTTGGCAATAATGCCAATTCCTAGCCCTAGACGAACGTAGGTTTTAATCACGTCCGCATCCGCCGCAGTAAATACCACCTTTGGCGCCAAGCCTTTTTCAATAAAAGCTTCGTCGAGCTTAGAGCGACCAGTAAAACCAAAAACATAGGTCACTATAGGGTACTTAGCGACATCGTCCAGCGACAGCTCAGAAACCTGACACAACGGATGATTTTTAGGCACGACAATGCAACGATTCCACTTGTAACAAGGCATCATTATTAAGTCGCTAAACAGCTCTAAAGCCTCGGTAGCGACAGCAAAATCGACGGTGCCGTCGGCTGCCATTTCGGATATTTGCATAGGCGTGCCTTGGTGCATATGCAGCGAAACATCAGGATACTCCTTAATAAAGCGCTCAATCACCTTAGGCAGAGCATAGCGTGCTTGAGTATGGGTGGTAGCCAGTGAAAGGCTGCCTTTTTTCTCGTTACTGAATTCCTGTGCAACTTGCTTAATGCTTTCTACTTTACGCAGAATCTCGCCAGCACTTTTAAGGATAGCTTCACCGGCGGGAGTGATTCTTGTTAGGTGCTTACCGCTACGTGAAAAAACTTCTACGCCGAGCTCATCTTCAAGCAGGCGAATTTGCTTGCTGATACCGGGCTGAGATGTAAACAGGCTTTGAGCTGTAGCCGACACATTGAGATCGTGATGAGCGACTTCCCAGATGTAGCGTAGCTGTTGCAATTTCATAGGTTCTCCATACGACTGCAACTGATAACAATCATAAAATTACGATAGTAGTTATAAAAATATAAGAAAATATTCTTTTAAAGAATAGTGACATAAATGTATATTTGCCAGCTTAATTTCCAATACCCACAAAAGGGAATTGGTATCTATAACATTAGACTATATCTATGGACTTTCTTTTCTACGTATTTGCAGGTGCAGGGGTCGGTTTAGCGGTCGGCGTAACCGGCGTTGGCGGCGGCTCACTCATGACCCCCCTGCTAATACTTTTTGGTATTCCTTTGCATATTGCCATTGGTACCGACCTGCTCTACGCCAGTTTAACCAAAGCTAGTGGAGTTTATGCGCACGCCAAGCAAGGCTCAATCCGTTGGCGCCTAGTGCTTTTGCTAGCGGCAGGCAGTATACCTGGGGCCTTAATAACAACTTATTTTTTAGACAGTATCTTTTCCAACGCCTCAGCTTATGAAAGCGTGTTAACCAGCAGCCTCGGCGGCATGCTTGTTGCCACATCACTGGTACTGTTTTTTAAGTCTAAAATTCAATCGCCTACACAAACCCCTTCAGTTCTTGCGCAGTGGTTTCAAAAAAGAGCGCAAGCGGTAACGGTGATTGCAGGTTTACTGCTGGGGGTTTTTGTAACGCTATCGTCAGTCGGTGCCGGTGCGTTTTGTGCGGTGTTGCTGCTGCTGCTCTACCCTCGCCTACCGGCACTGCAAGTAATAGGCACTGACATAGCACACGCTGTGCCGCTAACCCTTATTGCAGGGTTGGGGCACCTAACACTAAGCAACCCCGATGCAGGCGCATGGGTGGTCGGCAATGTAGACTTTCAATTGCTGGGCTGTCTTTTGATAGGTTCGTTGCCGGCAGTACATGTTGGTACAAAACTTGGCGCAAAATTGCCCAGCCGAGTACTGCAATCAATACTGGCCAGTGTACTTATGGTATTAGGCGCTAAATTTCTGCTCTTTTAGCGCCTACCTAATCGTTGGCTACACCGTGAGGCACATGACCGGTGGCAACATGCTCACTGGCCGACTGGCAGTGCACAGGTTGGTCGTCGAAGAACACATCGGCACAGAATGACTTTAAAAAAGCGCCCTTACTTAGCCCACCTAAAAAAAGTGATTCATCGATACGTATACCCCAATTGCGCAAGGTACGAATAACTCGTTCGTGTGCGGGGGCTGAGCGTGCCGTAACTAACGCTGTGCGTATGGGGCTTTGCTGATCGGGAAACTCTCTTTGCAGCCCCTGCAATGCCGACAAAAAGTGCTTAAAGGGCCCGCCTAACAATGGCTTCTTGGCAGCCGCTTTTTCGCTTTCACTAAATGCCGCCAACCCTTGGTGCTTATAAATTTTTTCGGCCTCGTCAGAAAATAGCACCGCGTCGCCATCAAAAGCAAAGCGCAGCTGATCGCTATGCTCGCCACCGCTTTTTGAAGCAATAATAGTGGCGGCGGCAATACCGTACTCCAGCGCGTGACGTACATCATCAGCATGGGTTGATAGAAACAAATGACAACCAAAGGCATTAATATATCGGTATGGGCTCTCACCCCCGCAAAAAGCGGCGCGAGTAATGTCTAGCTTGTAGTGCTCTATCGAATTGAATATTCTCAAGCCGGTATCGGCACTATTGCGCGACAGCAGTATTACCTCAACTCGCGTCTCACCCTCAAGCATGTCATTTAAATGCAGCAGCTTTTTTACCATTGGAAACGCTTCGCCACGTTCTAATATTTTTTCTTCATTGTCTATTTGGTAGCGAGAGTAAGCCTCAAGCCCCTCGTTAGTGAACACCTCGTGGCTGTCGCTCAAATCAAAAAGAGCGCGAGAAGATATAGCGATGACGAGCTTATTGGCGAGGTCTTGCGACACTTTAGTATCCTTGGGTTGTATTTATAGAGTGATTATAAGGGGGTTTTACAGTTGCTGCTCGCGAAGGTGGTTTTACGGGTAATAATCACAGCCAATAAAGCCCGCACGCTCTGGCTTTGGCCGCTCAGCACTTAGCCGCTAAGGCCTAGTATTTTCTCGCCTATACTTTCTCCTACACTCTCGCCAACTGCGCTTGTATTGCTCATCCGTCCATCAGCGCATCCGTTCCTGTAATGCTAACAAAGCAGTGCAAAGTCCCAATGGGTGTGTTTTACGCTCTGGCAGAAACTGTAAAAACTCTCAAGCAGTAGCTAAAAGGTAACTAATCTCGTTATATAGGCCAAGTTTTATCGCCCTAGTATCATTAAAGACAGTGTTGGCAAAAATCTCTGCTGTACCAGCCGTTAGACCTTTATTGATGCTTGTGCACACTCGTTGGCTGAGTTATTTTCAGAGCAGGCTTGTAAGATATAGGCTTGCATTAACAGCCACCTTATAAAATAGACGCTGAAGGTATAATTAACACCTAAATTAGCAAATAATACTCGCGCTATGAACCATACTCGGTAAGCTGTGTAGTATTAACAACAAGTACTTCCTTATACCTACTATTATTGCGGTTTAATCCTTCTATGCACACAAAGCACAGTTTTTACCTAGCGCTTAACGACAGTCCTTTTCCGGGTACCTGTGAAATCTTGCCTTTTTATACAGAGCAGGACGCCCAAAGAGAGAGAAAAAAGCGCAATAATATTTTGCTTACATCTCCCGCCGCTAAAGCTGATAAAAATCTGCACTTATGGGTAATTTTAAATGCCGAGCAAGCACAGGCTGACTATCCCGACGCCCTTAAAATCTGTAACAACATGCCATAATTTCAAAAACGTTACGCCCCAAGCAATTGCTTTGGCAAAGCGGCTCCCGCCCAAAGGCATAGAAGAATGTCACTAATGCGCAAGCCATTTAGCCCGCCAATAACAGCTATTAATGAGCAGCTTGTCGGGCTATATGGGTTCCTATGTTGTGCCGCATTGCCGGAATATATTTAACCAAACACAAGGGTAAGGATATGCAAGTAAAAGGTTTTCAGTTGGTCTATGCGCTATCGCTTTTAGCGGCTAGTAGCGGGCTGCATGCATTTGAGTTTGAGCCTTGGGGCGAAGAGCTTTACGAATACGTAGGCGAGAAACACGGCGTTCACGCCAAGCAGCACGCCCGCGATTTGAACCATCTACTTCTTGAAGTCAATCACAACAGCGATACGGCGAAACTACAGGCCGTAAATGCCTTTTTTAATCAAGTGCGCTATGTCACTGATCAAGAACACTGGGGTCAGTCAGACTATTGGCAGACACCGCTGCAAACCCTGTTTGAATTCGAGGGCGACTGCGAAGACATTGCCATTGCCAAATATACAGCGTTACGCGTGCTGGGCTTCGATGAGGAACACCTGAATTTGGCCTACGTAATGTCCAACCAAGGGCCGCACATGGTTATGAGTTATCAAGCCGAAGGCAGTCACGACCCGCTGGTGCTCGATATACTCACTCAAGAAATATTGCCCGCCTCAAAGCGCAAAGACCTAGTGCCTGTGTACGAATTTAATTCAACCCACCTGTGGCTGGCGGATAAAAAAACCTTTGAGCATGGCGCAGAGCTACCTGGCAACTCGCTAAAACTAAAAGAAGAACTACTAGACCGAATCGATAAAAATTTACTTACTTTGCAAGCCCACAACGACGGTAAACCGCTATTTCCTTTTGCTTTGCATACTTTGTAGGCGATAGGTAACAATAATCTATTACTGGATTAGCGCCTAACAAAGAGCACAAACAAACGCCGGTGAGTGCTCAGCGTTTTTGCGTAGTGTGTTGCGCTAATTGTAGAAGTTCTTGCTGACAAGGCTCTTATCGCGTCAAAAAGCCGCTTTGCTTTTGCTCGTCCAGTAATACTTGCCACTGTTGATCATTAAGCCTCTTTTTGATGATCCATTTCAAAAAATAAGCAGCGGCTAGATTAGTGGCTGGCGAATCATTTTGTAGAGTGTGGTTGGTTAGGCGCTTACCCAATAACCGGGTCAGAGTAGATTTACTCTGACCCGGTTATCCTTCGTTATCCTTTAAGTCATCTATCTAATGTCCAGCCTCTGCATAGAATAACCTTTGGTCAAATATGACGATAACACCAAAGCAAGTATTACACTCAAAGCAAAGGCTATGAGGCCATAGTGGATATTAATACTCGCCAACGCACCTAACTTTACAGTTGACGCTAAAATAGCAATAACAAATACGTCGGCCATAGCCCACTTCCCTACTTTATTGAGCCTGTTAACCAGCCCATCATATCTATCGCTAGATTGGGATTTTAACCCTAGTAATTGCCAGCAAATATAGTATTTGTACATTGGACCAACAAGACTGAAAATAATCAGTATGAAGGCAATAAATATATCGCCTTCATTTAACAGTACAGTAATCCCTCTAATCATTGAAAATGTTTCACCAAACACCAACAATTTTTCCAATGAAAACATGGGCATCGTTATACCAGCCAGAAACAAGATAACGGATATAAAAAATAAAACTTTCAACTTCATAAAATAGGTCAAAAAATTTCTTTCCTGTATTGCTTGGATTATTAGCATAAATGAATAATTCAGTTAGATTATTCGATCATTTAAAAAAATGCTTGTCCCGAAAATTTATCTCGATTCTTAACCCCCCGCGATGGTTCAAAATCAACAAAGGCTTCAACCCAGGTGTGCTCAATTTTTACATGGGCAGAGTGCAAGGGAACATGCTTTGCATACCACAATGTCAAATTAAAGACCTGACCCCCTTACTCTGCTGTATTAGTCACTGTGTATGGCCTGCTTTGCTGTGTGGCAGTGACTTGGGCTATGGGCAACAAGTGCTTGCCGCCTGTTGTTGCTTAACTGAGACTTTAAAGAAAAACACATTACTTGAAGACAAAGCAGATTGAGAATTCATGAAGGCTTAAATTAGTGCCTATCCATTTTTTACTCGTAAATTTCAACGGAAAATTTAACTGTGCAGGATTAGACCTCCTTCAAGACAGCTACAAACTCACCTACAATACGCATATTTTCACAATCATCGTCTTTGAGAATAATGTCTTCAAATCGTGACTCTGTGGAATTTGGCTTCAGTATAATAGCAGAGTGCTCCCAATCATTATTGTCAGAAAATATTTTTACACTGGCATAAGTTTTAATCGTAAATGATGAATTATATTCGACGTCATTTTTACCATAATTCTCAACGAGAACAATTTTACCATTTCGAGAACCACCGCGAGGTTCCTTGAATATACAAATAGAGTTATTCTCAATTCTACGGTTCATAGATTCGCCAATAACCCTACAAGCGAAATACT
>CAJWZU010000077.1 GCA_913050115.1 uncultured Cellvibrionales bacterium
CTTACATGCCTGTCCTGTAATTATTACTGTAATTATTAACTACTCTAGCGGATACCCATAAAAAAGCCCGCACCTCCAAAAGAGGCACGGGCTTTTAACTCGCTAAAGTTTCTCTCTAGTGTACGAGAGCCCAGCCCGATGGCTTAGATGGCATAGTCAACACGCTCTGTTGGTTACCAAAGTCATCACTAATGACAAGCTTAACCTCCCCATTAACTGACTTATGCCAGAGAATGTCGGTGCGACCATCGCCATTAAAGTCGGCCAGAGTGTGGCTCCATGCAGAGAATTTACTGTCCAAGTTCTCCGCCCGTTCCTGACTGCCTGAGGCGCTACTGATGGCAACTTTCACAGTTCCATCCGAGGCTTTGCGCCACAGAATGTCCTGACGACCATCGCCATTTATATCGGCTAGATCTGCAGTCCAAGCGTTAAACTTAGCAAAGTGAGACACAGAAGATATCTGCTTACCATCTGCACCACTGATGCCGACTTTTACAGTGCCATCATCGCCCTTGCGCCAGAAAATATCGTCACGTCCGTCGCCGTCGAAGTCAGCAACCTGAACCTGCCAAGCAGTGAAACGTTTAAACGGCACCGCATTTACCACAGACTCTTGGGTGCCTCGGACATTAGTGAATACAATTTTTGAAGAACCGTCAGTACCACGACGCCACAACATATCGTCGCCGCCATCACCATTAAAGTCACCGACGTAGACTTGCCAAGCGGCGCCCTTGTCAAAGAAAGACTCGAGGCGGTCTTGATCACCCATGGCATTACTGATGCCTATGACAACAGTACCTATTGATGGCTTGCGCCATAAAATGTCGTCGCGGCCATCGGTATTAAAGTCGCCAATTTGTGACAACCACGCACTGCCTTTAGCGGCCAGATTATTGACCACACCTTGATTACCGTTGGCATCGCTAATGGCAACTTTAACAGCGCCGGTCATGCTGTCACGCCAGAGAGTATCCACCGCGCCATCGCCATTGAAATCACCCAGCTGGGCGGTCCAGTCACTTGCCTTGTTATTTAGGCTCTCGGTACGATCAATAGCGCCATTACTGTTAGCTATAGCAATTTCGGCGCGGCCATCAAGAAAATTGCGCCAAAACATATCGGCAATACCATCGCCATTGAAGTCGTTAGCAACCGCTGAAGAACCGCTGGAACTTGAAGATGAGCTACTACTTGATGAAGAACTAGAAGAGCTAGTGCTTGATGATGAACTAGAAGAAGAACTACTAGAGCTGGAAGAAGAACTACTAGAACTGGAAGAAGAACTAGAGCCGGTATCTATACAGTCTTCTATATATAACCAAGAATCATCGCCGTTCTTTGGTATTGAATTAGTCCAATACTTGGCCTTAAAAAGTTGGCCGTCGTTGTGCATCTTGTCTCCGGTAACGGCATTGCTTTGCTGTGCCCAATTAGGGTACTCACGATAGTCGTCGCAGGTATTACCGCCGCCAGAGCTGCTACTTGAAGAACTAGAAGAGCTGCTGGAGCTGGAGCTGCCAGTCGTGTTTTTACCTCCGTTCAAAGTCACGCTCAGTACACCACCCGTAGCCGTTAAAATACTCAATGTATCGCTAGCATTACCCAAATCAGTTGGCGTAAAGGTCAGCTGAAAACTGACAGAAGCACCAGCAGCCAAGGTCAATTGAGCCGGTTGCGTAACGCTAAAATCACTGCCCTGAGCTAAAGATAAAGGCGCATTGGCCAATATCAGTGTGTCTACAGCGTCATTTTTTACTTGCAAGGTTACGGTGGTTTGCGAACCACTACTCTGGATGCCGAAATCATAATTGCGGATCAAGTTGTCGGGAAACTCTGCTGTAGCATTGCGTACAATAAAGTCGTATTCAAGCAAGCCTTCAACAATGTCTTGCTCTGCAATAATGGTCACTGAATAGGGCTGTAGGTTCACCGCATTATTAACAAAATCACTGACTATTTGCTGTGGTGAGTCGACCAGCCATGGACTTACCGAAGATCTTTGCAACTGTTTTAAAGGCGCTACGCTAGAGACAGCGCTTAAATCGAGGTTATCATAAATGTTTTCAGAAGCATTGATCAGCACAAATCTTTCCTTGCTGCCATCGCTAAACCGCACCCCTGAAAGCTCAGGATATGGGCCACCAAACTCGCCGTTAAACGAAAGCCCCTGCAGATCGATTTCTTCTATGCGGGTCATACCGTCACCAGCGGCAAACACCAGTGAGGCCGCTTTGCCTCTTGCGGTAAGTTTAAGATCTTTGGCGACATAACGCGTTTGAAAAATTTGCGGCGTATACATGCGCACATCACTTAGCAGCGCATAGTTAATATGCACCAAAGCATCACGTATGCCACCCAGCCATAGGGTCGCTGGACTCTGATCTTTGATATCGCCTTCGGTAATCCAAAGCTCTTTCCCAGGAGGAGTTTCGGGTACGTCATAAGCTTTTTTGTCATCAAAATAGTCAAAGGCAAAGCCCAATGCCGTTCTTGAACTGGCAACATTAAAAATGGTGGGCATCTCGCCTGTTTGCGCCGAGTACCAATTTACACTCTGGTACCAGTGGTTGGTCACCGCATCAATATAATTGCCAATTTCAGGCTGATTATTAATCGCTGCATTAATAACGGGGTTCCAGTTATCGGCCCAAGTATTGTCGGTTTTAGCACGAATAACCGCAATTTTTACGCTGGGGTAGTTTTCTTTTACAGCTTTAGCAATTTTACCCATTTGCTCAATATAGTCCGCAGGATTTTTGTCATAAGGAAAATGATCCCCTCGGCCATTGCCGCCATCACCAATAGCACCTTCTGATTCGCCGTAACCTTCATCGGCTGAGAAGTAAAATTCATTGCCAAGCTCTAAGTATTTCACGGGTTTTCCGGCCGCCGTAAAAGCCGCCAGTCCGGCCAATATATCATCTGTTTTTGCCTGCAATACTTCGTCACTCAATAACTCAGCGCGAGTTAAATCTCTCCAATCGTAGGCTGTGCCCGACGTTGGTAGGCGAACATTGGCCATCCATAAAATATCGGTGTCAGCGGGCAGCACCGCAACTAACTTGTCTGGCGTAACCGGCGGATCTATTTTTGGTGGACGCGCACCAACCAGAGTTGTACCGGTATGCCAGTCGAAGCTATTACCAAACGTTCCACCAGGATAGCGGTATATTTTTGCATGCATTTTTTTCCAAGACTCGATAATATTCGTGTCTTTAAGTACGTTTTCATTGTTAATATTTTTTGCATTCAAGCCAAAAAAAGCATCTTCAAAAGTACGGCTGTTACCGGTTAAGTAAGGCTGGTTGTTTGAGGTTATATCATTAATATAAAGATCATCGAGCAGATAATCTATGCTATCAACAAAAGATAGTCGCTCATAAACAGTAGCATCAGCATTTGGCACAAACTCAAAATAATACTTAGTCCATAGACTATTACTTATGGTGAATTTATCGTCAGCAAGCGTTGTTCCGGTTGCTCTGTCTTTGATGCGAACGGCAATATCACCGGGCTCACCCGTCACTGACTTCGCCCAGAAACCCACCTTGTAAGTACGCCCGGCAATAACATCGAGGTCACAACTTTCAATTCTGTTTTTCCAGATATCTGCCAAACTAACCGACGCTTTTAACGACTGCGAATCTTCCTTTACATCAATAGTTTCAAATGAAAAGGTGGTGGTGTTGCCATTCGTATTGCTATACCAGTCGGTGAGATTTTCTTCAAACCCACTGTTACAAAGTTGATCCGCACTAACTTGGGCGCTACCTAGCAATAATAGTAGGCTTACTGACAAGGCTTTAAAATTGAATAGCGAGTGTGTTTTCGACATTATATATACTCATTTTTAACGATTATTACATTAATTAAAACGGACAATAGGTCATTTAAAAAAATACTATTTGCCCTGTTCAAAAAATCGCCGCACTTTAGGCGTATTTCGGGACAACCATCGATTTCAGGCGAAGGCTTAGGTTCTGCGCTAGCAGCCTGTCTAACTGAGTGGTTGGTAGTAGAACAGCGCTGAGTCCGACAGGCCGCTAGCTTTTATCTACCCGAGAGCCCTGCAGTAATGGCAAAAACATTCGCCCAGAACTACCTTTAACTCCTAATAACTGCTAAAAATATTACCAGAGTAACCGATGCTAAGCATGTAAAATAACGTTAAAATCCGCTAAGCACAGGGTGGTGGCAGATAAGTTACAGTTTGGTGTGAGATTGAGAACAAAGTGGTGCTATTACTGAATTCAATGATACCTATCGCACACTGAAAAATTCTACTCGGTGGCGATACAGCCCGTAAGCGGCGCCTAGGCGATGAAGTGCCCACAAATACTGGCTAGGAGTGATGACTATAGCCAGATTATCTCAGTAAAATATAGCCGCCTAGGAGTATGTTGATGAATGCCCAAATGAGGCACCCACGCAAACAAAGAATTAGTACTTTAAAATTGGCTAATAAAATGAACTGTACGTTATTTTAAGCGTTCAACGCCCTCGGCCTGCTTCACTGTTTTGGCCCCCGAGCGTTCAATCATCTTGACTATGGCCGACTGAACGCCCTGATCTTCTCTAGCGTCGGTTTTACAATTGAATCGTTCTTCCATCGCATCAGCACCCTCTTCAGGCAAAAATGACACTACCACTTGTTCTGCTATATCCGTGTTTACACCAAAATAGGCGATGGATAATTGAGGGTAACCTTGAAAGCCCATTTTTACTTTTTTCGTAATTCTACTTTTTGATTTTTCTAAATTCATGATAATACTCAGCTGAAAATAATCGTAAAAAAATATCAAACAAGGAAATCAAGTTAATCTTTGTGACTCTAACCCGGACACCCTAACACACCAAATTTTCAGTAGGCACCAAGTTAAACGACCCGTCCTAGGAGGTAAGCAGCTACCCGAGAACGTCTTGCGCCTTAATAAGAGGGTACTGCGTAAACGCCCGTAACGGATGGCGAAAGTACCCAAAAGGCATAAATGTAGGTTTTGCATCGCTACATGGTTGTAATTTATTGGCGAAATACAGGAGTCATTGCCGAGGAGCAAAAACCTGTCAATAAGCTTCGTCGCCCTGACACCTGCCACTATGGCTCTTCACTACCTCGTAGCCAAATATCCGCACCCACTGGGGCTTTGTTTCTGCGCTTTTTCTTTTTACCCGTGCCTTCGGGTTTGGCAACCGGCTTAGTGGCTGCAAGATAGGCCTCTCCGATCTGCTCATCGGCCTCAAAACCTTCAACTTGCTCGCGTTCAAGTCGGATCTTGTTTTTCTTTTCGATCACACCAAAATGATGATAATCCTCATAATCAATCAGCGATATGGCCAAGCCCACCTCGCCCGCGCGACCACTTCGACCAATACGGTGCATATAGTCTGCTGGACTTCTAGGGAGGTTAAAGTTGATAACCACAGGCAGCTTTTCGATATCTAAACCACGAGCCGCAATATCTGTGGCAATTAACACATCAATCTCGCCGGCTTTAAACGCTGCCAGCACACGGGTACGTGCGCCCTGACCTTGATCGCCATGAAACACTTCAGCGTTTATACCGCGCTTACCAAGTTTTTCAGCTAGGTGTTCGCAGTTGTTTTTGGCGTTAACAAAAACCAAGGTTTGCTGCCATTGATGCCGCTTAATTAGGTGCGCTAAGAGAGCTGTTTTTTTGCCCTTCTCAACGGTAAAAACGCGCTGTACCAGGGTGCTAGAATCTGCACTTTGCACCTGTATTTCAACGGGGTCACTCAGTAGCTGTTGAGTTAAAAACTGAACTTTTTCAGGAAAGGTCGCTGAAAAAAGTAAGGTTTGTTTTTGCTTTGGCAGTAACGCCAACAGGGCCGACAATTCCTCGGTAAAGCCTAAGCTCAACATGCGATCGGCTTCATCGAGCACTAAGGTTTTAACCTGATCGAGCTTAATGGCGTTACTTGAAATTAAGTCGAGCAAACGCCCAGGTGTTGCCACCAAAATATCGGTGCCACCGCGCAAAGCCAGCATTTGAGTATTGGCTGACACCCCCCCGAAAACAGCAACCGTTTTAATCACACCATTTAAGTGCGCCGCATAAGATTTGATACTGTCGGCCACTTGCTTGGCAAGTTCACGGGTAGGCACCAACACCAGCCCAGCAACAAAGTTACCGTTACTGTTTTTGCTCGCCAAGTTGTTTTCGGCGCCAGCCTGCTTCGATAATTGCTGCAAAAGCGGCAGAGCAAAAGTGGCGGTTTTACCCGAACCGGTGTTAGCCCCCGCAATTAAATCACGTCCCGCTAATACACTGGGGATAGCTTGCGTTTGAATGGGTGTTGGCTGCTGATAATTCAGTTCAGTCAGTCGAGCTAACAGGGGGGGAATAAGACCCAGCTCGGTAAAACTGGCTGCAGTGGTAGCCGTTGTGGTATCAGTGGTCATGAATATAAAAGCTCAACGCTAAGACAATAGCGGACATTTTAGCGTATTTATGCCTTGTTACGTTAGGAGCCTGAATAGACGCTAAGCACAGCAACCCATTCGCTTAATTTTCAATTTCCTGATCACTCTTATCCGACCGTTGGAGACAGCGCCCTCTGGGTTCATCGCCTTCATGCAACACCACGTCGGTGTGCAGAAACTCTGCCGCAGCGGCTGAATCTTTTACTTTTTTGGCACTGCGAGCCAACATCTCTGCTTCGAAAGCGGTTAATACGCTGGCCCTCACTCCCTGCTCGCGCCAATCGGATAAGGGCCTACAGCCCTTAGCGATCCCTCGGGCTAGAGCTAACGCGTCCAGCAGCGCTTGATTAGCGCCTTGCCCTTTAAAGGGGCTCATAGGGTGAGCCGCATCACCGATTAAGGTCACTTGCGCGCCTTTTGCTGCCATATGTAAATGCTCAGGCTGCAGCAAAGCTCGGTCGTACACCGGATAACCAGAAACCTGAGCCGCAAGTGTCGACGTTAAAATTTGAGGGATCGGGGTGTGCCACTGACATCGGCGACATGCCTCGTCTTTTAATGCTTGCGGTCCTTTTGCACTTAATGCCTTGGCCTCTTGCTCTGGCATTGGAAAACTCAGTTGCCACATAATTGAGCTTGAGTCGTAGGGCATTATGTAAATTCGTTCATGGCCATTGGCGGTTTGGAAGACTGTGGCCGAATCCAACAGAGAATCTGACATGGGTTTCTGCAAAACGCGCTCATCGCCTTTGCCAATACCTTCGTCAACGCTTTCGCCCATACCCGCAAAAATCGTCTCTGTAACATGAGTTTCAGTGATGCTGGCTAAAGGACAGATACCCAAAATAACAATACAATCTAAATAACGCAGGGGGCTAGCATCTTCACCGAGCAACAGACTGCGCACCTTACTGCGAATACCATCCGCGCCCACCACCAGATCGGCTTGGACGCGCTTAATATTGACTGCGTTCGGACCTTGGCTCTTTAGCTCATGCCCGCCTTCATTATGCTCTTCAACCTGAAAACTCAATTCAACAGCGCCACTGGCCGATTCTTTGAAATCAACCAACTTGTGCCCCCACTTCACCGCGTTCTGCCCACCCAACTGTTCAAGCAGCGCCAAGCGCAATGATTGCCTAGCAATATGCACATTGGTGCGTCTCGAAGATGTTTTCGTATCGAGCGCGCCCCATTTTCTAATGCCCCACTCACCGAGGACTTTGCCGTCGGTAGAGTGCACCACGTGCTTGGTTGAAATGACGCCCTCATCTAAAGATAAAACACCCAACCCCTCGATCGCTTTACTGGCCTGCTGTAGCGTCAATCCATAGCCCTGAGACCGAGCCTCGAAACCACTATCGCGCTCATACAAAGTAAAGGGTATTTGGCGCTGTAAACACGCAACCGCGAGGGCCACCCCACCTATACCACCACCAATAATGGCAATATGTGGATAGCTTTTATTATCAGCTGGCAACTGGACAGCAGCGCGAACCAAGCCGCTACTATTACAATTCGAGCAGAGTTCGAGATGACCCTTAGGGGGAACAGGAGCCGAGCCACGCTTTGTTTTATCAAAGGCTTGTAGCTCGTTTTGATAGCGGCGTTTTAATTTTTTGCTGATGCCCTTACTTTTTTTACCGCGGCCTTGGCATCTCAGGCAGACAGTCCAGTAACTCTGTTTATTACTCACTAACTACGCCATAGCCCGATACTCTCGAATCAAGGTAATAATTTCATGATCACATATCGTATTCGCCAAACGGTCATCAAAAGACTGTCGCTGCGGCAAGTACACGCTGAACTTGCGCCGCAAGATGTCTTCAGCCTGTTCGTCAGAGTTGGGATCAAATTCTTCTTTGGCAAACACGTGAATCCGTTGCAATAAAAAACTTTTACTCGTCATTTATAATTTCCAAAACATACAATTATTATTTATAAGTTATAAAAAAATTAACCCTTACACATATTCCGCACAGTAAAATAAACAGCTGAACGCAACCACCAAAAATCAATGTAGCAGCTCAACCGACCGAAAAACTGCTAATGAATTGCATCCTAGCGAGGCTAGTTTTTCAAAAAGGGGGCTGATCTCAAACATCCTGCTTTTGTCAGTATTCATGTTCCTATAGATTGAGGAGCGTACATCTATAGGTGACTGGCTGGGCCGAAAACCAACGAAGTTAGGAAGCAATAAGCCTCCCTTAGGCTCTATCGCCCTTTCATCGAGCCAGTATTTATTCCCAAGGAATTAGTTTGTTCACTATTTCTCAATGCAGTTAGCGCGTTTTTGTACAATTTTCAACCAGACGCTAGTGGTAGATGCTTATTTTATCAAAAATTTTGGCCACTAGCTGAAAATAAAGGCGTTAATTGACCAATAACCATCATTAGTGCTCAAACACCCAAGAGTGATCTGTAGCGTTAATTCTACACACCTCATTAAGCAAGTATAATCGTAATTAAAGATGAACCAAGAAAACTCGAAAGATCTATTTTAATGAGTGAAAGGCCGAAGCGCTGCAGTTAGGGGCGTAGGACAGGCAGCCTTGGCAATTTAGGACAGGCAGCCTTTAGAAATATCCATACCGCTGTTTACAACCAATCAATCCAT
>CAJWZU010000078.1 GCA_913050115.1 uncultured Cellvibrionales bacterium
TGGGCTACCAGCAAAGTGAAGTGTCTATGGACAACAAGCCTTCGGGCTGGACGGTAGTGCACTAGAGAAAACTTTAGCCAGTAAAAAGCCCGCGCCTCTTTATGAGTCGCGGGCTTTTTTGTGACAAAAAATTGATGCATAGAGCTGCTTAGATGTTTAGCAATGCCATGCATATTCACGGCTATCTGAATTTTCTCATTGAGCGTTCAGAAGGCGCTGTATCATTTCTGAGTACAAAGATTCAGTGTGCGATAGGTAGCATTGAATTCACTAATAGCACCGCTTTGCGCCCAATCTACAGCAAACTGTCACTTATCTTTCATAACCCTGTTTCTGGGTGGATTTTAACGCCATATCCCATGACCCACATGGGTGCCTCTGGTAGTCTTTGAGGCCATGAAGAGCAGAAAAGGATGGCAGAAAAGGATGACTGTCCCGAAATACTTGATAAATCCTCTGGGTTGATTGATTATGAACTCGGCCTAAAACGGCCGAGTTCATTTTTTGAAATGTTTTCCGTCGAGAGTATTTCAAAAAGTGAACAAATTTTATTGAGACTTAAATGATGTGTAGAGGGGGTTGGCTCAAATCATTAGTCTGACTGGTTTGGCGTTAGCTTCAATAGCGAGTGCGGCAGCGGTCTGTCAGACGCTAAACAGTCTCGTCCAAACAAGAGTAAGAATAAAAAACCAACGCAAGATCCTGATGCCAGGTTGAATGTAACAACGGCTTTTGATGGTAACCGTAAAAGTACTTATGGCTACAAAGCGCATGTAAATAAGGGAAAAAATGAAAAACTCTAAAACACGCAGTTTAAATTTCACCAAGAGGTTGGGTAAAACTTTTCTACCCGTATGTATGTTGGCAAGCTCAATGCTGGCAGTTGCTGATGGCTTACCTTCAACGGCGTTAACACTTGGCACCCCAGAGGAATTTTTACAGCAGGTAGGTTTAGAATCTGCGATTCATCAACAGCCAAGGCTCAATGAGCGTTATGCAGCGAATAAATTAAGCTCCGACTCCGCAACTTTTACTTTAGTCGATAATGTGGGTGGTGAAATCATAGTTACTGCTGAACATTTGTCAGTGGAAGCCGACGGCACCCTCTCCATGGACGGCCAGGCAGTGGGTCTGCCAGGTTCACAATTTATTCTACAGGGCAGTGGCGATAACATTTATGGCTGGGTGATTCTGAAAGATCAAAATGTCGCCTATGAATATACGACCGTGAATGGAAACATAGTGGTGAATGAAATTGCCATCACCGACGTGCTCCCTGTGTGTAACATTGAAGATCATAACCATTCGTGGGCGGCTGACAATTCACGGGACAGCTCTGACACGACAGAAGAGCCGATATTGAACGCTGTCCCACTCGCGCCGTCAGCAGCTCCACATATAGGGGACTATGCCGACCAGCACGTCGGCCAGCTTGAAAGTCGACCAGGCTCTGACTATGTAATTTTGCTAGACACCAGATTAATCATGACTGATGGCGTTCCTCACGATGTCACTAAAGAGTTTATCTGGACAACTTGGCAAATAGTCGCAGCCGGATTTTCAATGTTTGATGTCAATGTCACAACCAGCAACAGCGTCTATAACAATGCTGCACCGAGCAAGCGCGGCGGAGGCAAAATGTACCGCGAAACCGGGCGATCTACATGCGCATTTGCCTTTGGTACCTCCACTTTTTGTACTCTTCGTACAAAGAGTACTGCTTACATTCAGGGCAGAACGGCGATTCACGAGTTCGGTCACTTGTTTCATCTTGGCCATGACGGCCATACCCAATCTTCAGGAGGCGACGGCGAGTATTTTCGCGGTCTTGCCGCTTTTCAGTGGGTGCCTATTATGGGCAACTACCACTATGGCACCAGCTGGAGCCAGGGGCTTTTTCAGTGGAGTAAAGGCGAATACACAGGTGCCTCCAACACTCAGGATGACTTCAATATCATAAGCGGTTATGTCCCCTTTAGATCTGATGATATTGCCGCTGCCAAAGCTCTAGTGATTAGTTCAAACGGCAGTGTTAGTGCCGCCGATAATAGCGGCCAAATTGAGCGCAATACCGACACCGATCACTTTACCTTTGCAATGGGTTCAGCCGGTGGGCATATCAATATCAACATCGATCGAGCCGGGCATATCGGTGGCTCAATGCTGGATGTTCTGGCAACGATTAAAGACAGCTCTGGCGCTATAGTGGCACAGTCGAATAAAAGCGTGAATCGCTCGGCCTCGTTTGATCAAGATTTATCCGCCGGCAATTATACCTTGGAAATTTCTGGTGGCGCCGAAGGTTCCCCGAGCAATGGCTTTTCAAACTACTCATCCGTCGGCTACTTTGCCATAACGGGCAGTATTTCTGGCGCGACTGATGGCTCATCTTCAAGCAGCAGTTCGAGTTCTTCTGGTTCATCGTCGGGCTCTTCCTCAAGCAGCAGCTCTAGTAGCTCTTCTTCAAGCTCTTCAAGCAGCAGCTCTGGCGGCGCTAACACCTGCGACGATTACAACAAGTACCCTGATTGGGCACAGCAAAGTAACGCCGTTAAAGGAGACAAGATGCATAACGGCGGCCAACTTTACGTGGCCAACTGGTGGACCAATTCAATACCGAAGAACGGCGACGGTTCCTGGTCGTATATAGAAGACTGTAAAGATACCGGCTCTAGCTCTTCTTCAAGTTCTAGCAGTTCTTCTTCTAGCTCTTCAAGCAGCAGCTCTAGCTCTTCTTCAAGCTCTAGCAGTTCTTCTTCAAGTTCTAGTAGTTCTTCTTCTAGCTCTTCAAGCAGCAGCTCTAGCTCTTCTTCAAACTCTAGCAGTTCTTCTTCAAGTTCTAGCGGTTCTTCTTCAGGTGTTAAAACCGATGCCGTTAAAAGCGACTTCAATGGTGATGGCACGGCCGATATATTTTGGCGCAACGCTGACGGCCGCGCTGACATAGCGATAAGTGGTGGCGGTATAGAGAACCTCAATAGTAAGTCGAGTGATTGGAGCGCCCAGCAGGGTGATTTCAATGGCGATGGCTCTATTGATATTCTCTGGCGCAACCTGACGACTGGCGCGGTGAAAGTGGCGACTAGCGATGCCATGGGTAATCAAGGTGTAGTCAATAATTTGGCCGCCAAAGGCAGTGTTTGGTTGAGCCAAATTGGTGACTTTAACGGCGACGGTCGCGACGACATACTTTGGCGCAAGCCGTCTGAAGGTTTTGTTCGTGTCGGTATCAGCAATGCGAATGGTGATCAGGACCGCATTGAGTACTTCTTCAATAAAGGTGCAGCATGGCAGGCCTTCGTCGGTGACTTTAACGGCGACGACCGTGCCGATATCTTGTGGCGTCGCGGAACTGACGGCGCATCAAAAATCATCTTAACCGACGTTAATGGCGCGCAGGCAAATGTAGTTAATGTTCTAGCATTCCCAAGTTTCTCAGCGTGGAAGGTGCAGATTGGCGACCTGAATAGCGATGGGCGCGACGATATCCTCTGGCGCAAGTCGTCCGATGGCACCGTTAAAATCGGTATTAGTGGTGCCGATGGTAAGCAGGCTAGCTCGGTCAATCACTTTGCTAAGTTCATGGCCTGGACGGCAACCTTAGGTGACTTTAATGGCGACGGCGGCACTGATATTCTGTGGCGCAAACCAGCCGATGGCACGGTAAAAATTGCTATTACTAACGCGTCAGGCGAACAAGCGAGTGTCGTCGGCTTGCCGGCACGATTCTCTGCCTGGACCCAGCAGTTGGCGGATTATAACGGCGATGGTCGCACCGATATTCTCTGGCACAAGCCTGCTTCTGGCGAAGTTAAGCTGGGCATCAGCAGCCCTATGGGCTACCAGCAAAGTGAAGTGTCTATGGACAACAAGCCTTCGGGCTGGACGGTTGTGCACTAATAAGAATCGAGTTTTAGAACCCATAAAAAGCCCGCGCCCTTGATAAAAGGGCGCGGGTTTTTTTATTTACAGGGATGCCGTGGTAGTTTTTGCATCGCCACAGGGATGTGGCTTATTAAAATAATGCATCGCCACAGGGAGGCAGCTTATAAAAGCACCAACAGTAGGCACTTTAGGCGATGCACAACTGAGAGGAATCATTAGGTAGAGGAATGCATCGCTACAGGGCGGTAGTTTATTAGAGCAATGCAGGAGCTATTCCGGGGAGCGATTACCGAGGTCGTCTGTCAGCCCTGACTTAGCTAGGGCTTTAATACACTCTGTGCTCGACTGTAATGACAGTGCCTATAGTGAAGGCGAATTGAACCGTGGCTATGCTGGCCTGTGATGGCGGTGGTAGCCATTCAATGTCCTTTTAATAACAACAGCACTGCGATGACAATGATCAGCAGTCTCTTTAGTGCGCAGGTAAAAGTGCTCCAGTCATCGGTCTTTCGGCTCAATCAAAGCTATTTATATCTGATTGCCTGCCTTAAAAGGGGTTGTCTCTATGTTTGGTCGATTACTCCATGTTGAGTGAAAATCAATCAATTCTTATGGTCTAGTCGGTAGAATAATACCGATTTTGGCGATAATATCGGGTACTGCCTGACTTATTTTTGAGTAAAACTACGATAAGTGCATTGTTTTATTGGCGCTAACGTTATGGTCCGAAATTATAAAGTTAAAGGGTCCCCCGGCCCGATAGCAGCGAGGCTGCTCGGCAGCGCCGCTGACAGTGCCTGTAAAGTTCTAGTCGCTGCAGAATGTCTGGCACTAGACCTTTGCAATTGAACTCAATATATTCTACTGAATAATCTGCTCTTCGATGGCTGCTAAGCCCGTCGTTGTTTTGCGGTAGCTAATTAAAACGATTGATCAACAGTGAGACCGTGTTCTTATGAAAGCTCCCATAGTCCCCTCCTTAGCGTTACTAGGTCTTGTTGGTTTAATCGGTACTGGGGTCTTAATGGACCGCCACTCGGTTGAGCAAGATTTGTCTCCTCCCGTTCTTGCACCGGAGCTCGGGGATTCCGATCGCGATGAACTCGAGCATGATGAGGGCATGGACCCGAATAAGAATCGCCAGTGGAGCGCGCAAGAAAGGGCTGAAAATGACACTCAGTTTGCTCAAAAATTAAATATTGTTAGTCGTAATCCGTCTTCTCGCCGCGCTGCAACAATTGTCGCTAATGCGCCCGCTGAAAGTACGGGCAGCATGACAATGCTGAGCAATGGCACCGCAGGCACCTGGATTAATCGCGGCCCAGTTGGCGCCATTGGTGGTTTTCAGTTTGCCGAATTCGATGAAGAGACTAATGAAATCTACGGCGTGACCGTCGGCCACTACAGTAATGTTCAGACCATTGTTAAGGGCACTATTGCCGACAGTGCGGCCGAAGTGGGCGGTGAGGATATGCAGTATATCTCTCACCAGTTTCCACAGCGTTGGCGCGACCTGCATGTTTATACCCACCCAGACAGTAGCAAGCGATTGGTGGGCACAGTAGAAAATGGGCCAATGTATTTCACCGACGACATGGGTAAAACTTGGCAGAGCCCTATGGGTTTGCCCTCGGTCATTCAAAACACCATTCGCAATCAGCAGGAAAATAACCGCCTTTACACGGCGGATAAACGCAAGGTGTACGTCTCTGATGACGGCGGCTCAAGTTTTTCTGTATTGCACGACTTTGGCAGTGACAGCATTCAGCGTTTGTATACCCCGCGCTATGATGTGCAGCCGGGTGCGGAGACTGTGTATTTAGCTCGCGGAGGCAAACTCTACAGTTGGTCGGGCAGCACTTTTACTTTGCACGGTACATTCGACAGCAACGCCAGCGGTATTAATGACGATAACCAGTATCAGCTTAATGGCGACGCTCGTTATTTGTATGCCTATTTTAAAAAGACTGGCGAGTCGGAAGCTTATTTTATGGTGTCGACTAATAATGGCATCTCCTGGATTCGCAATCATCCCCGCAGCGCTTATTACAATGAACCATCGGGTACGGCAGCGGCCTTTAGCTTTTTTGGCGTTCATCCAGAAACTCCTTCAACGGCAATTCTGGGTTATGCGCACCCGACTATTTCTTACGATGGCGGTGCCCGCGATATGGTCAGTTCAGATCATTGGGGCTATTACCAAACCGGTCATGGCACATGGGATTCTCAGCTGAATAAATTGCGTAATTTTTATCACCCGGACTTCCAGGGCAGTCATTTTTATTACGATAAAAATGGTCAGCTGTTTTCACTGCGCGCCGGTGACGGTGGTTTGTTTATTTCTCGCAATGAGTGGGAAGAGGGACATTACCCTTACGACTATTACAACTTTACTCTGCTGTCGCCAGCGGCGCTGACGGAAACTTATGCGCGCGGTATGGTGGTTGGTTTTAAAACCGACTATGACCTTTCTGTCGGCACTCAAGATCAGGGCTGGCAGAATTCTTGGGGACAATACGAAGATACCGACCGCATTAAAGTCAATCACGCCGGAGGTGATGGCAGCTCTTTCGCTTCTGGTCCCGACGGTCTGTACTCATGGGAATTAAAAGGCAAATCGGTGAAAGGCCCTTACCCAGTTTATGACAGCGGCGATAACTTTTTGGGCAGTCGCAAGCGCGGCGGTAGCACATACAGCATGACTTTAAAGGGTGCCTGGTTTGATTTAAAAGATTACTCAAATACCGTCTGGGTGCTAAATAACGAAGTGGTTAAAGTTGTCTCTGAGGCGAATAGCGATGTTTACACCACATCGACTAAAACCTTTGGCAACGTCGGTAATGTCGCCGCCATGGCGCAGTCTCCAAATAATAAATCCATTTTCTGGGTGTTTGATAACAGCAAGGTCTACAAGTCCATCGATAGCGGCAATACATTTGCGCAGGTGGCAACGGTCGCGATGAGTGCGTCGACTTCTGGCGACGATGTGCGCGGTTGGGCCTTTGATGACAATACCGTGCTTTTTGCTGGCGACAGTAAAAATGGTGTGACATCAATATTGACCAAAGATGGCGGCTCGAGTTTTACCACTGTGTCGGGTTTACCTGACGTCGACGTCCGCTGGATGCAGGGCGACAAAGACGCAACCGTGGCAATGGCTTCCACCAAAGTGGGGCCCTACCTGTTCGATCGCGCTCAAGAAATCTGGATTGATGCGGCCGGCAGTTATGAAACGGGTGCGCCTTTCTTTAATGGCCAATGGGGCGCTTACAACCCCAATAACAACAGTTTTCGTTTCTCGACTTGGGGTTATGGCGTCTGGGATTTCGCTCTCGACTCGGGTCCACAAGAGCCGGTTGCTAAATTTACGAGAACTACTCAAAGTTTAACCGCTAACTTTACCGACAGTAGTACCGATCTCGGTGGAACTCTGGTCAGTTGGAACTGGAACTTTGGTGATGGCAATAGCAGCACCGAGCAATCACCCAGCCATACCTACGCCGCAGCGGGTAATTACAGCGTCACCCTAACGGTCACCGATAACGATGGCAGCACCAATATTACAACGTCTGCGGTGACCGTCGCGTTTGTTGATTACCTCAGTGATTTAGCCGAAACCTCTTCTATTAATGGCTGGGGTCCGATTGAGAAAGATCAGAGCAACGCAGGCCAAGGTGCGGGCGATGGACTCGCTCTTTCCATTGGTGGTCGTGAATATGCCAAAGGTCTGGGGGTTCATGCCGAATCGGAAGTGATCTACGCACTGACGCCTGGCCGCTATTCATCGTTTGAAGCGGATGTGGGTGTCGATGAT
Organism: uncultured Cellvibrionales bacterium; assembly: GCA_913050115.1. GTDB lineage: Bacteria > Pseudomonadota > Gammaproteobacteria > Pseudomonadales > Cellvibrionaceae > UBA1124. Next base: position 7,700 of record CAJWZU010000078.1, read on the forward strand.
GAAATGGGTGGCTCGGGGTCGGTAGTATTTGAAGTTTGGGTTGACAATGTTAGGCAGTATCAAAGCGCTACGTTAACTGGGAGTGATGCCGCCGTTGCCGTCTCCGTGGCGATTTCTGCCAGTGCTCGCGAATTGAAATTGGTGGTGGGCGATGGTGGCAATGGCATAGGTTCCGATCATGGCGATTGGGCCAATGCGCGGCTGGTTATTGATTCCGGTGGTTCATCCAGTAGCTCCAGCTCTTCTAGCAGCAGTTCTTCGTCTAGCTCGTCATCCAGTTCAGGCACCAGCTCTGGTGGCGGTGACTGCGCCGGCATTAATGTTCATCCCAATTGGACTGCTGGCGACCATGCTAATAGCGGTGATCAAATGGTTCACAGCGCTTCACTGTACGAAGCCAAGTGGTGGACCAATACTGTGCCCGGCAGTGATACCTCTTGGGGCTATATTCAAGACTGCAGCAGCTCGAGTAGCTCTTCTTCAAGTTCTAGCGGTTCTTCTTCAGGTGTTGTTACAAGCGATGCTGTTAACAGCGACTTCAATGGCGATGGCACTGCCGACATCTTTTGGCGCAACGCTGACGGCCGCGCTGAAATAGCGATAAGTGACGGTGGTATTGAGAACCTCAATAATAAGTCGAATGATTGGACCCCCCAGTTGGGTGATTTCAATGGCGATGGCTCTGTAGATACTCTCTGGCGTGACGCTATGACTGGCGCGGTTAAAGTCGCCATTAGCGACGCTAATGGCAATCAGGGTATGGTCAATAATTTGGCCGCTAAAGGCAGTGCTTGGTTAAGCCAAATTGGTGACTTTAATGGCGACGGTCGTGATGATATCCTCTGGCGCAAACCGTCAGTCGGTACGGTTGCTATAGGCATCAGCGATGCCGATGGTGATGAAGATCGCCTCGTGTCTTACTTTGACAAAGGTAAAGCTTGGGACGGCTTCGTCGGTGACTTTAACGGTGACGGCGGCGACGACATGTTGTGGCGTCGCGGGTCTGACGGCGCGTCAAAAATTGTTTTCACCAACACCCAAGGCACCCAAGAGTCTGTGGTCAATGCGGTACTATTTAAGCGTTTCTCGGCTTGGCAGGTTCAAGTTGCTGACTTTAACAACGATGGGCGCGACGATATCCTCTGGCGCAAATCGTCTGATGGCACCGTGAAGGTAGGCATTAGTGGTGCCGATGGTAAGCAGGCTAGCTCGGTAAATCACTTTGCTAAGTTCATGGCCTGGACCGCAACCC
>CAJWZU010000079.1 GCA_913050115.1 uncultured Cellvibrionales bacterium
TAAGCGTTTTACCGCTTGGGAGGTTCAAGTTGCTGACTTGAACGGCGACGAGCGTGACGATATCTTCTGGCGTAAAGGCGATGATGGCACTGTGAAAGTAGGCATCAGTGGTGCAGACGGCAAACAATCTTCATCGATGTCTCACTTCGCCAAGTTTAACGCTTGGACTGCGGATCTAGCAGACCTTAATGGTGATGGTAACCACGACATTCTATGGCGCAGAGCGGCAGATGGAACAGTCAAAGTTGCCATCAGTGGTGAAACAGATGGTAAGCCAGGCGCTCAGGTTCGTGTTGAAAATTTAGCGGATAAATTCTCTGCATGGACACAACAGCTTGCAGACTTTAATGGCGATGGCCGTGACGACATACTGTGGCACAAGTCAGCTAGTGGCGAGGTTAAGTTGGCCATTAGCAATGCCGAGGGTAATCAGCAAAGCATGCAGATGATGGGATCTAAAGCATCAGGCTGGTCTCTCGTCCATTAGAGTCAAACCTAGCGAGTTAAAAATGCAATGCCTATAAAAGAAATTGAGCCATGAAGATATTAAAAGCTGTAGGTACAATTTAATAGCTAAGCTCAATTTTATGATTGTTTTCAATATTTTATTATTTCAACATGTCAGTTCTTTAACTTGCCTCCCAAAGGGCTTTATCATAATGGTCAGCATGACCATAGGAAACACTGAACCATTTAACAGGGTCTTAGATAGACTAATTGTGCAGGATTTAGCGCTTGCCTTATCGGCTGCGCACCGCATAAAAAAACACTTGGTAATTAGGCTGTAAACCAATTTCATGTGTTAACTTATAGGCACCTCATTAGTCAATTCATAAGTCAATTTATACGTTAATAAGGACCCACTATGAAACTTGAATCACTGGCCTTACACCATGGCTACGAATCTGAAGCCACTACTAAAGCCGCTGCCGTACCCATTTATCAAACCACCTCGTTTACCTTTGACGACACTCAACACGGTGCCGATCTATTCGATTTAAAAGTACCGGGTAATATCTATAGCCGCATCATGAACCCGACCAACGATGTGTTGGAGCAGCGCCTAGCGGCTATGGAAGGAGGTATAGCCTCGTTATGTGTCGCCTCTGGCATGACAGCGATTACTTATGCTATTCAGTGTATTTGTGAGGTTGGCTCTAATATTGTTAGTACCAGTCAATTATACGGCGGCACCTATAATTTATTTGCCCACGCTCTGCCCAGACAAGGCATAGAAGCACGAATGGTTTCGCATGATGATTATTCAGGTTTTGAAGCGGCCATTGATGACAACACCAAGTTAATTTTTTGTGAGTCTATCGGTAACCCCGCCGGTAATGTGGTTGATATTGAAAAACTGGCAGAAATTGCTCACCGCCATGGCATTCCGTTAGTAGTCGACAATACCGTTGCCACACCATTTTTATGCAAGCCCTTTGAGCTGGGCGCTGATATTGTTATTCACTCACTGACAAAATATATCGGCGGCCACGGCACCACCATAGGCGGTATTATTATCGATTCGGGTAACTTTGATTGGGCTGCCCATAAAGATCGCTTCGCGGTATTAAACGAACCCGATCCGTCATACCACGGCGTTGTGTTTACCGAAGCCTTAGGCGCTGCTGCTTTTATTGGCCGCTGCCGTGTAGGGCCATTACGTAATACCGGTGCAGCACTGTCGGCACAAAGTGCGTTTAATATTATGCAAGGTTTAGAAACCTTGGGTCTGCGCATGGAGCGCCATTGTGAAAATGCTGAAAAACTCGCCAACTATTTGCTCAACCATGACAAAGTTGCTTGGGTCAATTACGCAGCACTTAAAGACAGCCCCTATTTTGATACCTGCCAAAAGATCACCGGAGGCAAAGCCTCTGGCATTGTTAGTTTTGGAGTTAAAGGCAGTCCAGAAGCAGGAGGCCAATTTATTGATGCCTTACAAATGATTTTACGATTAGTAAATATTGGTGATGCTAAATCTCTTGCCTGTCACCCTGCCTCCACTACTCATCGCCAGTTAAATGAAGAAGAATTAACGGCGGCAGGTGTTAGTAAAGATCTGGTGCGCATTTCAGTCGGCATAGAAAATATCGACGATATTATTGCCGATGTTGAGCAAGCGTTGGCAGCGGTCGAAACTATGGCGTAGCCCATCAACAACAATTGGCAACAACAAGGGCCAAGTAATAATAGCCGCCCCTCAATGAAAGCCTCTTGTGATTGGAACGTCCGTCATTACGATTCAGGCAGATCAGCGGTACCAGTGGCAACTAGCAGAGTATTCCGTTTATAAATATCCAGCCTTCGAACTGGACTGAAATGCCTAAACGGAAACTGTAGCCAATAAAAAGCCCGCGCCCCTAATTAGAGGCGCGGGCTTTTTATTGGCTACAGTTTGGCATTTAAATAACAACAGCAAACAAGCTACTTATTTAGAACCAACATTTAAAAAGGTCAGAACCAAACCTCTCTGATTGCTCCTTACTCACTTTTTCAGCGTCATCTATTAAAGATCTAACGTACGAATAAGCGCTTTAACAGCCGGTATAGAAGGCACTGGAATACTCAGCTCGTCGACACCAGCTCTAAGCAGCTGAGGTACGGCTTCGGGATCTGCACCCAGTCCACCGCAAACACCGACCCACTTTCCTTCTTTATGAGCTGCTGTAACCGTCATCTCAATCAAACGTAATACGGAAGGGTGTAAGCCGTCGGCCAGCGATGCAATATCCGGATGGCCGCGGTCAACCGCCAAGGTATATTGGCAAAGGTCATTAGTTCCTACCGAGAAGAAATCAACCTCTTTAGCAAATTCTTCGGCCATTAATGCCGCCGATGGTACTTCTATCATCATGCCTACAGGCTGAGGGGCGATACCCAGTGCGGCGCGTTCTTCTTCATAGATGGCTTTAGCTTCATGCCACTCAGAAAAATTACTAATCATAGGGAACATGATATGCAGATGGCCGTGAACAGACGCGCGGATTAGCGCTCTAAGCTGCGCTCTAAACAGCGTTTGCTCACGCAAACTGACCCGTATACCCCGAACACCCAAGAAAGGGTTTTCTTCTTCGGGGATGGGCAAGTACTGCAAAGGTTTATCACCGCCGACATCAAGCGTTCTGATAATGACCTTGGCCTCTTTACCCACAGAATTGATCATAGCGACGTAGACGTCATATTGCTCGTCTTCGGTCGGGGCTCTAGAGCGACTTTGAAACAAAAATTCGCTGCGCAGCAAGCCAATACCTTCGCCACCTAAGGCAAGAATATTGGTGGTTTCTTCTAACTTGCCAACATTGGCTACTACTTCAATATGGCGGCCGTTGAGCGTAGTGGCGGGCAAGTGGCAGTTGGCCAAGTCTACAGCGGCTTTTTCGGCGAGAACACGCTGACGCTCTTTGAGCTCAGCAATGGCCTTAGCATCTGGTGCTATCGTCAGAACCCCTTTGCTGCCATCGACGACAAGGGCTGTACCCTCTTCAATATTCACGATCGACTTATCAAGCCCCACAACAGCGGGCATGCCCATCGATCTAGCGAGAATAGCCACATGCGAGCTAGCGCCGCCCTCTACCGTACAAAAGCCCAAAACTTTTTTAGGGTCTAGTGTTGCTGTAACAGAGGGCGTCAAATTTTCAGCAATAATAATCGCATTGTCTGGCAACTCTCGAGCAGAATCATCGATGCCTAACAGTTTATGCAACACTCGCTCACCCACATCGCGAACGTCATTGGCTCTCTCGGCCAAAACCTCGCTGGACAGAGCTTCCAACTCATCCGCCATGGTTGAATAGGCTGAACGCCAGGCATATTCAGCGGAGTAGTTTTGTTTCAACATGCCTCGGTTTGCCTGCTCTGACAGTTCTGGGTCATCCAGAATTGTAAGATGAGCATTGAAAATCTTAGCTCGCTGCGGATCATTGACCTGCATTGATTTTATCAAGGCATTTAAGCTCGCTTTTGCCTGTTCTAGCGCATACTGCAAGCGTGTCAATTCTTGATCATGACCAGCACCAACCACTTGCAGTTCTAATTCTTCACTCGTCCACTTAACGCAAGTGCCAATAGCGATGCCATCAGACGCCGAAACACCTTTAAGGTCACCTGTGGGCGCCTCGCTAGAATTCGTGCTCGCCGCTGAAGACTTTTCGTCTCCATCGAGCTGCTGCTTGGCTTCGGTTTTAATAGGTCCTGACAACGGCGTGACACCTTCATCCCCTAAACCCGCGTGAATGGCCGGCACCACTTTCTTAAGGACCGCTTCGGCGTCAGCACCACGCGCGGCTAATACAACCGGGTCGCCGTATTGCGAATTCAGCTTCAACAGCGCGGTAATACTGCGCGCATTAGCCGTTTTATCATCCAGTCTTAATTCGACCTCAGAACTGAAATCCGCCAACAATTGGGTAAGCTGCGCAGCCGGTCTCGCGTGAAGACCTACCGTGTTACACAAATAAATGGGGTCCGATAAGAGAAAATCGCCAGTCTCAGTGCTTGCTTCAGTCGACGACTCAACAACACTGTAGGAGAGTAAAAAATCCTCCTTTTCAATCTTGCCCTGCGGAGCCACTTCCAAGTCAGTAATTCTGTCCATATTGGTGATAACAATCTGTGTCATCAAATATGGCGCACCTACGGCTACAGTCGCCAGGTCAAATTCGATTAAAACCTGCCCTGTTTGTACATAGTCGCCAACTTTCACCTGAGGAGAAAAACCTTTGCCTTTCATTCCGACAGTATCAATACCAATGTGTATCAGAATATCGATATTATCTTCACTGCGAATAGTGACCGCGTGGTAACTGTCGTGCAACTGCACAACTTCACCATCACAGGGAGCAACTAACAGGCCTTCCACCGGATCAATAGAGATTCCATCACCGACCATCTTCTGAGCAAAGACAGGGTCAGGGGCGTGCTCTATCGGAACAGCGACACCAGTGAGTGGGGATAGCAGAGTTCGTCTAACCGGCTCATTACCTACCGCTTTATGTTGTTCTGTCATACTCGTGCCTTCATTGCGTCTGCGACAAACTCTACTTCGGTACCCAGCACAACTTGTACCGCATTTTTGCCTGCGACTATGACGCCAGAGCTGAGTGAATTTAAAGTTTCTTTATCGATGTTATCGGTATCTTTAATTTCTAATCTAAGACGGGTAATACAGTTATCGATGTTAACGATATTGTCAGGGCCACCCAACGCCTTAATAATAAGTTGCGCTTTGCCATCGTGGGTCGAGGCATCGATAGAACCGTCTTGATCTTCAACATGGCCCAATTCAGCTTGAAAAGCCTCGGCAATTGATTCCACATTTAGCCCTATTATTAACTGCATATTCCTTTTGTCGATGACCAGGCTTCCCGCTACATGGCTCTTAAGTAGCTCACTGTCGATCAAGTCTGTATCGACCAACTCTAATCGCAAACGCGTAATACAATGCTCAACCCTTTGAATATTTGATTTACCACCGAGCGCCTCTAAAATATTGGAGGCCAAATCTACCGTGTCTGTGTCTAAAAGAACTGGGCGGGCATCGCTGGCTGCGCCTTGTTCACGGCCTGGTGTCGCCATATTGAATCGCTTAATGGCAAAAGTGAAACCGAAGTAATAGACAGCAAAAAAGCCTGCGCCTTGAACCAACAGCATGTACCAATTAACCGCCAGTGGATTTCTTGCCGAAAGCACCAAGTCAACCAAGCCGGCACTAAAGCCAAAACCCGACATCCATTCAAACTCGGCGGCTATATAAAGTGAAAGCCCTGTCAGTATCGCATGCAACACATAAAGAACCGGCGCGACAAACATAAAGGCAAACTCTAAAGGTTCGGTCACCCCAGTGAAAAACGACGCGACGGCCGCAGCTACCATAATGGCCTTCACACCATCGCGTTTTTCAGGACGAGCAGTGCGAATAAAGGCCAATGCAGCACCGACAAGGCCAAACATCATGATAGGGAAAAAGCCTGCCTGATAACGGCCCGTTACACCGGCAACACCATCACCAGAGGCGCCGGCTAAAAAGTTAGGGATATCGTTAATGCCTGCAACGTCAAACCAGAAAACAGAGTTCAGTGCATGATGCAGCCCTAACGGAATCAACATGCGGTTAGCAAATCCAAATATTCCTGCGCCTACTGAACCCATTTGCTGTATGTATTCGCCAAAGCTAACCAGACCACCAAACATAAGTGGCCAGATATAAAGTAATACAAAAGAGACCGCGATCATCACAAAAGACATGATAATCGGTACTAATCGCTTGCCGCTAAAGAAGGACAGCGCTTTCGGCAGCTGCACGGCTGAGTAGCGATTGTAAAGTTCCGCCGCTATAACCCCGACTAGGATGCCAATAAACTGGTTATCGATTTTACCAAAAGCCGGAGATACTGAATCTGTGCCAAGTAACAAACCAGCAACATCTTCCGAAAGCAAGGTTGTGACCACCAAAAACCCAACAAGGCCGGTTAGAGCGGCGTTACCGCTCTTGTCCTTTGACATACCGAAGGAAACACCAATAGCGAACAAGATAGGCATATGATCAATAATGGCACCACCCGACTTGATCAGCAGTGCAGCCAAAACACTATTGCTGCCCCAGCCGGTTGGGTCTATCCAATATCCAAGCCCCATAAGAATTGCCGCAGCAGGCAGAACTGCTACAGGAATCATCAGAGAACGACCTATATTCTGAAAATATGAAAACATTGTAAACTCTACTCTCGTTCTAATTGGGTGGCTTTGCCAGTATCTCGCCTAAACAGCATTGCGATTGAGGCGCGGTATTCTTAACCATTTCACCTGACTAGTAAATGATTAAACACGACGGTAACAATAGGTAACAGCTATCTACTATAGGTAATACAAGAATTCGTCATGAATATTGGCCAAAATGATGGCTATCTGCGCAACTGCAATTTTAATAGTTAAATGTAGATTCACAGGCACTTTCAAGGCATAGGCGTCTATATCGAGAGGCGCAGTTCAGGCGAATCAATCTATACATTCCACCTCAGAATTAAGCCTCTGGATATAATTCGATGATCAATAACATTGCAGTACTCTAAACAAATGAATAGCTATGTTTTATCCTCAAACAACCACTTCAAACTGCATAAAATCGATCCAGACAACTTTAACAAACCACCCAAAAACCACCTAAAAAAATGATTTATAGTGATAAATTATACTCATGGCGGCCATTCAAAGTTAGGCAACATAGTCGTTGAAAAAATACGTTATGATAAGCGGCCGATCTTTGGCGCTGCAGCAGATAGAGGTGTTCGCTGCAATCGCCATTTTTCAATAACAAGGCAAAGGGACAGGTGCTAAAAGGTGAGTCAAAGTGCGAAACCTGAGCTCACTCAGCGATACATTGAGATGCACATAATTCTAATAATAAAATGGGACTTTCTATGAAAAAATTAACTCAAGCAGCGCTGCTGCTAGGGGCGATGATTGCCTCTGCCAGCTCTATTGCAGCCATTGATAACGATTTTAATGGCGATGGTACTGCTGATATTTTCTGGCGCGACTCTACCGACGCCAGCGTCAACATTGCTATCAATAAGAGTAATGGTGATATTGCTCGCATCGTGCGCCTAACTAGCAAGTCGAGTGATTGGAACGCCCAGATGGGTGATTTCAACGGCGATGGCTCTGTTGATATTCTCTGGCGTAACCAGATTACTGGCGCGGTTAAAGTCGCGCTCAGCGATGCCAACGGCAATCAGGACATGGTCCATAATCTAGCCGCTAAAGGCAGTGCCTGGCTGACCCAAATTGGTGACTTTAATGCCGATGGTCGCGACGACATCCTATGGCGCAAACCGTCAGTCGGTACTGTTGCGGTAGGTATCAGTAATGCTTATGGTGGTCAGGCTCGCCTTGAGTCTTTCTTCAACAAGGGTGATGCTTGGGACGTATTCGTCGGTGACTTTAACGGCGACGGCGGCGATGACATGTTGTGGCGTCGCGGGTCTGATGGCGCTTCAAAAGTCATTTTAACCGATGCTAATGGCGCGCAAGCGAATGTGGTTAATGTTCTAGCATTCCCACGTTTCTCGGCTTGGCAGGTACAAATTGGCGACCTGAATAACGATGGCCTCGACGATATCCTCTGGCGCAAAGAGTCAGACGGCACGGTTAAAGTGGGCATCAGTGGTGTCGATGGCAAGCAGCAAGCCTCTGTCAATCACTTTGCTAAATTCATGGCCTGGACCGCAGACCTAGGCGACTTTAATGGTGACGGCGGTACTGACATTCTGTGGCGCAAGCCTGCAAATGGCACTGTAAAAATTGCTATCACTGGCGCGCAAGGCGAACAAGCGAGCGTGGTGGGCTTGCCCGAAAAATTCTCTGCATGGACTAATAAGCTAGCCGACTTTAATGGCGATGGTCGCACTGACATCCTCTGGTACAAAGCAGCGAGTGGCGAAATCACACTAGCCACCAGCAGCCCTATGGGCTATCAGAAGAGTGAGAAGTTGATTGATCCTTCGCGCGATCTCGGTTTTTGTTCATTGTCTTATTCTAACTGTTACAGGCCCTATTCTCGCGGCGACGTCACGGCGATGGATCCAGATGGAGATGCAGATTATCGGTGGCAAGCGCAGTGTATGCAGGAGACCTGTTCGGATAATTATGATGACAGCTATGAGTGGAATAAATTTTATACGTTGAATGGCAACTCTAGCTCTAGTTCGAGCTCTTCGTCATCAAGCAGTTCATCCTCAAGCTCTAGCAGCTCATCTTCCGGTGTAGCATATATGGGCTCTTGTGCTCCTGACGGCCTGTATATAACCCCAGGCGCAGAGTCTAACTACTGCGAGATTTACGACCAAGACGGCCGCGAGAAAATGGGTGGCAAGACCCGTCGTGTGATTGGTTACTTTACCGGTGGGCGAACGGGTGTGGATGTAGAAGGTACGTTCGATGCAG
>CAJWZU010000080.1 GCA_913050115.1 uncultured Cellvibrionales bacterium
GCCAGAGCATTGAGTGCCTCCTGACCATCGGCGACGGCGTCGGCACTGAAGCCGAGCGCTTCCAAATTATCCAGTGCCACTATCTGGTTGATGGTATTGTCTTCCACCAAGAGTATCCGTGCATCAACCTTTGTTGTGCTCAGTAGATCGTGTTCAGTGAGCATTGGTGAGTACTTCACTAGTGCCTCATTACCGTTGATGACCAGCGCCAGTGTGGTCAGCAAATTACTGGGTTTTATGGGTTTAGTCAGGTAGGCAGAAAAGTCCAAATTGGTAAGTTTTTGTAGGGCTTTTTCTTCGAGTATTGAGGTCATTATTATGAGTTTCATGGTGTTGAGCGATGCATCAGCATGAATTAGCTCGGCAAGGCTGACGTTATTTAGGGCGGGCATTTGCATATCTAAAATGGCTACCGAAAAATAGTCGGCGGTGGGTCGGTTGGCGAGTTTACGCAGGGCATCATGAGCGTCAGTGGCGACAGTAATCTCGGCACCTTCCAGTGCCAGTTGATCGCTCAGCAAGTTGCGATTGGTGGCGTTGTTATCAACAATTAATATATTTTGACCGTGTAAATTTAAGCGCGGAAGACTGATTATTTCCAGTGCATGAGAAGGTGGTAAATAGACACTAAAAGTGAAGCAACTGCCTTTGCCTTTGATACTAGTGACACTTATCTCACCGCCCATCAGTGTGCACAGTTGCTTACTGATGCTGAGGCCGAGGCCGGTGCCGCCGAATTTACGAGTGCTGGAGGCGTCCTCTTGCCAAAAGGCATTAAAGAGTTTATCGATATTTTCTGCAGGGATACCGATACCTGTATCGCTAATAGAAAATTGAATATTGGCGGCATAATCTGAGTTGGGTTTTAAAGGCACTACGGTCAATACAATCTCGCCTGCGTCGGTGAATTTGATGGCATTGCCAATTAAATTGGTGAGTATTTGTCGCAATCTTCCCGAGTCGCCGGTAACCCCTTGAGGGACGTCTCTATCGATATATAGGAAAAAATCTAAGCCTTTATCGAACGCGCGCACCGACATAGAGTCGGTAAAGTTTTCTAACTGTTGTTGTAGGTTAAAGTCGAGTTTTTTAAGTCCAAGTTTGCCGGCTTCAATTACTGAGAATTCTAGAATGTCGTTAATCAGCGTTAGTAAGTTTTTGGCGCTGGATCTTGCCAGTTTGGCGTAGCGGCCCTGTTGGCTGTTCAACTCTCCGCGGCTCAGTAAACCCAGCATACCCATTATGCCATTCATAGGGGTGCGGATTTCATGACTCATATTGGCCAGAAATTCAGATTTTGCTCGCGCCGCCGCCTCGGCTGTTTTCCTTGCCTCCTGCAGTGCCAATTGCTGAAATTTTAAATCGGCGGCGTAGGCTTGCAGCTGCACCTCGGTGTCTTTTAGTTGAGTAATGTCGTCCATCGAGACGAAGAACCCCGCTACTAGACCGGTATCGTCAATGTCTGGCAAGTAGCGCACCTGTACTTGACGTGTGCCTTCATCTCGATAGGGCAGTTCGGCCTCGAAGTTAACCGGTTCACCCGCCAATGCTCGCAGGGCAAAGGTTTTCATGCGCGCAAAAACTTTGGTGCCAACGACATCCACAACGGCCCGATCGATAAAAAAATCGCGCGGCTGTTGAAACCATAGTTGATAACTTTTGTTGGTGAATCGGATTTTTAAGTGGCGATCGACATAGGCTAGCAGTGCCGGCAGCTCTTCGGTAATACCATCAATATAATGGCGAGTTTGCAGTAAATTGTTAAAACTGCGGGCTAACTGCTCAATTTCGCCGCTGGCCTCTGCTGGAAATAGCCGGTGCTCACCTTGGTTTGCATAAGTTTTACAGGCAATAGTCATGCGCTTGAGCGGCACTAACAGATAATGGAAAAAAATCAGGCTCATAGCAAACGTCAGTAGCGATAAACCCAGGCCCAGCACTACGCTATGGTGACCAATGGTATTAGCGGCGCCCACCTGTTCACTGCTGTCGAACAGCAATATAACGTTAAAAGTGTGTCTAGGTGTAAGCTCAATTTTTCCGAAAAAGGGTTGGTACCAGCTACCTTTACCGTTGTTTAGCTTTGCTGGCGTAGCATTGTGGTCGTTCTCAAACCAAGCAGTGAGAGCCGTTAGATATTGCTCTGTATAAATAGATGAAGCATCTGCCGGCTGCAGCACGCTATTACCTTTGCTGTCGATTACATACAGCTCGGTGCTAGGCCGGAGTAAAGATTGAAGCTGAGTGTTGATGCTATTAAAGTCAATACTAGTGTCAGTATTGGCGCCTTGTAGCAGTTGCCGCAGCAACGGTAAGAGCAGTTTGCCTTCGTAGATCAAGTCTTGCTGCCACTTATGGGTTAATAACTGCTCGCTTTTGCTATAGGCAATATAAGAGACGCTCACTGAGATGATCAGCGAGATTGAAAATACAGCTAGCGCGAGCATCAGCTTTAACGGTCGGCGTGTCCGGCCTGGGTTAAGAGTATTGGGCTGCATTGTGACGGACGGTTGAATGACCGTGTGACGGTTATTAATATTGGGCTCCCTAGCGAGGCAGATAATAGATCAAAAAGACTTCTATTGAGCCTAAGCTAGATTAGCCAATATTCAACTTTTTAGCGTATTACTAGAGCTATGACCCAATACCGAGTAGCAAGCATCGCGTGCGGACCCAGGCAAAGTGTGTAAGTCTGTAGACAATTAAGAAACACGCCAGTAGAGGACAGTAGAATGAAAAAGCTGAAAGACGAAAAAGAGTTATTGAAAAAGGCCATAATCGTCGGTGTGAAATACGCCGAGGCGCGCGGCGCGGCGCAATTTGAAGGCAGTGATTCGGCTGCGGTAAAAATAGAATACATTTATCGCCTGCTGGTGCGCGACAAGCTGATTCAGCCTGTGCCTGAAGATCAGATCTCCCAGCAAACTATGAAGCACAAGTTGGCACTGTGGATATCCAAGCAATAGGGCAGACAGAATAGGGTTCAGGTTGTTATAGGGTCGCAAGTGCAGGGACACTGCAGCTTTTACCCTACAAGGATAGCGACGATATGTTCGATGCATGACTGAAAAGACTCAGGCGATAGAGTAATTGTCGAGGGGCAATATTATGGCTCGGTGTATTGTCTGCAAGTAACCGCAATTACAGTGAATTACCGGCCAATATTCGAGCGGCCTATAAAATTTAGTAGTGAGTAAAACATGGTCAAACAATGGCGTATTTTTCTAGTTTCTCTGCTGTTATGCACCTCAACTGAGGCTGTCGCGGCAATTTATAAATGGGTGGACGAAAATGGTCGCACTCACTTTAGTGAAACTAAGCCTAAAGACAGTAAGGCCAGCGATATTAGTCAGCAACTGGATGAAGTCGGCAATATTGTTGAGATGAAGCAATCTGACCCTGCGGCATTTAAGTCTACGGTTGAAAAAACAGCGAAAATTTCGGTGGCCATTAACATCCAATCGTTTGACTACCCGTTAAGCGATAATGCCAAAAACCGCATGCGAACTCAGGTGCGTGCGGTGTATCGGGCCTATGTCGACTGGTTTGGCTGGGCGCCAGAGGCACAGTACCCAGTGCGGATAAAAATATTTGGTCAATATCAGGCCTTTATCGACTATCAAAAGTCCAACGGTGGTAGTAGTACTCATCGTAGCCACTATTCGCCCGCTCGCCGAGAAGTGGTTATGCTCGGCACAGAATTTACCGAGTCAACTCTGGGAGTATTGTTACACGAAGTGTCGCACGCCATTATTCATATGGAATCGAATTCGACACCTAAGTGGATTGATGAAGGCTTGGCCGAGGTGTTTGAATACAGCCGAATTAACAGGGGCCGAGTTAAATTGGGCAGTGATCCTGAATGGGTCGAAAAGCTTAAACACCAGTTGAGCGAGGGTTCATTGAAACCCGTTGCCCACTATCTCAAAATCCCCGATAACCAGTGGAGCAAGAAATCGAGACGAGTTGAGCGATCTTACTATACGGTGGCCTGGGGCTTAATGCGTTTTATGACCCGCAACGAAAGTAATAGGGCACTGCTGCTGTCCATTCTGAAAACGCGTAAGCTCAACCCATGGTGGCAAAAGCCTGAGCTAGTGCAGCGCTTTGATCAGAATTATCCCGAAGGGGTTGGCCAGTTAAACAGTGATTGGCGTAACTGGATTCGCCGTTTATAGCGTTCACATCATTTGAAGGCATGTATCTTAATAGCCGGAACTTAAAGTAAATAAAGCTTATGAATCGAGAAAAATTAGAAGCCGCTGCTAGTCAGGGAATTATTAGTGATGATCAAGTGGAGGCGTTACTGAGCTTTTTTGCCAGCAGTAATGCCGCGTCAAACCGAGCAGAGGAGCCGTTAAGGTTTGTCCGCGGCGTTGGCGATATCTTTATCACTCTCGGCGTACTGTTTGTGGCTATTGCGGCTGCGCAAATCTCACTATCGCCGCTGTGGAATATGTTGCCGGCGCTGATATTTGTTGCGGCGGCAGAGTGGTTGATTCGAGTGCGCCGTTTGGTACTGCCTGGCGTAGCGGTGTTTATGTCGCTGCTGTACTTCTGCTCCGAGGCATTACAGGCATCCCTTGGTAGTCCTTTTGGTAACAACAGCAATACCAGTATAAGCGTGTTACTGCTGTTATCGGCCGTGTTTTATGCGCGTTATCGCCTGCCTTTTACTCTGCTGCCAATAGCTTTGGGGGGTATTGCGCTGGTTAGCTCAATGCTGGAGATCGATATTCGTAGCGCCAGTAGCGTTGCCATCATTTATGGTCTGCTGATTTTTGTGGTGGCCATGTGGCTGGACTCGCGCGACATCGAGCGTAAAACAGTCAGCAGTGACTCTGCGTTTTGGCTGCACCTATTGGCCGCGCCGTTAATCGTGCATGGGGTCATGTTGACTTTATTGGTGTCGGCCGACGCTGCGGCTTATAAGAACATCGCCATATTGGTATTTTTTAGCAGCTTCTTTTTACTGGCGCTCTATGTCGATCGACGTGCACTGTTGGTATCGAGTTTAAGTTATGCCATTTATGCGGTGGTGACATGGTCAGACAACAGCTTGTTTAATATTGAAAACCTCACATTGTTTGCCTTTATCGGTTTGGGCCTGGTAATTGTACTGTTTGGCGTTTATTGGCAGAGTATTCGTACTTTAATATTTTCCCGCTGTTCATCATCGAGCTTGTCAAAGTTTGTGCCTGGGTTTAATCGCGTGAGAGGCTAATTAAGGTTGTCGTTGTTAAATTGAGATTTTTTCAGTATTTAAACGCCATGGATTTTTTGATTCATAACACCAGTATCTGAGATGGATAAGACCTCCAGCGTCAAACCCATCTCAATGTTATTGTAAATAATTTAGCACAGCTATCGGTTGATAATAGCTCGTCTGCAATCTAGTCATGATTAATTTAAGCTTGCGTTAATTTATGGGTGCCAAATATGAGCTTTATCGGTCTATTTCAGGGTCAGCTGATATAGGTTTGAGAGGTCAATGATTTTTAGCCAACTTTATATTCAGTGATTCTATTAAAGTTATGGCTTTGGACAAAAGACGATGCTTCTCTTCTAGGTAGATTTTTCGATTGATTTCTAGGACGTAAAAACGTAAACGTAGATGTATCGCACCAGGGGTGAAGTTGTTGACGCCTACTACTAGAAATCGTCCATCAGTAATAGCGTCATTGAATAGCAGGTCACGAATTTTTTCAGAGACCAAAGCGATGCTTTCTGAGTCCGTGCTGGAGGCTAGAGGAATAGATTCATCGATCAGGGTACGATCTCTGCGACCGCTGTTCACAATGATATCCTTTGATACCAAGCTGTTAGGGATAAAAATTAATGAATCACCTTCGTCCCTTATTCTTGTTGACCGCAACCCGACAGATTCTATATTGCCTGTGTACTTGTCAATTTTAACCAGATCACCAGGGCCGAAGGGTCTGTCTGTTAAGATCACCGCTGAGCCGAAGAAATTGGCAATGGTGTCGCGCGCGGCAATAGCAAAAGCGACGCCACCAATGCCTAAACCTGCGATTACTGTCTCATAAGGAATACTAAGAATATCGGCCAACCACAAAGCGCTCGGAATGATTATGGCAATTTTTAGGATACTGGAAAGCAATGTCACAATGATGTCATCGGTAACACTGTTGGTGTCATCAGCCATTGCTAGCAGGTGTTTGGTGATCTCGCTGACCACAGAATAAATAAACCAAATGACACCGATACAAATCAGTACTTCACTGAATAATCTTAAATAGGTAAACAGATAATCTGGTATCCCAAAAATAAAAAATGAATATCTCCATGTAGTGCCTAATACTAAAAGTGAAGTCGGTATACCTACGATCATATTGGCATTGAAATTATTATTAAAAAATTGTTTCAGAATAAATGTTGCGATTTTATTTGCTTGCCTTCTTAACAGATTTGCCGCTGACCAACTTAGTAGTAGAAGTATGGTAGTGCCAAGCCATTGCCAAATTTCGAGGCTAAGGACGTTATGTGTCCAAGGCCCAGGTACTTTAATAACAACATCGCGGAGTAGAAAAAAAGGAGCAGTATTATTGTTATATGTTGGGATAATTTTTGGAACAGGAAGATTCTCAATAGCATCATGAAGTGCACGAATGTTTTTTAATGTGTCGGGTGTGAACTTCCATACTGGTTTTTCATTTTCTATCACAGCTTCGATCACTATATTACCGGCAGGGTGATTGAAGTGAGAAAATGCCACTTTTTCGCTTAGGTTGTTGGGGATCTCCTGCCATGTTATGTAACCGGCTCGATCAAGTACTCGTTTGAGGTACTGAGCACTAACTTGACCTTCCCAATGGATAACATGTTCAGAAGATTCAGAAAAATTCATGGTGCTAAGCGCGCGCTCTTTGCCCCCGTCATCCCAATCTCTGAATCCTTCGAGAAAAGTCCTTAAAGTTGCGCGAGGTGAGGCCAATTGATAGTGAGCCAATGGGTTGTATACTTGAAAAACGCCAGCTTCAATTAAATTTGTTTTCAGCATGGCGAGATCTTTTTTATTGGGAACAACTAATTGCCAGTTGTCATCTACTTTTGAAAATTGTAAATAATAAGAAAAACTATGTAGCTCGGTGAAAATTTCATGTTGATAGGTGTTGGCATTAACCGCAGCAGGAAAGGAAAATATACGTAATGTGGTGTGACTAATTAGATCGAAAAAGTCCTTTGCATAGCGTCCGCGTACACGATAAAAAGCATTATCCAAACTTTCGGGAAGTTTGGTGCTAAGTAATAAATCATCTAGAAAATTATGATCTCCAGTACTAAGCCAGTTACCAGCATATAAGAATTGACGTATGGCTTCTTTTGGACTGACTAAGGATTCGGGGTCTAGGGACCGAGGTTCAAAGGCTGCGTGTAATCGCTCACCGTTCCACCACTCGCCGCTGTCAAAGCGGCCCGAGAATGTCTTACCGTCTGGGGACATTACAAAGCTGAATTCACCGCTCGATTGAGGTTGTGTCCAGTTACCCTGTATAGAACCATCTGCGGCTATGATCCCTTCAATTGTACCGTTGTATGGATTGTAGCTACCTGTGATCTTGTCGCCATCTTGATGTAGGCTCACAGTGGCGCCGCCACTTCTCCATGTTGTGTCCCATGTGCCTTGCCAATTACTTGCCCCTTGTGGAAGGATTAGGCCAACAATACAAAGCCCTAAGATCAGCGCTGCGGTGATCAAGGGGTGTGTTTTTATTAGGCTGTAGATTTTATTGTTAGTAGATAATTTCATGCTTTGTGACTTCCAGCCATGGTTTTAATGGGGGCAGTAGTGAGCTCGCTCGTGCGAGGCGTAAATACCATATTTTGCTAATATAGCTTGTTGTTGGGGTGAAGGGGACGCCTTTTTGATTTTTTTGGCCAAAAAAAGAGTGATCCTAGAGTATCGTTTTGAGCGTCAAATTACTCTGTTAAGGCTTAGCATGCCTACATCTTTTGATTTTGCGCACAACAGCTGTGCGGACTTGATAGCAATGGCGATTTCGCTTCATGTTTAGCAATATCAGCGGGTGCAAATTTCTCTGTAATCCTATCTTACATGGTGGACGGTGCCTTTATGCAGATAACTTATCGAACACAGCAAGGGGCATACATTTATAGGTTTTAAAAAATTTATTATATTGCTAGTAATCCACCGTCGTTCTTATTTTCAGTTGGCCTTCGAATGGACTCAGGTGGGTAAATCTATGTAGCTAAAGCCAAGTTAGGTGTGCATCCGGGTAAGCGCTCGTTTATGGTGTGTAAACTCGGTAACGAGGTGAGCTTCTTGTTTGATTTTTAGCCTTACTCAGCAGTGTAATGTCACTAGGCTGATTTTAGGCCCGGCGCGCAATGAGGATTGCTTTGTTGAAGTAATGGCCGACTGCAAAAAGTGCTCCCCACACCACACATTAAGCTGATTAAAATATTGAGTTG
>CAJWZU010000081.1 GCA_913050115.1 uncultured Cellvibrionales bacterium
GTGCTTCCATTGCGCCATACACCCGGTGTAACCCAGTGCGTGTTTCGTCCACGTTACAAATGTGCGATGTTGTTGGAAATGCCAATGCTCGGATTTACGGAATCTGTCCCACATCTGTATACTTTCTTAACACATTAATGTTGTTTGGTTTTTTTGCGTCAATGACACTATTGATCGCTATGGGCAAGGTCATAATGGCATTATTCCTACCATTTATGAGCGGGATGCTTGGAGACACCGCCGCTGGCATAGCTTCATTTCTTGCGCTCGGTACCATCTTCGCTCTATTGCTTGTACAGATTACGCAACGATGCTTTAGCCTTATCCATGAGATACCCGATAAGGTTCTCCGCTATATTGGCGGCGGCGCTGAAAATCTTGGTGAAGCTCAAGGGGAGCAAGCGGGCCGCCAGATGTTCGCTGGGGCAATAAGCCGACCTGAAAATTCTGCACGACACGCAGCGGGTATGTTTAAAGGCGGTAAACCACCTAAAAAGACAGGTGGTGAAGAAGATACGGGTGGAAAAAAGGATAAAAAAGATGATGCCACTAACAAACAATTGAGCACTTAAACCCCGACCTAAAAAGGAACCAATTAGGTTCCTTTTTAGGTCGATATCTATCTTATTTAGTACAGCATAGCCCTCCATGAAGAGTGATCTGTTAGCGAGTAATAAATAATAGATCCAATAGCGTGCTTATCTTTCAGCAGGCATATATAGGCTCCAAACGCTAAGTAAAAAACAATAACACCAAGAATTGGTGCACCAAAAACTGCAAGGCAAAATGTCTTCACGCTATCGGGGAAAATCAAGTTTAACAACCAACCCCAGATTATCATCAAGCTACCGATCAGGAAAATCACACCTACTATAGACCACGCGACTAGCGTCCCGTAATCAACTATATCCCAATTGGACAGCCAGATACCATAAGACTCAGGATCACGAAAAAACTCGTCACAGCGTACCATCACCCCCTCTTTCTTCATGCACGCTTCCAGCGAATTATAGCTAACTGACTTATCCCAGATTGGTCCGTATTTCATGCTTCACCTATTTTAATCACAGCTTTCCAAAACCCCAAAACCCCAAAACAACCAAACCAACCAAACCAACTATTGCGTGCTGTTTAGTATTCTGAATATCATAATCTACATTGAGAGCACCTAGTAATAATGCAGGAGCCACCACAAGAAGTATAAATACGCCAAAAGAATTCAGGCATAACAAAAAAATGCCGTAACACAACCAACAAACCGTAACCCTTAACATAGCGAACTGGGCATGTTTTTTATGGCTAACTTATAAATATAAAATGGATACTATCTAACGAGGCCAGTCGTAGTATCAACAATGGCTTTTTTCTGAAAATATAAGCGATAATATCGCCAGTTTTAGTTGAATCGCGATTCGCTAGAAAAGCTTTAAAACAGTAAAATTATTGGTTTTGGGCGTAATTAAACCCGTCTTTTACCATGTCGGCCCACAATCGAAACAGCCGCTTAACATCAGTGCTGTTGCGAACTATGTTTCTATATTGCATACCGGTGTTATTGCCCGCTTCTCGGCGGTCTTGCATGGTGGCCAAGAGATTACCGTGGTGATCCAGCACTTGGTATTGGATTTCTAAAATGCCGGGGCTGCTGCCGTAAGAGTGCTTGCGTATGCCACGGCTGACTGAATTACGTTGGTCTTGATAAGGCACGATCTCAATTAGCTTGCCCTTGATGATGGCCGAACCAGCCGTACTGCTATTGGCTAAGCTGTATGCGCCTTCATTGCGTAATTTGTCAATCATGGCGTCTTGGTAAGTGGCAGTGAAATGAGCACGAACTTCGTCAGTCAGTGTCCAGTTCACTCGACGGCCATGGTGACGCTGCAGAGTTACCTCTAAATCAGCTAAATTTAATGGTTCAACAATAATATTGTCGAATTTTTTGAAATCTATATCGGTCCTTATATAGACGCTGTCGAAGTGCGCATGGCTGACCTTAATCAAACCCTTGTCTAAAACTTCGGCATTGTCTTTAATTTGCGGAGTCTGGCTGCAAGAGACCAGCACTACAACCGCAATTAGAACGGCTGACAATGAGCACAATTTATACATCGTGAATCCCTTTCACTTTGGTTATTAGAAATATTAACGTAATCGCGCCGTAAAAGGTAATGCTTTACAGGAATGGCGGCTGTGCGGTGGATGGATAATAGTGTCGCAGCAGTATGGCAATATCAGACTAAATAAAAATTAATGAGTACCTAGCGGCGCCAGCTTCGGCAAGAGCACTATTGATGTGAAGTTAATATGGATGATGTATGACAAGTTAAAACTTTTTACGCTTCAAAAGTATCGCTGTCGGTCTTTAACTCACGGGTTAGAAACCGCCTTTAAGGTAGAAGAGTGGCCCACTAAAGTTAAGGTCAAATCTTTCGCTGTGCAAAGATTGGTCCCGTGTCACGTCTAATTCACTGAAATTATAACCAATACCGAGGCCGAGATTTTTTATCGGGCGATACTCTAGGGAGGTATTGGCGCGCAATAGGTCACCACTGTATTCATCGTAGTTCATTGACAGCCAGCCGATGCGAGCGTTTACCGCCCACTGTTGGTTAAAGGCATAGGCGCCGTACACCATAATGTTCGGAAGTGGCGCCAACAGAGTTTCGCTCTCGCTGTTGGCTTCATCCGCGAGCACAGCATCATTGAGATATGCATCGGCGCGGCCGCTTAGGCTGAGGCCAATATCCATGATATGTAGTCCAACCCCAATATCGATGGCGGCTTTTTGATTGTCAAAAATTCTATACGCGGCGGATAAGCTGTAAATGTCGACATCAAATTGAGAGGACAGGCCGGTATTGATACCGGCTTTACCCTTGAAGACTTTATTTTTGAATGTGAACTCATAGCTGTCGCTAAATTGACTGCCACGGCTGGCATTTTCGCTATAGCTAAAGTATTCGAGCAAAAATGACCAGCGCTCGAAGGGCTGCCATTTAGCATCGATCCAATAGGTGCTCACGTCGGTTTCCAAACCGAGATCGTCCAGATCAATTTTGAATTTACGTTGATTAAATACGGAGGATTGGGTCGTCACAGCTGCCTGTGCATCCAGGTCATATCCGCCAACAGTCAAGGACCAAGTTTCAGTCAGAATCGGATTACGGCTTTCGGCCAAGACGGCGCTAGAAGCGAGTAATGCAAATAAGCCAAGAGTTGTGCGTAACATTGCGGCGACCTGTATCCATCGTGAGTAATTATTGCTACCGAAATTGTAATTCCAGCGCCGTGACAGTGCTATCTTTTTTCTTCTGCGACAGTCCGACAGCAGCCAGTCAGTAACTTATACACCCATAACATGCTTGTTAGCCTTACCTATAAAGCTCGCAGTACCCTCTGAGGGAGCGAGCTAACTGCTGCAAGTTTTGAGCCGGGCAACATCAGGCACGCTGTTGGTGTACGCAGATACAGAGCTTTATAGTTATCCCCAAAGGTTACAGTCGGAGGCCATAGAGTGGCGGTTATAGACACCATAGAGTCGATAGCCTTTGTTGATAATACCGACTTAGCTACAGCCGAGGGCAGCTATTTACCCGCACAGGCTATTAAATAATAGCGTGTAGAACACGGCGATGCTGTGGAACTTCATATTCAATATCTTATTTTTAGGGCGGCAAAAGTACGCTAGAGTGTACTGACTATTATTTTGCTTGGCAGAGGTGCCTGTTTGAAAACTATACATTTAATCGTTTTGCTGGGGCTACTTGCCAGTTGCGGCATTACTCAGCCACGCACGCCCACGGCCGAGCGCTTGCAGGCGCTTGAAATCCACTCGCACAATTTAATTCTGACACAGCCGAGTAATACACTGCGTCTGGTTAGCCTTAATCTAGCCCATGGCCGGTTAGACCGTTTTCATCAGTTGTTTGTTTCTAGCGAGCAGATTAAAACCAATCTCAAAACCGTGGCTAATTTTCTGATCGACGCCGATGCCGATATTGTTGCTCTGCAAGAGGCCGATGGGCCGTCGCGCTGGAGTGGAAATTTTGATCATGTGGGCTACTTAGCGACGCAGGCAGGCTTTAATTATCATGTTCGCGCTGAAAATGTGAATAATTATTTTGGTGATTATGGCAGCGGCGTGTTGTCGCAGCGGCCAATAACAGGAGCGCAGGGTTTTGTTTTTCAACCGTCGCCACCCACCAGTAACAAGGGCTTTAGTGTGGCGCAAGTTCAATGGCAGCGCTCAGGTCATGCCCAACCCTTGTTGATTGATGTGGTCTCGGTACACTTAGATTTTAGCCGCGATTCTGTGCGCCAGTCACAAATCGAAGAGATTAAGCAGGTGTTAGCATTACGCACAAACAACAGTGGCACTATTATTATGGGCGATTTTAATAGCGAGTGGTTAGCACGTGAGTATATGCTTGAACATTTTGCGGAAAATTCGCCTCTGCATGTGTTTCAGCCTGCAAGCAAGACCTTAAATACTTATGGCACTAAGCGTATCGACTGGATATTGCTGAGTAACAATTTAGAGTTTGTCAGCTATACGGTTAGCGATGCGATTTTGTCCGATCATCGCGCTTTGGTAGCGGAGATAAAGTTGAAAGACTAATGGGTTTATGAGTATGAACAATTAATGCAGATACAGGCCAGTGAATATGTGCTGTATTGGAGATAATAATCAGTGGTATTGGATCATTACACACTATTTCTAAGTCCTGTTTAATTGATATAAAAATTACCAACACAAGGAATATAAAATGGCTGGAGCCAGCTTACTTACACTACTCGATGATATTGCAGTGGTGCTCGATGACGTCGCGCTGATGACCAAGGTCGCCGCTAAAAAAACCGCTGGTGTACTGGGAGATGATTTGGCATTAAATGCTCAGCAGGTTTCAGGCGTTCGTGCCGAACGTGAGTTGCCTGTGGTATGGGCGGTTGCTAAAGGGTCTTTTCGTAATAAATTTATACTAGTGCCCGCGGCATTAGCTATAAGTGCTTTTATGCCCTGGCTAATTACCCCACTGTTAATGTTGGGCGGTGCCTATTTATGTTTTGAGGGCTTTGAAAAGTTAGCGCATAAATATTGTCACAAGCAAGAGATCGAGATTGAGCACGACAGTAAAATGGCCGCGCTGGCCGATAATAAGGTGGATATGGTCGCCTTCGAACAGGATAAAATTAAAGGTGCGATTCGCACCGATTTTATTTTGTCGGCGGAAATCATTGTCATCGCTTTAGGCTCTGTTGGGGCGGCCAGCTTTGCTCTTCAGGCGGCGGTAGTCAGTACCATTGCTCTGCTAATGACAGCGGGTGTCTATACATTAGTAGCGGGTATAGTAAAGCTCGATGATGCAGGGTTTTACCTGCTGAAAAAACCGGGCAAGATCGCGCAGAATATAGGTCGAACTTTGGTGGCGGCGGCGCCAAAACTGATGAAAACGTTGACCATTGTTGGCACCGCCGCTATGTTTATGGTCGGCGGTGGAATTCTTGTGCACGGAATTCCTGGCAGTCATGAACTAGTCCATCACTGGACCGAAGTGGCAACAACTGTGCCTTTTGTTGGCGCTGCTATAGCATGGTCTACCCCGAGTTTAATCGGTGCGCTTACCGGTTTAATTGCCGGAGCACTGCTGTTGGCGCTAGCACAGCTGTACAAAAAGTTGAGCTATAAAGTGACCACAAGTCAGTAGCGAGCAATGTTAGCCGTGATAAATTTTTGACTAAGAGCCCTAGTCTCTCTCGGGCTCAAACGGGCCAGTAATGTGTTCAGGGTGTACCGATAAAGAGTTGTATAAACCCTTTTACATCTTTTTAACGAACTTAGTTAAAATCACAATTCTCTGGCTTTCTACACGGCCTTCAATGTGATCAGGATTGTTTGTTAAGCCGATATTTCTAACCGCATAGCCACGCTTGGCGGTAAAGCCGCCGCCTTTAACTGGTAGGTCTTTGATCAGCACTACGTTGTCGCCTGCCGCCAGACGAGTGCCGTTGCTGTCAAACTGCTTCACGGTATCTGGATCTTCTGCCTCGGGCTGAGTAGCCTCGGCCCAAGTCTGGGTCTCAGGCTCCATATACATCGTGTCTAAAAGATCCGAAGCCCAGCTCTCATCAATATTAGACAGCTCTTTCAGTTGGCGCCAAGCCATCACCTGTACTGCCGGTACTTGGCTCCACATGCTGTCATTAAGGCAGCGCCAATGGTTGGCATCTGACATTGAGTTATCTTTAATCTGGTCGCTACAACGTTCGCACAGCAGTAGTGCCTGATCGCTACTGCCGTCGCTTGGGGCAACATCAAACGGGTTGAGGTTTACGGTGCTGGCACAGAGTTCGCACTTGTTGTCGGCGCGAGCGAGTAGTTCTTGTAGTTTGACAGACATGGAAGAGGCCTTAGATGAAATACTTAAATTGGATTGACTATTGGTGTAAAACTCGCCGCCATTATGCCAGCTGTGGTAACTAAATTCAGCCGAACACGGTATAAGCCTCTTCTACTGCTATGGCATGGCGGCGGGCCAGCGCTTTCTGGTCCTTATCGTAGCCGCCGCCGATCACGGTCATTATCGGCACTCCAGCGTCTCTCGCTTGTTTGAGCACTGAGTGGTCGCGCAAACGGATGCCCTCGAGACTGATATTCAAAAGGCCGAGCGGGTCGTCGGCATAAACATCGACCCCAGCATCATAGAGGATCAGGTCGGGTTGTTGCTGCTCGATTAACTGCGCCAGAGTATCCGTTACAATTTTTAAATAGTCGTCGTCTGCCATGCCCACAGCTAGGTTGACATCCAGATCGCTAGTGGCTTTGCGTGCGGGAAAGTTTTTTGCGCAGTGAATCGAGCAGGTGAAAACTTCGGGTGTGTGCTCGAGTATGCGGGCAGTACCATCGCCTTGATGCACATCCAAGTCAAAAATAAGCACCTTGTTTACGAGGCCAGCACTGAGGAGTGTTTTAGCGGTTATCGCCAAATCATTAAAGATGCAAAAGCCAGAGGCGAAATCATAATGGGCATGATGAGTACCGCCAGCTAGATGACAGGCAATGCCATTATTGAGAGCGTAATGAGCTGCCAGCAAGGTGCCTGCGGGTGATATTACCGTGCGTCGCACTAGCCCCTTACTCCAGGGCAGGCCTAAACGCCGCACTTCTTTGTCGCTCAAGTGACCCTCACAGAAGCGGCTAATATAGTCGGCACAGTGGGCCGTTTGCAGAAACTCATGTTTGGCGCGGCCAGGCCGCAGGGTGTTGGTTTTAGTGGCCAGACCTATTGACTGTAAATACTCATGCAGCAGTGCAAACTTCTGCATAGGAAAGCGATGCTTACCCGGGAAATCGTAGGAATAAGCGGGGTGGGTAATCAGAGGAATCGGCATAAACAGTATTTTACAGTGAATGTGGAATTTAGGTCAGTGCAGCAATGCCGCTGAATAAGATTCACCTCAAAAATCGATGCTTATTAGCGCCTTTTTAGGCACCAATGAGTTCGGTGATCAGTGAAACCCACATGCTGATTATTTTACGCAGAAGTGCAATTCAAAACCTGCAGTAATTGATCAAAACAGGGCTGTATTAATGGCCGCAGTTGCTGGCATCGTTCTAAATTTGGCTCGCGGCCGGCACTTTCAATTTGCGTGCATAGATCCGCCAAACGCTCGGCGCCTAAATTGGCGGCGGCCCCTTTAATGGTGTGAGCGCAATCGAAAACAGTGCCGCACTTGTCGTCATTAATGGCTTGCTGCAACTGTTCGATTTTATCCGAGATCGATTCGATAAACAGATTCACCAGCATTGTGACCCGCTCGGGCTTGCCGTGTACTCGTTGCAGTAGCGCGACTTGGTCCCAAATAAGCCTGTCGCTGTAAGTATTCGGAGTTATATCAGAAATTTTTTGAGTGTCCAAAATTAATGTTCTCTGTGCTGCTGATTCGATTTTAGGCCGCGGCTTGTTTAACCATATGTGCAATTTTTGTTGCAGTAGCTCGACATCAATCGGTTTGGGTATATAGTCGTCCATACCTGCGTCAAAGCACTTTTGATCGTCGCCTTTCATAGCATTAGCGGTCATGGCAATAATCGGTATGTTGGGGTTCGGAATACCATCGCCCTGGCGGATGGCACGAGTGGTTTGGTAGCCGTCTAGTACCGGCATTTGGCAGTCCATCAAGATAAACTCATAAGGAGCAGATTTGGGTGCCTGTGCCAGAGCATTGAGTGCCTCCTGACCATCGGCAACGGCGTCGGCACTGAAGCCGAGCGC
>CAJWZU010000082.1 GCA_913050115.1 uncultured Cellvibrionales bacterium
GGCCCCGAAGGTAATATTCTCGGCGACAGCTATCGTGCCCCCGATTTCTTAGAGGCTATCGATCAACTCTCCGCCCAAATTGAAGACCGCGAACAACAACTAGAAGTGCTCGATGCACTCTTGGCTAAGCGAATACTTCAGCGCGAAGTCTTTATTGCCGGTCGTCCGATTGTTAAGGGTTGGATGTCGTCTCGCTTCGGGCGTCGCAGTGATCCGTTCACTGGTCGCGTTAGCTGGCATAATGGTGTTGATTTTGCCGGTAAAAAGGGTTCCGACATTATTTCCGTCGCCGCTGGCGTTGTCACCTGGTCAGCCGATCGTGCCGGTTACGGCGAGATGGTGGAGGTTAATCACGGCAGTGGGTTTTCTACGCGCTATGGCCATGCAGATAAATTACTGGTTAAAGCGGGCGACGTGGTTAAGAAAGGCCATGTGATCGCACTTATGGGGTCCAGTGGGCGCTCTACCGGACCCCATGTTCACTTTGAAGTCTATAAACACGGACGCCCTGTCGATCCAGCCAGTTATATTCATCGTACACTTCGTTAGTTATCTTCTGGTAGGTTTCGGCTTGCTTTCCCCCTTCTATTTCGGTCTACTATCGACCTTTGAGGCATTTTGATGCCTTTGGTTTACAGACTTTATTTTAAAATACGGATTTATCATGTTTGGCAAAATATTTCGGGCTGTGTTCGGCACCAAAAATAATCGTGTACTCAAGCGTATGGGCAAGTTAGTTGCCAAGATTAACGCCCTTGAAAGCGATTATGAAAACCTATCCATAGAACAGATCCAGCAAAAGACGACAGAGTTTCAACAGCGTTATCAAGAAGGCGAAACACTCGATCAATTGCTGCCAGATGCGTTTGCCAATGTGCGGGTCGCCAGTCAGCGCACCATGGACATGCGTCACTTTGATGTGCAGTTGATCGGTGGTATCGCCCTTCACGAAGGTAAAATTGCCGAAATGCGCACCGGTGAGGGTAAAACCCTTATGGCGACGCTTTCAACTTACCTGCACGCCTTAACCGGTGATGGCGTTCATATTGTCACTGTTAACGACTATCTCGCCGAGCGAGATGCCGAATGGATGCGCCCGCTATACGAAGGTTTGGGCTTAACGGTCGGCGTGATTTTGTCAGGTCAGTATGCCGAAGATAAGCAGGCTTCTTATCGCTGCGACATTACCTACGGCACCAACAACGAATTTGGTTTCGACTTTTTACGCGACAATATGGCGTTGCGCCGCGAGGATAAGGTGCAGCGCGGTCTCGCTTATGCAGTAGTGGATGAGGTCGATTCTATTCTTATCGATGAGGCACGCACGCCGCTGATTATCTCGGGTCAAGCCGACGACAGCTCAGTCATGTATCAGCGCATCAATGCTTTAGTGGGTGACCTAAATCGCCAGGAAGAGGAGGGCGACGATGTTAAAGAGACCGGAGATTTCACTGTCGACGAGAAAAGTCGCCAGGTTGAGCTGACCGAATCGGGGCACGACAAGGTCGAACAACTGATGCTAGCCGCTGGTCTGTTACAAGAGAACGACAGTCTTTACGCGGCCGGTAACCTTGGTCTACTGCATCATGTATCGTCAGCGTTGCGCGCTTACTCACTGTTTCAGAAAAACATCGAATATATAGTTGAAGACAACCAAGTTGTGTTAATTGATGAACACACTGGCCGCACTATGGCGGGTCGTCGACTTTCAGACGGTTTGCACCAGGCGCTGGAAGCGAAAGAAGGCGTAGACATTCAGAGCGAAAGTCAGACGCTGGCCTCGACTACCTTCCAAAACTTTTTCCGTATGTATGACACTTTGGCGGGTATGACTGGTACTGCCGATACTGAAGCGTTTGAATTCCATCAAATTTACAATCTGCCAGTGGTTGTGAT
This sequence comes from uncultured Cellvibrionales bacterium, assembly GCA_913050115.1. GTDB lineage: Bacteria > Pseudomonadota > Gammaproteobacteria > Pseudomonadales > Cellvibrionaceae > UBA1124. Next base: position 1,897 of record CAJWZU010000082.1, read on the forward strand.
TCCACCTAACCGTAATGTTCAGCGCAAAGATCTCAATGATTTGGTGTATTTGACGGTAGAAGACAAATTCGACGCTATTGTTGACGATGTAAAAGAGCTGCAAGAAAAACAGGTACCTGTACTTGTGGGTACGGCAAGTATTGAAACCTCCGAATTGATGTCCGAGCGCTTCAAAAAGGCTGGCATTGAACACAACGTACTCAACGCCAAGTTCCACGAGAAAGAAGCTGAAATTATTGAGGGCGCCGGTCGCCCTGGTGCGATTACTATTGCCACCAATATGGCGGGTCGCGGTACCGATATTGTTCTCGGTGGTAACCTAAAGGCTGAATTGCTGGCGCTGGGTGTTGATGCCAGCGCTAAAGCTATTAGCGACGTTAATGCCGACTGGCAGCAGCGCCATGAACTGGTGCTAGAGAGAGGCGGTTTGCACATTATTGGTACCGAGCGGCATGAGTCGCGCCGTATCGACAATCAGTTACGCGGTCGTGCCGGCCGTCAGGGCGACCCGGGTATGTCGCGTTTTTACTTGTCGCTGGAAGACAGCTTAATGCGTATTTTTGCTTCCGAGCGGGTGCGCAACTTTATGCAGGCTCTGGGCATGGAGAACGGCGAGGCTATCGAGCACCGCATGGTCAGTAACGCTATCGAAAAAGCTCAGCGCAAAGTAGAAGGGCGCAATTTCGACATTCGTAAGCAGCTGCTTGAATATGATGATGTTTCCAACGACCAACGTCAGATAATCTACTCGCAGCGCAATGAGCTCTTAGAAGCTGATGATATCGCCGATGTGCTAGTGAATGTTCGTTATGACGTTTGTAGTACTTTAGTCAGTGGTTTTATACCACCGCAAAGTATAGAAGAGCAGTGGGATGTGGCCGGGCTTGAGCGTAAAATTGAGGCCGATTTTGGTCTGCGTATGACGCTGCAACAATGGTTGAATGATGACGACACCCTGCATGAGGAAGCTCTGCGCGAAAAAATTCATGTCGAGTTTGAGGCTGCTTATCAGGCTAAGAGCGAGCGTATTGGCGATGTCATGCGCGAGATTGAAACTCAGGTAATGCTGCAGATTGTCGATCAGCTGTGGAAAGAACACTTACAGAATATGGATCAGCTGCGTCAAGGTATTGGCTTGCGTGCTTACGCTCAGAAGAACCCTAAGCAAGAGTACAAACGCGAGTCATTTGAAATGTTTGAGAGCTTGCTCGATAACATTAAGCACGACGTGGCCAAGGTATTAGCCCGAGTGGAGCCTATTTCACGTGAGCAGATGGAAGCGCAAGAGCAGCAGCGCCGCGTAGCGCAAGAACGTCAGAAATTGCAGCTACAGCACGCCGAGGCTAATGCTATGGGCCAGCCTGCGCCAGCGACAGACGAGCCAAAGGCCGAGCCAGTTCGCGCTGGTCGCAAGGTCGGTCGCAATGATATTTGCCCTTGTGGTTCAGGCAAGAAATTCAAACAGTGCCATGGCAAATTGGCTTAACGGGCGGGCAGGTTTTTGCTCCTGCAAAACCTGCACTTCCGCCGTCCATGGCGGTCGCGTAGGCCCTGAGGCAAAAATCACTCGCCCTTAGGTGTGGTGGTATAAAAATATATTTAAAAGGAGCCTTGTGGCTCCTTTATTCATTTGAGAAATTAATTATGGCCGTCGGTAACGTTCCTTTTCCTGATATGCCGGTTGTGCCGGGTGTTAAATTGGCCGCTGTAGATGCGGGCATTAAAGACAATGGCCGCAATGATGTGGTGTTGTTTGAATTAGTTGAGGGGGCACGCGTTGCCGGGGTTTTCACTCAAAATGCTTTTTGCGCTGCGCCCGTCACGGTATGCAAGCAGAACTTGTCGGATGAAGCGCCCGCCATTCGTTATTTGTTGGTGAACTCTGGCAATGCCAATGCCTGTACTGGCGAGCAGGGTATGGCGGATGCGCTGGCAACCTGTGTCGAAGTCGCCCGTGTTGCGGGTGTGAAACCCGAACAAGTACTGCCCTTTTCTACCGGTGTGATTGGCGAATTGCTACCAATGCCGAAAATATTACCGGTTATCGATTCGGCTTATAAGCTGCTGGCAAGTGATGGCTGGGCAGACGCGGGACAGGGCATTATGACCACTGATACTCGAGCTAAGGGCGCTTGTAGTCAATTTGAGTACGAGGGCCAGAGTGTTGTTGTGGCAGGCATCAGTAAAGGCTCAGGCATGATTGAGCCAAATATGGCCACTATGCTTGGCTATATCGCCACTAACGCCAATATCGCTCAGTCAATACTTGAGCAACTATCGAAGCAGGCGGCGAACGAATCTTTCAACCGCATCACGGTTGATGGCGATACGTCCACGAATGACTCCTGTATTTTGATCGCCACCGGTCAAACCTCGCTGCCTGAAATTGAATCCATTGATAGCCCCTTGTATCAGCAGTTAAGTGCCGCCGTTATTGATATACACCGGCAGTTGGCCAAAGCGATTGTGACCGATGGTGAGGGTGCCACTAAGTTTGTCACTATTGAGGTCACCGGTGGCGGCACCGAGCAAGAATGTATCGATGTTGCTTACTCTGTCGCTCGCTCGCCACTGGTAAAAACTGCACTGTTTGCCTCCGATCCAAACTGGGGCCGTATAGTGGCCGCGATCGGTTACGCTGGTGTAGCGGAGCTTGATGCCAACAAAGTAACGGTGCATTTAGGCGATGTGCTTATTGTCGAAAATGGCGGCTGTGCCGCCAGTTATACTGAGGAACAAGGGCAGGCAGTCATGGATGAAGAAAATATCAGTATTCACATCGATCTTAGCCGTGGTGATTTTAGCGACAGAGTGTGGACGACAGATCTGTCGCATGAATACGTGACTATTAACGCCGAATACCGTTCTTAACAATGCGCTTTGTACCCGATAGTTCTGTGCTTTCAGGTAAAGATGACTTTTTTAAAATAGAAAAGCTAATCAAATTATGACTAAAGTCGTTCATGTCGCGGTCGGGGTGGTTAAAAACAACCTCGGTCATATTCTGATTGCCAAGCGTCCGCTTGATGTCCACCAAGGGGGTTTGTGGGAATTCCCTGGTGGCAAGGTCGAAGCGGGTGAAACATTAACTCGGGCGCTTGTGCGCGAGCTGCGTGAGGAACTGGCCATTGAGGTGCAGTCGATAGAGCCTTTAATCCAAATTCAGCACAATTATTCTGATAAATCTGTGTTACTGGATGTGTGCTTAGTCGATGGCTTTACCGGTATCGCGCAAGGCAACGAAGGCCAGCCGATACGCTGGGTCGACACTGCGGATCTCAATAACTATGATTTTCCCGCGGCCAACAGTCCTATTATCACGGCGTTGCAGTTGCCTAACGTGATGATGATCACTGGCGATGAAAGTGATTTGGCGGTGTTCGAGCACAAGCTCAAAAGCTCTTTAGAGCATGGGGTTAAATTGGTGCAGTTGCGCCAGCCCAAACTTTGCCAGAGCCAGATCAGCATCGCCCAGCAAGCGTGTCAGGCCACCGGTGCTCAGTTGCAGCTTAATTGTGCGCCTGAAGAGTTTGAAAAGTTTAAAGCGTTTGATGGAGTTGGCTTGCATCTGGCAAGTCGTCATCTAATGGCTCTGGCTAAGCGCCCAGTGTCTTTAGATGTATTGTTTGGTGTGTCGTGCCATAACCGCCAAGAAATTCAGCAGGCGCAAACTGTGGGCGCTGACTACCTGCTGTTGTCGCCGCTATTGGCTACCCGCTCTCACCCCGATGCAGAGCCTTTAGGATGGCAGGCCTTTAAAGAGTTAGTTGCCAGTTGCAAGGTGCCGGTGTATGCCCTCGGTGGCATGAGGCCTGAACATGTTGCGCAGGTTAAAGTCTCTGGTGCTCAAGGCGTGGCGGGAATATCAGGCTGGTGGGGCTCGCTAACGGCTTCGTCAGATTAAACGTCCCGATATAATTTCGTTGTCACTGCAGACACTCAGGCGAAAGGCGTGATTTTTCCGGGTTACTTATATTAGCCCCATCTTCATAGGGGAATACATTACGCCAAGTCAGCACTATTCATATCGTCATAGGCAGGGCTGCCGGCAATCTTATTATCTTCATTGGCCCAGCCGCCAAAATCTATTTGTTGGCAGCGTTTGCTGCAAAAAGGGCGAAAAGGGTAGTCATCGTTCCACAGAACTTTACTCGTACAGCTGGGGCATTGCAGTTCGGTCACCGCTTTTGGCTCGCTCATTGTTAATACTCTTCGGATAGTTAGTTAGGTAAACAGTGGCAGCTGATATTACAGGTAGCGGTAAAGCGTGCATATAAAAACACCGCTGCAACTTACGTGGCAGCGGTGTTTTTATATCGAGCGTCCTTGCTCGGCTCATCCTTAAGCCTTAAACCATCCTTGTATTGCACAGCAATCTGGCGTCCTGCCCAATATTTCTGTGCAACTCATCCTGAGAAATAACATCCTGTTATTAGCCTTAATGGCATCCTGCCCGCGACTTGAGTAAGTTAATTATTACGGAATAGGCGAGATAGCGACAGTGGACGAAGGCTGAAGTTTTTGTGCGAGATATCGCACGGCTAAAACGCTATAGCGGTAATTAGTTAGCGCCAGCCGCGCAGGCCACAAGATATTGGCGGTGCAGAAGCTCTACCTGTGGTTGCAGAGCGTCAATATTGCCGTGGTTGTCAACAATATCATCGGCGCGCTGCAAGCGGTCTTGCCGCTTGATCTGGCTATTAATAATGGCATGAATCTGGGCTTCGCTATTGCTGTCGCGCGCACAGCTGCGCTTAACTTGTGTCGCCACTGGGGTATCTACTACTAGAACTCGGTCCACGCGCTGCCACTGCTGGCTTTCTAGCAGTAAAGGCGAGGACAATATCGAGTAGGGACTGGCAGCGTTATTAAGTTGATCATCAATTTCGGCGGCTATTAGGGGGTGCAAAAGTTGCTCTAGCCATAATTTCTGACGACTATCACCAAAGATGATTTGTCTTAGCTTGGCCCGATCAAGACCGCCGTTAGGCAATAGAATATCTTCGCCAAAGTGCTGTGATATTTTATCCAGTGCTGGCTGATTCGGTTCAACCACCGAACGGGCAATCAGATCGGCATCCGCGACAGTAATGCCTAAGGCTTCAAAACGGCGCGAGACTTCACTCTTGCCGCTGCCTATGCCACCGGTCAGGCCAACTGTGAACACGGGCTAGTGAAAGGCCGCAAGCATGGGCACGTGATGTGCTATAGCGTCACCCCAAATTAACACGATCCAGCCGGCAATCGCCAGATAAGGCCCAAAAGGAATTGGAACATTCTTGTCACGACCGTAAATTAAAATACCGGCAATACCAATTACGGCGCCCACTAGCGATGACAGTATGATAATAGCAATAAGCCATTGCCAACCCATAAAGGCACCCAGAGCAGCCAGTAATTTAAAATCACCATAGCCCATGCCCTCTTTACCGGTGACCAGCTTAAACAGCCAAAATACCGACCACAGTGATAAATAACCGGCAATAGCGCCCCAAAAAGCGTCTTCAAAACTGGTAAATAAACCAAAATAATTGGCAATCAAGCCCGCCCATATAAGTGGTAGGGTGATTGAATCCGGCAATAACTGGGTGTCGGCGTCAATCATGGTTAAGGCAACCAAAGACCACGTCAGTAGTAACACCAACGCCAGTGGCCAGCCAAAACCAAACGTGTAAGCGGCATAGGCCGATAGCAAGCCTGTCGCTAGTTCCACCAATGGGTAGCGTTTCGATATAGGGTTTTTACAGTTAGAGCACTTGCCGCGCAAAAACAACCAGCTAATCACTGGGATATTTTCCCAAGCTCTGATGACATGTTTGCAATTAGGGCAGTGGGAATTGGGGAAAACTAGATTGTAAGGCGCTTCTTGTTTAGGTGCAGGTTGCTCTAGTAGCTCGCAGCAGTCGCGTTGCCACTCGGCCTGCATGAGTTTCGGCAGGCGGTGAATGACTACGTTGAGGAATGAGCCTACTAACAAGCCAAGAATACACGTACCAGTTACTAGTATTAGGGCGTTTTGATTTAAAGTCTCTTGTAACATTTAAATAACCGCACCTAACTGGAAAATCGGCAAATACATGGCAATCATAAGTCCGCCAACTAGCACACCCAATACGGACATAATAATCGGTTCCAGCAGTGCCGTAAGCCCATCAACCATATTATCGACCGCATCTTCATAAAATTCGGCGGATTTATCCAGCATTTCGTCTAAAGCACCGGCCTCCTCACCAATAGCGGTCATTTGTATCAGCATAGCCGGAAACATTTTACTTGAGCGCATGGCACCATTGAGTTGAATACCGGTAGACACTTCATCACGTATTTTAATGATGGCGACAGCGTAGGGGGCGTTGCCCGCGGCACC
>CAJWZU010000083.1 GCA_913050115.1 uncultured Cellvibrionales bacterium
AAAACTTATGATACCTTGAGGCAGCACCTGATAAATTGAATTGTCGGTCGCCAGTACCGTGCGGTTGGCGTAATCCGGGTTGAGTTCCCCTTCAAAACCTGACGTTTTGAGAGCCTCAATAAAGCCCAGATATTGGGCTTGGACAGGTGATGTTTCGCGAATACTGGGTATCATAAGTTTTGTCGCATATGATTTTTAGGGTCGTAATGGGTAGATCGTTGAATCCCATTTTACTCTATTTACGCCACAGTTTTGGTTTTCGTGGCTATGTTTATCAGCGTACCACTGCCCATCTTCGTCTGCTCGATAACTTTTTTTGACTTGATCGACTGTTATTAGTCGTATTGGATCTGTTTTTTGGCTGCAGTCTTGGGTGGCAGTGATGATGTCGTCAATTTTTTGCATGGCTTGGCATTAACTAGGCTTAGCCGAGCAGGTGAGTAAAGGGCCGAATACTTGCAATCCAACAAAGTCAAAGATTAAGGACGGTATCGAGGTAAACACGTTCATTATAAATGTCGCTGTCGTAAAAATGTGCCGGATCTCCGTTTATATTAGCGCATAAATATCAGTAGCCGATCTGTTAAAAAATCCACAAGGCATTTAAATGGCAAGCCGATTAGTATCTTAAATGCTATACTAAGAGTAATTATAACTGTCTATTCTGCCATTTAAGTCGCAAGCTACTATATATGTCTATGATTTTTAAAGACTTTTTTCGAGTGTTGGCGCGATTTAGGACCTTTAAGTTGTTAGATGTATGAATTATCAACCCGCTAAGATAGCGTTTGATCGAGGTGTTGTTTGAAACGCGAGCAAGTGTCGCCAGGCCATTTTGATAAAGAGAATAAAACCCTCAAACTTCATGTGTCTGAATTAAAAATCGGTATGTTTGTCTCCAAGCTCGATCGAGATTGGACCGAGACTCCGTTTTTACTTCAGGGCTTCGTGATTGAACACATGGATGACATAACCGTTCTCGATGAATACTGCAAGCATGTCTGGATCGACGCGGTTGAAGATGTCTGGATAGCTCCTGAGAAGCGTTCTGCAGGTAGCTTGCCCGAGCGTAAAGTAAGCTATATTAATAAAATTCCGGCTCAAGAAGAGCACCGAAAAGCGCTGGGTGCATACCGCCAAGCACGCACCATCACCAAAAGTTTACTTGACGACATTCGCCTCGGCGGCGTTATTGATACCAAAAAAGCCAAAGACACCGTCAACTCCTGCGTGAGCAGCGTTATTCGCAATCCCGATGCCTTGGTATGGATGTCGAAGATGCGTGACAAGAACGAATATACTTCCGAACACTGCCTTAATGTATGTATCCTTGCCATTGCCTTTGGTCGTCACTTAGGCATGGATGAAGATGCGCTGCAAAAACTCGGCCTCTGCGGCCTCTTGCATGATGTTGGCAAGATGCGTGTCCCTGACGCAGTGCTCAATAAGCCTTCTGCGCTGACCCCTAAAGAATCGAAAATGATGCGTGCGCACGTGGTACACGGCCGCAATCTGTTAATGTCGTCGCCAGGCGCTTATCACGGCGTAGTCGACGTGGCTTACAGTCACCATGAACATGTAGATGGCGGCGGCTACCCGCGCAAACTTAAAGCGGCGGCTATTTCAGATTTTTCCCGCATTATTGCCATAGTTGATGCCTTTGATGCGATGACCGCTGAGCGCTGTTATGCACCCTCGATGTCTTCTACCGATGCGCTGAAAGAAATTTTTAAGGAGAAAGGCAAGCATTTTGATGATCGTTTGTCACAGGAGTTTATTAAGTGTATTGGCCTCTACCCGCCGGGCTGTATTGTCGAATTAATGAACGGTATGGTGGCGATCGTATTAGAGGTGAATCACCGTTTCAAACATTTGCCGCGTGTTATTGTAGTGCAGGATAAGAAAGGCGAGTTCAGCCGCGAGCACGTTATATCTTTAGCGGACATTGAATGCGAAAAACTGCCGAAAACATATTTGATTCAGCGTGTATTGCGAGACGGTGAATATGGGGTTCACATCAAAAACTACCGTGAAAAGGGTCTGATATTTGGTCAGGCGCTGCGCTGATTTACCCCAGATATCTAAGCAATGACGTTATTTTTTGTTGTTTTGAGGTATTATGCTTGATTCATTAGCATTACATAGCATTACAAAAGCAGATTTTTATGGACAGTACAGCATACGGAAGCGCTCTAGAGCTTGTTATCTTGCAATATGGTGTGGATCCGTCCGTGAGTCAGGTTTCTCAACTAGGAAACGGCTTAATAAACAGTACCTATTTAGTGAAGAGCCCCAATAAAAACTTCGTTTTGCAAAAGATCAATCAGGGTGTATTTAAACAGGCCAAGCAAGTTATCGCTAATGCGGAGTTAATTGATCAGTATTTGGTTTCGGCTAAGGCCCGTAATGAGTATCCGCTCTCTTCTGTTGGACAGTTAGAAACTATCAATGGCGAGAAATCTATTGAGATAGGCTGTGAATTGTGGCGGGCGCTTTATTTTATTCCGAATTGTTACACTATTGAAGCCGTAGATTCCGTTGGCCAAGCCTCGCAGGCGGCAACCGCTTTTGCACAGTTCACTTCTGCTTTGAGTGCTTTTCCTGCCAAAGAACTCTCGGTTATTATTCCAAATTTTCACAATTTGCAGTTCCGTTTGCAGCAGTTACAAGATGTGATTCAGCGCGATCCCGTCGGCCGGCTGAGTCGTTGTCAGGCGCAGGTCGACTTTTGCCTAGAGCAGAAAAAATTTACCGCCGAAGTAGCCGCTATTAGTTCGCAGTTACCGTTGCATGTTACCCATAACGACACCAAGATTAACAATCTGTTGTTTTGTAATGAGACTAAGCAGGCGGTTGCTGTTATTGATTTAGACACCTGTATGCCCGGTTTTTTAATGCATGACTTTGGGGATATGGTTCGCACTTGTTGCTCTAATCTGCCTGAAGATGGCAAAAATATCGAAGATATGGAAGTAAGATTTGATATTTTTAGTGCGCTATTACAAGCCTATATCGCAGGCTTCGGTAGCAATATTACCCCGCAAGAAAAGCAGAGTTTAATCGTCGGTGCGCAGCTGCTGCCCTTTATGATAGGGGTAAGGTTTCTAACCGACTACATTAATGGCGATAACTATTTTCATACCCAATATGATGAGCATAATTGGGTGCGTGCCAAGAATCAATTTCAGCTATATTCCTTACTAAATGCTGAAGTCGATCAATTAAATCAGTATTTATTGGCAGATAATGAACTGGATCAAGTGGAACTTGCCGGTAGCTGATAGTTCAAGGGCAGCCGTGGTAATTAACGACTGTCCTTGAATGTTGTAATGCTTGCCTGTTATTTAAAGTTTAGTAGGCCAAAGCTTTCGGGGCGATGGTAGTCAGGTTGGTTGACCTTAATATTATTCCAAACCGCATACTGAGGGTCTTGCCTGCCCCCACAGCGATAGAAGTTTGCCAGCCATTTTTCGGGGTTTACGCTTTCGCCGGTTAACTCTGCTACCACTTTAAAGGGCAGTGTTATCTCTATTTCCCAAGACACGTCATCTGTTGATTCTAATTTTACCGGTGACTTGATTGACGCTGTTCTTTGTACGAGAGCCGCCAACTCTATCGGTAGGAACTTACGTAAATGACGATCTTGGCCGTAAGCTAGGTGCAGGGTGCCGCAGCAATTAACTTCCAGATTTATGTAGCTGCTGCCGAGAACGCCCGAGGGTGAAAAAAAGATTTCAACACAGGAATCTTCACAGATTAGCATGTGGTTAAGCTCGGTCTGCTTTGAGTAACTGTATTGATCCTCCGCTTCGATATTAATAAATAGGGCTACATCATTGTAGGCTAGTTGAACTCTGGTAGCCTGTTTTGCTCCGGTTTTGTACCATGGGTAGGTTTCAATACTAAGCAGGGGTATATCTGCCCAGTTGGGCGATGACGCTGATATTTTTTTTACTTGGTAGTTATTCATAATTCTCGACGCTGTATTTTGTAGTTATTATTTATGTCTAATCGGCTTTACGAGTTAGCGGTTCAGGCTGGGGTAACAGCGGCACGTAGATGCTCTGGTATCAATTCTGTAAAAGGTAGCGAGTATTGGCTGTTATAAATTTTCAATTAATATTTCGGCAGCGGATGGAATATTGGCTGGAATACGGCGTTATCTTGTAAAAAACCCTCAGCCTTTGCTTGTGAGTACATAAATTATTTGCTCTCAGGAATTAATCCCGTCTGGGGTTTTTTTGTTCGACAGTCCTGAGCTATCACTGATATTGATGGAATATTCGATAGGTTATTCTGCCAAGCTAATTATACTTTCGCCCGAAGCATCTACCTGCATGAATTTGTCTTCACCTTTAACGGCGTCACCGGGGTCGCATTGCACCGTGCAGCCCAGAGCCTTGAACGCATCGCGCGCGCAGTCAGCATCGGATTCCCAGGGCGCATGTATTGAGTTAAACCAAACTCCTACTATCTTTTCGCTAAGTTCAGTGCCTGCTATTTCTTTCTGCACAATAATTGGGAGCGTGTCGCCACCAGCGATAGCATGGAAGACCACCATGTCTTCGTTCTCGCTGATCCAGTCCATTTCACCCACACTCGCTTCGATCCATTCAATCATTGGTGTCATTTCGGGGTTTTGTAGATAGATTTCACAATCGGCCATGGGGGCTCTCTAGGCTAGTAAATGGGATAACATGGGGCGAGTTTAGCACGCATTAGGTACAATACGCTTTATCGCCAATAGCAAGTGAAGACTTTTGATTCAGTGCTGTGAATTTAGAACTATGGATTTAGAACTATGGATTTAGAAGAGTTGCGCCGCGAATATTTACGCGGTGGTTTGAAACATGAAGACTTGCAACTAAACCCCATTGCTCAGTTTGAGCTATGGATGCAGCAGGCTATTGCCACCGATATGGCCGACCCTACAGCTATGACCGTCGCTACTGTAAGCGCAGGTGGCCAACCGAGCCAGCGCATAGTGTTACTGAAGCACCTAGATGAGCGCGGTTTTGTTTTTTACACCAATTTTGCCAGTAAAAAAGCACAGAATATTGCCGTCAATAGCAAGGTCAGTTTGCACTTCCCTTGGCACGCCATTGAGCGGCAGGTCAACGTGTGCGGCGTGGCTAGAAAACTCGACAGCGTCGAAAGTCTAAAATACTTCAGCTCGCGCCCACGTGAAAGTCAGCTGGGTGCCTGGGCCTCAAGGCAGAGTCAAAAAGTTAGCTCGCGGCAGTTATTGATGCAGCAGTTCAATGCCATGAAAGAGAAGTTCGCCAAGGGCGATATTCCGTTACCCGAGTTCTGGGGTGGTTATATTATTGAACCAAGCTCCATTGAATTTTGGCAGGGCGGAGCCAATCGTCTGCACGACCGCTTTGAATATTCTCGCGGTAACAGCGGTGAATGGATCATTGATCGCCTAGCTCCCTAGTTTAAAACATATTGTCCTACGCGATGCTGGCGACTCTTACAGTGTGTGCATGGGCTGTAACAGATACCAAGCTTATAAAGAGATTCCCCAGCCGGATATCAGGTTGATTAAATATGACAGCAGTAACAGGTAAGCGTCCTTTAGATGGTATTCGGGTCATTGAATTGGGACAGCTGTTAGCCGGGCCTTTTTGCGGTTCTATGCTGGCCTACTTTGGGGCTGAAGTTATAAAAATCGAAGCGCCTAACAAGGGCGACGCCATACGTGGCTGGCGCGTGTTGGATGAGGGCGGTACCTCTTACTGGTGGCGCAGTCTCGGCCGCAATAAAAAGAGCGTGACTCTCGATTTACGCCAGCCGCGCGGCTGTGAAATTGCCCGTCAGTTAATCGACAGCGCCGATGTTTTAATTGAAAATTTTCGCCCCGGTGTTATGGAAAAGTGGGGCTTAGGGCCCGATGCGATTAAAATAACCAACCCCAAATTGGTCTACACACGCATTTCAGGTTATGGCCAAACCGGCCCCTACTCACAAAAGCCGGGTTTTGCCTCTGTGTGTGAGGGTATTAGTGGCTTTCGTTACGTTAACGGTTTTGCCGATCAGGCGCCGGTGCGGCCCAACCTCAGTATCGGCGATACCATTGCCGGGATTCACGCTAGCCTCGGGGTGGTGATGGCACTGTTTCAGCGTCAGCAGCAAATCGCTGCAGGCGAGCAGGGGCAGGGTCAGGTAGTGGATGTGGCACTGTATGAGGCCATGTTCAACCTAATGGAGGCGGTGGTGCCCGAATACGACGGCGCTGGGGTAGTGCGCGAGCCTTCGGGCACCACTGTTACGGGCATAGTACCCACTAATACTTACCGCTGTAAAAACAATAAATATGTGGTGATTGGCGGCAATGGCGACTCTATCTTTCAGCGTTTGATGACCGCAGCAAACCACCCTGAAATGGCCTCTGATCCGCGTATGGCGCACAACGCTGGGCGGGTTGAGTATGAGGCAATAATAGATGAAGTTTTAAGCCAGTGGTGTCTCTCGCTCAATTCAGAAGCGCTCTTGGCCATACTCGAAGACGCGCGTGTTCCCGCTGGGCCAATTTATAATGTTGAAGATATGTTGGCTGACCCGCACTTTAATGAGCGAGGCCTGTTTGAAGAGGTTGAAATTGACGGTAAGCCGTTAAAAATTCCTGCCATGATGCCGCGCCTAGCCGAGACTCCAGGCCGAACCGACTGGCCTGGGGGTGAACTCGGTAGTCATAATGATGAAGTGTTGCAGGGTTTGCTGGCACTGGATGATGACGAGTTGGCTTTGCTAAAGAGTTTTGTGCAAGAAAAAGGCGGTGGGCTCATCTGTGTTGGGGGTGAAGTGAGTGAGCCTTTTAAGGAGTTACTACCCGTAAAGAGTGTCGTTTTTGGGCAGGAGTATAGTCGCAAAAAATTACGCTTATCAGACAGTTCGATTTTGTATTCTAGAGAGCGTGGTAATGATGTAGATCTCAATGGAAAGTTTAATTTATTTAGCGGTCAGATGGCTCAGAAAGGCAAGGCTCTGGCGGTTATGGGACGAAGCGATTTGTTAGTAGGTGATGCCTTTATGCTGGCAACCAAGCCATCGAGTTTGGGTCGTGTTGCCTGGTGTGGTGTATCGACTTGGCGTTGGAAAGTGACGAGTAAAGTGAGTGAGACTTATTATGAGAATTTCTGGAGTCGGCTTATTGAATGGACTTCCGCTGGGTCGCGTCCTTTAGTTCAGGTGTATGGTGCTTGGCAAAAATATGAAATGGGTCAAAAGTTACCGATTTATGTAGATCTGTTAGATCAAGATTTTAATCCGGCAAAAGAGACTTTGATGAAGGCTCGCTTAACTAAGCCTAAGGGAAAAGCTGAAAGTCTGCAATTAGAGGCATCTAGTGATTTTGAGTGGCGTTTTGTGACAAAACACTGGCCACAAACCATACGGAGCTCTGCTGAGATTTATCACCTAACTTATTTTTCTAAAAATCTTTACATTTTTAGAATTATATACTAATAATTGCA
>CAJWZU010000084.1 GCA_913050115.1 uncultured Cellvibrionales bacterium
TGGAAAAGAAGAGCCAGGATTCATCATTATAACCATAAGATCTGGAGCACATAATTTAGTGTCCACCCGCTTAATGTCTAGATACATTCTTAATTTGTATCCACTGGCCTCATAAAACAGCCCTGACACATCGAATTTATCGCTCAATTTTAATCCTTGATGGCTTATTACAGTTCACCTGAACTATATTTTTATTGAAATTTAAGCATACCTACTTGCCTGCTATTTATAAAGCTGGGCCCACTATCGACTGACGGCTATGGGTCGAATTCAGCCATTATCACATTGACTGTATTATCCAGCCACCACACCGCAGACACCGCTAAAAACTTTTAGGGGTAAGACAAAAAAGACCGCCGCCCTTCCGAGCTGCGGTCTTTAAAATAGCGCCAAAGCTACTACGCTTTTACACCAATCAATGCGGCATGCGAATAGCTCGGCCGTGGTCATGTACTTCAACTAGCTGCTTGTGCAGGCTCTTTACTGCCGCATCGTAATCGGCTTCATCGAGAATAAATTGCATATCCACCTGACGCATGGACTGATGCATGGCTAATACGCTGATATTAATGTCGGCAAGAGCTTGGGTGGTTTGGGCAAGAATACCCGGCACTTTCATGTGACTACCGATAGCGGACACCACACAAACCTTAGTGACTAAAGTTTCACTGCTGGGATAACTAAGCTTCAGCTCATCTTGAATGCGCTGAATCGTTTTCATGTTGCTAGCAAGATAATAAGTGATGGTGTTGGCGTTCAGGTCTTTGTTAACCACATGGGCTTTAAAGCGCGCGATTAACTTCAGAAATTCTTGACCATAAGCGAGCATATTGCCGACCATGTCTTGGTCGAATAGCTCCAGCGCATAAATGCCTTTGCGGCCGGCGATGATTTCAACGCACGGCTTTTCACTCACATAATCGGTAGTGATAGTGGTGCCGCCATGCTCAGGCTCAAAAGTGTTCTTCATGCGCAGCAGGATATTTTGCTGACGCAGGCCCTTGGCAGCATTGGGGTGAATCGCTTCCATACCCAAATTGGCCAGTTGGTCGGCCACATCGTAATTAGTGCGACCTATAGGGATTGCATTATGCTCGCCGACTAAGCGCGGGTCGGCGGTGGAAAGGTGAAACTCTTTATGGATGATGGCTTCGCGAGCATTGGTTAACACAGCGACGCGCGAGAAAGTAATCTCCGAATAGCCTCGATCATAGGTCGCCATCAGGCCATGCTCGGAATGGCAATAACCAGTGGTTATTGGTAGCTCTGTAGAAAGATCAATATTGGCAAAGGCGCGAGAGATTTGCTCGTCGATAGAATAATGCTTGTCGCCACTCCAACCGGACAAATCGACAAATCGTGCGGCAATACCATCTAAACGTAACAGTTTAGCGGTGTTGTAGGCACTGTGGATTTCACCTAGGCTCGCCAACATTTCACGTACGGTTTGTAGGTGGTCATTCATCGAGAAGTGACCGTGTTGACACAACCGCTGCAAATCGACCAAAACGCGTTCCGCATCATCTAGACGGCCATTGATAAAGTCGTTGGCCTCAAGCAACTCGGTGTCATCGTTAAAAAAGCTGGCATTGATGTCGAGCATTTTTTGGCGCAGCTCGGCAAAAGCCTCCTGCCAACTGCCCTGTTCTTCGGCACTGGCAAATAGCGCGTAAACACCGGATTGGCCGCTTTTCTTGTGTTCAAGCAGATCATTGGTAATGCCGCCATAGGCCGATACTACAAAAACACGCTGGTAGAGTTTGCCGTTTAAGCCCGGATTCAGGTAAATATTCTTTCGGGTGGCCTGGTAGTCACTCATGGACGTACCGCCTATTTTTTCAACGGTGTGCTGGGCCTGAGCGGAAGAAGATAATGCAGAATCTGTGGCGGTCATTGCGGCTACTCGGTGATCAACTAAATTAGCCGCATATTATAGTGGAGTGTGCCGCTTTTTTCATCTTAAGCACTAAACACCTGATTCACCGATTTTTAGAGGGGTTGCAAGCTTTGAGTGGCTGCAAGTAATCTGAAAATAACCGTCATTGGGTGCGTATGAGGCTGAGGGCTTTGTAGAAAACAAGGCCATTGTGGAATACCGATAATATATGTGTATTTCCCCATAAACTCGATTACACCCGTGCTTACTTCCCTGTAACTGCAAAACGTTAATCGCATCTAAATTATTCTAATCAGCCACATTCTTGTGGCGATGAGTGACTGAAATAGGGTAAATCAATGTATCGCCGCAACCTCTGCATTTATGTGGTGGTCTAGTTGATAAGCCTAACACCTCGCCCCTAAATAGGGTCCAAAACTATTATTTTATCGTTATGTTTTTTAGCGAGTTTGATGACATAAGTGCGACCTGTGCATACACTTTATGCTGAAGATAAGCACAGGCTAATATGGAACAACCGACATGTCGGAAGTGCGTATTTTGCAACAGTAAAAACGCCCATAATCACTTTAAAAAGGTCGATTTTATGCCTAATATCACTTATATCGAAGACGATGGAGGTACGTTTACCCATGACGTTCCTATTGGGAACTCAGTGATGGAGGGCGCAATAGATAATGGCGTGGAAGGCATAGTCGCGGCCTGCGGAGGGTGTATGAGTTGTGCCAGCTGTCACTGTTATATAGAGCCAGCATGGCAGGCACGCGTCGGTTTGCCGAGCGAAGACGAAGATGATGTTTTGGATAGCGCACAGTACCGCCAGACCAACAGTCGCTTGAGCTGCCAGATTGAAGTAACAAAACAGCTGAGTGGTTTAACCGTACGCCTGCCTAAGAATCAGTGCTAGGGCCTCTGTTGAGCAGTTCAATATTGCCACCAAAGGCTGATGTATCGGTGCTGATCACTTGCTCTACGCAGAAACGCGCCAAATAGTGGGGGCCAAAGTGATCGGCTAAAAGCGGCACTAGCCTTTCCTGTTGATGCAATTGTATGGCGGTGCTCACAGACTGGCCGCTATCAGGGTGTTCAATAACAGCGTCGATAACCCCCGAGTAAGACAGTGTAAATACATTGCTCTGGGATTCAGTCAGAATCCGAACTCGCCAACACTCTTGGTTAAAACCTGATTGCTGCATTAATTTTAGACCCGTGACGACGATTGCCTCGGACAGCACAGGCACCCATAAGTCGACGCGATTGCCCGCTACCAGCGCCGCCAACAGCTGCAGCCACCATTCACCCAACAATAAACTGTCTCGACAAATTAGCAGTAAGTGCCCGCGTGCCAAGTAGCGCAGCTGGTTGCGTTCGCCCACCAATGTTGGCAGTTCCGTGGGTTCGAGTAATAACGCCAACGCTTGACGCTGCAAATCACTAATATGATGAATAAACAGAGCCGCTGCACGATTGTCGCGCGCGAGCACCTGTACATCAGTTTTTAATTGACAGACAAATTTTTCCAGCGCGTCTAAGCGCTCGGCCACCGATATAACGGCGATAGAAGAATCGATGTTAGGCTCAAGCGGTAACGATAGAGGCTGTAACTGCAATATAAGTTTATTGGAAAAGCTCGGCGCTGTTATCGACTTTCCCTGCCAGTGTACCAGCGCTGGTAAATAATTCGCGCCGCCCGCTTTGGGCCCCGTACCCGACAAACCCATTCCCCCAAATGGCTGACACCCTACCACTGCCCCCACTTGATGGCGATTAATGTAAATATTGCCGATGCGGGCGCGAGCGCAAATATAGTTTTGAGTTGATTCAATTCGGGAGTGAATGCCCAGCGTTAAGCCGTAGCCACTGTTATTTATAGCCGCTATCACCTTAGGTAATTCAATTTCTGAATAGCGAACAACATGTAATATGGGGCCAAAAACCTCAGCTGCCAGTATGCTCTGCGCCGGTATTTCATACAGACAAGGGGCAAAATAATGCCCAGAAGGTAAGTCATCGGGTAAGTCACAGCGAAAAAGCAGTTGCGCTGACGCATTTTTTGATTCTAAAAACTCGCAGTGCTGATGCAATTTTTTAAGGGATACAGCGTCAATCACCGGACCAATATCTGTTTGTAAATCACTGGGGTCACCGAGGCGCAGTTCGGCCATGGCACCGATCAACTTTTCAATTAACTCATCACAAATATCGTCTTGTACATAGAGTATTCTAAGCGCCGAGCAGCGTTGACCGGCACTGTTAAAACTGGAACGTAAAATATCTAAAGTCACCTGTTCCAGCAGCGCGCTAGCATCGACGATCATGGCATTTTGGCCGCCGGTCTCGGCAATAAATAATGGTAGGCGATTTTTATACTGCAGCAACTGCGGCCAAATATGTTGAGCGCTGGCACTTGATCCAGTAAATAAAACCCCACTAATTTCTTGATCGGCTAATAGTGGCGCTAAGCATCGACCGGGACAAAGCACTAATTGAAATACTGATTCGTTAAAGCCCGCGCGCCGCAATAAGCTTGCTACAAAAGATGCAGTTAAACTCGAGCAACTGGAAGGCTTGGCCAATACTCGATTACCGGCTAGCAGTGCGGCAATAATCTGGCCAATAAAAATAGCTAGCGGAAAATTCCATGGGCTAATGCAAACAATAATGCCTCGCGCTTTGGGCTGGATACTTTTCCCAGAAGAAAGCGCGGTAGCTTGGGTGCCATAGTAATAACAAAAATCAACCGCCTCGCGAATCTCGTCTAAGCTGTCGGCGAGTGTTTTTCCGCATTCTCGCACGCATAATAATGCCAGCGCTTGTTTTTCTGCCTCTAGAATCTGCGCTAATTTAGCTGTGGTTTGTAAACGCAAAGACAAGTCGCATTGCCATTGAGTGTTGTCTTGCCGCAAAGTATTTAAACAACACTTTAGCTGTTCATTATCGTGCAATGGCAAATGCGCCAACACCTCGTTGGTGTTGGCGGGATTAGTGACTGTGGCGGTAAGAACCGTTGCTGTTTGCTTTGGCACGACCACTGGCCATATGGTCTCTTGCTGTAACCGGCGCTGCCACTTACTGCGCGCACTCTGCGTCCACAAATCAGTGCCGTTAGAATTAACGCGCAGCGGCTGATAAATATTTTTAGGCATAGGCAGCGGATGCTGGTGTATTTTTTCTACCGCACGCTCGCTATTTTTGACGACAGGGTTAGCCAGTAAGTCACTCAAGCAAATATTGGGCTGGTATTGCTGCTTCACAAACGATGAGTTGGCGCCATTTTCTAGCATGCGTCGAACCAAATAGGCCAGTAGTGTTTTAGGGCGCCCCACTGGAGCATATACACGACTAGTTAGGCCATCTGCAGTTAGCTCTTGATACAGCGCCTCGCCCATGCCGTGCAGGCGCTGACATTCAAATGCGGTGTAATCCAAATTCAAATTATTGGCATACTTAATAACGGCCGCTAACGTTAAAGCATTATGGCTAGCAAACTGCGGATAGATTAACCCATCGCTGGTTGCTGAGGCCTGCAATAACATTTCGGCGCAAATTAAATAACTGCTGTCGGTATCGCATTTATTGGTATATACGGGGTAAGTGGCTAAACCCTGTTGCTGTGCCCACTTGATTTCGCTGTCCCAATAGGCCCCCTTGACCAAACGCACGGCCAGACCCCGCCGACTGGTTTTTGCCATGCTAATGCAACGATTAATTAGGGCTTGGGCGCGTGTTTGGTAGGCTTGGATACAAACCCCCAAACCCTGCCAATTATTTAAATCCGCATCGATCGCTAATCTCGACAATATAGCCAGTGTAATTTCAGTACAGGCGCAGGTTTCGGCATCAAGGGTTAAACCAATGTCAAAGCGCTTAGCCAAAAGCGCCAAATTTTTCACCTTCGGCAACAATTCATCGAGCAGACGTGACGCTTGCGATAGCTCAAAGCGCGGATGCAAAGCCGACAATTTTACCGATACACTGTGAGAAGTGTGAGGCGACGGCACAACTATGTGGTCGCGGGTTAGTCTGTTGGATGATTTTTGCCGTCCAATTGTTTCAATGGCATGGGCGTATTCACGATAATAAAAATCGGCATCATCAAGGCTCACCGCTGACTCGCCGAGCATATCAAAGGAATAGAGTGGAACATGCTGGTTAGTAGCTTTTTTAGTATGACGCAGCGCTGCCTCAATAGTTTCGGCCAGTACAAAATTTCGCCCCATTAACAATAGCGCCTGAGCCAATACTGCGTGAATAACCGGCTCACCCATAACTCGTAACTTTTTAACCAGCGACTCACTATCGGCACTGGTACTAGCCGCGCCGATAGTTAAATATTTACCCGTTAGCAGTAATCCCCAAGTTAAAGTATTAACCAGTAATGAAGTACTGCGACCGTTATGCTCAAGCCAATCGAGACCAAGATCAAAATAATACATGTTTATTTGCGCGGCCTGACCGTTTACTCGATTTGACGCTCTCATCGGTAGCCCGCCGCCATGTTGAAAACTTACGCTGAGGACTAAACAACTCAGCCATCTCCGCGGACGTCATTGTGGGGACCGTCAATGCAAACCAACGAGCGCTGGTCTCAAGAATTAATTTAGAAACTAGCGTCCCATCGATAACACCATGCTCATCCTTACAGCGATCCGGCATTTTCGAAACCAACGACAGGGCCGCACCAAGGACAATCTCCCTTTCATCCTGCCCCGCCTCTAATCTTTCTTGTGTCGTTTCATCCACACCATTTGGGGTTGGTTCGGAACGAACCGTCGCCTGACGGACAAATTCAAATAGTCGGACGAAACTGATCGGCAATTCAACGTTATTACCCTGAAACCATGCGCAAATCGTCGGCACAGAAACCGATTCATCGTCAGAATTTATGCTGTTCGACTCAGCGAAGAGCCGCCACAGATCCTGCTCGCAATGGACAAGCTCATATTCATTGAGATAATTCTGCCATTGCTCGGGGTCAATCCCAATCGCTAACGGTAACGCCTCGCTGCGTGCCTCCCATTCGGGCAGCTTCAACCAGTGTTCGTAGAGTCGCTGCATCGAGAGATCCAGGGAATCCGGTTTCACTCCAAC
>CAJWZU010000085.1 GCA_913050115.1 uncultured Cellvibrionales bacterium
GGGGGGGGGGTCTTGAAATATTGTAGAGTAGGAGCTTCAGTAGGTAATTCAGTTGGTAAAAACGTCGGTGCGTTACTTGCCAAAACCTATGCGAAACGTTTGCGACGTCAGGCCGCGAAGGAGCAGGACGCATAAGTTTCGTGCGGTGCGTTTGTGTGAAGGATTTACCCAGCGGGCGTGTCCGCTTTGGGTCGTCAGCAGTCCCTCATCACCCAATTTTATAAAGCAGTCCAAGAGTTACTCAACCTAGCTAAACGTTGAGTACAAGCGAATGTTTAGGCACCAGCCTCTATAAATTTTATACCCAGAAGCTTGGTGGTTACGATAGGAATTTTCCCTGATAAACATTATTCCCCCAACGGAACGCTAAATACGAAAACACCCCACTTGCCCTGGCACTCGGGTAAATAGACGCTACCCACGACAGTGGATTACTTTCTAGCACCGTGACTTTCGCTGCAGGGAAGCTCAACTGAATGGATGCAGGAGGCAGAACAACGCTGGAGTAGTGCCGAGCGCATACTCATACATGACTGACTGAGGGGAAACCAATGGAACTAGGGCGCAAGTGCTTTTCTTGTTAGTAGGCTCCTTCTCCTTTCATTTTTATTTGCGCTGACGAATTAACTAACGATTCCAACTGCTCTTGATTTCATCGAGCTTATTTATATTGTAGAGCCATTCTTTGCCCACTTTTCTCACTGAAAACAACTTCAATTGAACCAGCCCCTTCAACACGCTAGCGGCCGTATTGTAGGAGCAGTGCAAGTTCTCTTGTACGTTAATAGCCGTGAAGTCTCGATGCAGTCCGTCGCGAGCAGCGCGAAACACAACACGGTGATTATCACTCATTTTTCCAAATAAACCTGATGCCAACAAAAAGCGATTAAAGTCCTCGAGCTCACGAGATGAATGTTCATAGGACTCTTTAAACGTAGTGATCGCTTTGATCACTTTTGCGCTCTGGAACTCGAAAAAGTACGTCATATCCATAGTGTCAGATTCGGTATATAAGTAAGATTTTCCGTATTCAGTAGCCGCACCTTTTAGCAACACACTAATAGTAATATAACGAAATGCTGCGTACTCATTTTTAAACATAAACCAGTAAAATAGTGCTCGTGCCACACGCCCATTACCGTCGCGAAATGGATGTTCGTAACCTACAGCAAAATGTATGGCCATGGCCTTTAGTAACGGATGTAAATACTCACTGGACTCGCCGCTGTCGTGGCATTTGTTAGCCCAGTCACTTAAAACTTGTAACCGCTTGGGTAGGTCTTTACAGCTCGGTGGCTGATGCACCACCTCGCCGTCTCTGTCCACTACCGCGACATCGTCGCTGTCACGGAATACACCGGGATGATAGTTATCATCATCGATACCCTGCACCCCAACTTCGTGCAGCTCTTGAATAAAATCAGGGCTTAAAGGTCGATCGCGATTATCGATGGCGAACTTCATCATTTGGAAGTTACCGAGAATCATGCGCTCATCCATGGTGCGCGGTTTGCGCTTGCGCTTCAGCATGTCTTTGGCCATCAGCGTGGTGGTCGCCGCGCCCTCTAACTGGCTACTGCTGATCGCTTCATCTTCGATCAAGTCGTTGAGCATGTATTCGAAGTGTTTTTGCTCACCGATTTTGTTGCTCATATACTCCAGCGCTGCCGTGGTGGCATTGCGGTCGGTGAGCGAAATAGCTTTTTGAATAGTGGGCGTCAGAATAAAAGGACAAGGAGTGCCTTCAGGCCCAGACGGAAGTGCATAACGATACTGACTCATACGGGCTGTTTTAAGCACCGACCAAGCGACATCAACCTTAAGGGATTTGGGCACACGAAATCGAAACTTATCGAATGGCAGATAGCGCCCTTTAGCATCCACCGCCTGATAAAACTGAAAATATTCAGGAAACTGCTCGGACTGAGTTTGACTCATCAGTTTAAACAAGGACTGAACTTGCTCTAACGGCGGCGGGGTCTTTATTGCACTCATCTCAATTACTCTATATTTTGAGATGTAACAGTAACTCAAACAGATTTATATCTCTATAAATATCAAACTTGAGATATAAAAAAGGGCCGCCTAGGCAACCCATTGTTATATATCAAGTTCATACCGGTGCATCTCTGCACCCGCGAGTTAGCCCTGTAAGTCTTTACTTTTTAGGTACTCTTCATAGGTACCAGCAAAATCGATCAAGCCCGTTTCGGTGATTTCAATGACTCGAGTGGCCAGAGACGAGACAAATTCGCGGTCGTGACTGACAAAAATCAAAGTACCGGCGTAGTTTTCCAGCGCCAAGTTAAGCGACTCGATGGATTCCATATCCAGGTGGTTAGTGGGCTCGTCGAGAAGCATCACATTCGGCTTTTGCAGTATCAGACGGCCAAATAGCATACGCCCCTGCTCACCACCGGAGATAACCTTAACGCTTTTTTTAATATCGTCGTTAGAGAACAGTAAGCGACCCAGAGTACCGCGAATCAATTGCTCATCGCCGCCCTCGGGCATCCACTGACTCATCCAATCGAACAGGTTTTGGTCTTTTTCAAAATCAGAGGCGTGATCTTGGGCGTAGCTGCCGATAGCGGCATTTTCAGACCACTTAACTCGGCCACTATCAGCGTCCAGAACCCGCTCTAAAGTCCGCAATAAGGTGGTTTTACCCACACCGTTAGCCCCGATGATAGCGATACGCTCACCCACTTCTACCATCATATTCAGTTTTTCAAACAGCGGCCCTTCATCGAAGCCCTTACTCAACCCCTCTACTTCTACAGCAAGGCGATGCAACTTCTTTTCTTGCTCGAAGCGAATGTAAGGGTTAACACGGCTGGACGGTTTAACGTCATCGAGTTGTATTTTATCTAGACGCTTGGCACGTGAGGTAGCTTGCTTAGCCTTAGAAGCATTAGCCGAGAAGCGGCTAACGAAGGCTTGCAGTTCAGCGATTTGTACCTTCTTCTTGGCGTTGTCAGACTGCAGGCGCTCACGAGCCTGAGTCGCGGCGGTCATATATTCGTCGTAGTTGCCCGAGAACATACGAATCTCACCATAATCGAGGTCGGCCATATGGGTGCAGACACTGTTCAAAAAGTGACGATCGTGGGAGATGATGATCATAGTACTGTTGCGGGCATTCAACACTTCGCCCAGCCAGTGAATAGTATGAATATCCAGGTTGTTGGTCGGCTCGTCGAGCAGCAGAATATCGGGGTCGGAGAAGAGCGCCTGTGCCAGCAATACACGCAACTTGAAGCCCGGTGCAATTTCGCTCATAGGACCAAAATGCTGCTCTACAGGGATACCAACACCGATCAACAACTCGCCGGCGCGAGACTCAGCCGTGTAGCCGTCCATTTCACCGAATTCTGTTTCGAGGTCGGCAACTTTAATGCCGTCTTCTTCACTCATTTCAGGCAGAGAGTAGATGCGCTCACGCTCTTCTTTAACGGCCCACAGCTCGGTGTGTCCCATAATCACCGTATCCACCACAGAGTATGACTCATAGGCAAATTGATCCTGACGCAGCTTGCCGATGCGCTCACCTGGATCAAGCGATACTGTGCCGCCTGACTGCTCGAGATCGCCGCCCAAAATCTTCATAAAAGTAGACTTACCGCTGCCATTGGCGCCGATAAGACCATAGCGATTGCCATTACCGAACTTAACGGAGGCATTTTCAAACAGCGGCTTAGCGCCGAATTGCATAGTAATGTTGGCGGTGGTTAACACGGTATATACCTAGTATGAAATGAGTGGACTGGCTGAAAATCGCCATGGCAACAGGCGGGCGCGCGATTGTCCCAGATGCACCGCGACGCATCAATACGCATCGTTCATTATTTGACCCGAAACCAGATACAGTCGTCCAAAAACCCTTTTAACTGTGGCTAAAAGGGTTTTTGGACGATAATTATTAAAGGTCAGTAAACAAACTGATGTCAGTTATCATAATTTAATAACGATATTGCGGCGGTATAAATACAGGCTAATAAGCCAAAAAAGATACACATGTGAAATAGCGAAGAGAAAAGAAGCCGCCATATTCGGACTGTCTCCGGCCAAGAACCAGCCAAAAACGACGTCGTATAAATGACCATCGCCCACTGGAATGAGGTAATAAACCACCACCCATACCCACGAAACCACATAAATAAACAGCGGATTCATGCCGTATACCAACAAAGGCTCAAACGGCTTACCCTTAACATCCATTAACCAGATAAACATCGCCAACACAATGAGCGCCCAACCAGTGGTAACGATGACGTAAGAGCCACTCCAAAGGCTTTTATTGATCGGCCACAGTAAATCCCAAACCGTCGCCAGTAAGACCGCCGCAACGCCTAACCCTGCTAGCCGCCACACACTCTCGCTCTTATTTTTAATCGAGGTCAGATAACGTGTGGCCTCAAAACCCAAGAGCACATTAACTATGGCGGGAATAGTACTGAGTAAGCCCTCAGGGTCAAAAGGTATACCCTTACCCGCCCACATATGGTCTGCGCTCAGCATAGCCAAATCGAATTGACGCACTGCGTTATCTTGCAGACCAAGTTGATTATCCCCCCCCAATAGCACCAACAGCGCCCAATAACCCAGCAGCAGCAGCGCAGAAACTAAGAACACTCCAATGCGGCCCACCAAAAGCACAATCGCCCCAGCAAAAATATAGGCTATGCCGATCCGCTGTAAGACCCCCATAATTCTCAGCTCGGCAAAGTCACCACTGCCGGCTATTAGGTTCAGTGTATTAAGCGCCAAACCGATGGCAAACATCATCACCCCGCGCTGTAATATTTTCTGACAAGCCGCGCCAGAGAACTGAAAATCACTCTTGTTAAAGGAGAAAAACATCGCCGAACCGATAATGAATAAGAAAAAAGGAAAGACTAAATCGGTCGGTGTATAACCATTCCATTCGGCGTGGCCAAAGGGCCAATAGATATGATCCCAAGAGCCTGGGGTATTCACCAGAATCATCAGAGCAATGGTTAAACCACGAAAGGCATCAAGTGCTTTATAGCGAGCCATAAGTTTTCCTTATTTCTAATGAAAAAAACCAGCGCACTCGAGGAATGCACTGGTTTTATCTATGCCATAGAACTCATTAAATCAGAGCCTTATACTCTTGCTGAGCATAATAAACCGCTCCAACTTCTGGCGGTTGTTGCGCCTCAGAAACAAAAGCCACATTCTCTGGCTTCATCCACTCTTTCCACAAGAAACCGATACCGCCAACCATCGTTAAACGCGGCGCACCAAAATCTCTTAAACGTTCAATCTGAGCGTCGATGTAAGCGGCACCCTCTTTGATCATTTTTATGGACACCGGATCACCCGCTTTAGCGGCATTAAATGCACCCAAAGCCAGCTGGGCAATCTCGCTCGAGGGTTGATTCTGTAAACGCTCAATCACATCAAGCAGACTTCCACGAAGCTCTAACTTACCCACTACCCAATCTTCTAGAGTCGTTTTAGGGCCAAGACCATCGTATGATAAAAGTGCAGCCTTGACGATTTCTAGACCAAGCCAGGCGCCACCACCTTGATCACCTAATGGAAAACCGTAACCGCCAAGATCAAGAGACTTACCGTTAACCATGGCATAACCACAGGAGCCTGTGCCAGTAACAAGAATAGCACCATCACCACCGTGGGCACCAAGACAAGCCGTATGCAGATCACCGGTTAAGAACATTTCTTTAAAGGGATGCTGCCAATCTTTCATTGCCTTATAAGAACCGGGAACATTAACCCCAGCTAAGCCTAAACCGGCGACAGCCTTGCTTATATCAGTAGGTCTTAGACCAGCATCCTCAAGCGCCAAAAGGCTAGCCGTTTCGATAGAGTTCTTGGCCCGCTCTAGGTTCTGGTAAGGGTTAGCACCACCACCTAAACCTTCGCCTTTAATCTCGCCGTTAACAGATACTACAGCGCGACACTTAGTCCCACCGCCATCAACGCCGATATAAATATCATTAGTAGACATTAAACACCATACAAAAAATAAATACTAAGTACAACATAACTTCTCACAACCGGCTTAGCAAGAAAACATACACATAAAAAAAGGGAGACCGAAGTCTCCCTTTGATTTGATGTCATTGCTTGCTCTACGCAGCGCGTTGGAGACCTAATGTTTGTGGTTGTTGTCCGCGGTATTTCAAGAGTGCCTGTTCAACAATTGCATCCATCGTCAGTTCCAGGACTTTTGTTTGATGGCGAGGAGGAATGAGATTGCGACGCAATGTGTCGCTGAGGATCAGTCGCA
>CAJWZU010000086.1 GCA_913050115.1 uncultured Cellvibrionales bacterium
TAATTTTTTGTTCATATTCTTGAGCTCTTCTACTCCACATTGTTCTTTTTATTTTAGGTTTACTTTTTAGTATTATAATCGCCTTGTTTACTTGATTAATACTTGAAACATATCTTAAGTGAGATTGTTGATTTAAAGGAATACTTAATACCAGCTTTTCTTTTTCAATTAAAACTTTATAAAAATTAATATCAATATTACCAATTTTACAGGGTTGTGTAGTGGTTAGTGCCACCCAAAAAGCATAATCTTCGGCAAAATCCAAAGATGTGTTGTATCGTATATTTCCAATAAAGGATGCTTTCATCATGACGCTAGAGTTGCTAAAACTCTTTTTAAAAAACAGTAGGTTGTATTTTATATCTTCGTTATTAACTGGAAAGGATACATGCTTTTCTTTCACGCCAAAGGTGGTCATAGCGCTTCCACATAAATCTAGCTTATGGGCACCCATGTAATCTATTTGGCTCTCTAATCGCTGGGGAGTTGATATGTCATCAGCATCTAGCAATGCTATGTGGCTGCCTTTGCATTGCTCTAGAGCTGTGTTTCTGGCAGCGGACACACCTTTATTGGTGTTATGTTGGAAAAGTTTAACTCTAGGGTCTTGGCGTTTAATCGACTGTACTATTTTTACGGTATTATCTGTTGAATAGTCATCGACAATGATGAGTTCCCAGTTCTTATAGCTTTGCTGAACAATAGAAAGAATAGACTCTTCTATATCTATTTCGCCATTGTGGACCGGCATGATAATAGATATTAATGGTGGGGTTGCCATTTTCTTACCTTAAAATTCTTGCTTGTTAAAGCTAATATATTGTGAAAATAAAGGCTTCTGAGTAGATTGCGTTGTACAAACCTTAGTGGCTCTATTTATCGATGACTATTTAACTTTTTTCGAGCTTTAAAAATGAATGCTTAACTCTATATGCAATCTTGTGTGTGTTGCAAATTTCAATATATCCGAAAACTGACGCTAAATGGGTTGTTAGTCTTTAGTCAGTTTTCTGCTGTTCGGGTATTGCGAGAATTCTTCTTAATATACCTATTAAGGACCCACTGTTAAGCATTGATACACATCAATGAACTAAGCAAAAAATAGCCCTCTAGCCGAGTTGAAGTAACAATACTATGTAGATTATTTCTTGGGGTACACAACAAAAATGCAGTGAATTGAGCTGTCCTTTATCCGAGACGAAGCTTGTCTGCGGGATAATAAATTGGTGATCAGGTCCGTTTTGGAGTGTGAATAATAGCTACGAGGGTGTTTCTGTAATGAATTTCCTATTTATAATATTCAGAGGTTAAATCCTGCATAGTTGTATTACGTGGGCCAATTTAGGAATTTATAGCTAACGTGAAATGATCTAAAACCCGTATTATACATTCTTTATGTACAGCCTTCGCGGCTAACCTATTTCTTCGCATTACTGGTGTCGAATGTCTCAATCTAGCACTCAGCAGACCTCTCTAAAAATCTATCTGCGCCTGCTCGGCTATGTTAAGCCCTATTGGCTGTTATTTCTTATTAGTATTTTGGGTTTTGTGGTGTTTGCCTTAACCCAACCGTTGTTAACGCATATGTTTGGTGTGTTGATTGACGCCGTTGAAGCGGCTGATTCTAAAGACCGACTGTTATTGCCTTTGTCGGTGGTTGCTATTTTTGCGGTGCGTGGGCTCGGTGGTTTTGTCGGTAGTTACTTTTTGGCCCGTGTGGCTCAGGGTATTGTCCATACATTGCGTACGCAGCTGTTTAACAAATTGACAGTTTTACCCGGCAGTTTTTTTGATGAGCAGAACTCGGGTCACTTAATCTCGCGTATTACCTACGATACAGCGGGAGTTACCACCGCCGCAACGGGCGCCCTCAAGGTACTGATTCGTGAGGGCGTTACGGTTATTGCGCTGCTGTCTTACCTGCTTTACATCGATTGGAAACTCACTCTGGTGTTCTTTGCGGTGGGGCCATTTATCGGCATTATTGTTTCTAAAGTCGGCAAACGGTTGCGTAAGTTGAGTACAAAAGTACAAGTGGCTATGGGGCATATCACCCATGTGAGCTCAGAGATGATTGGCGGTTATCGCGAGATGCGCAGCTTTGGCGGTGAAAACTATGAAAAAACTCGTTTCGAGCAAGCGAGTCGCAATAATATGCGTCAAAATATCAAAATTGCTCTGATGTCTTCAGCCACCACGCCGATTATTCAATTGATTATGTCGATTGCAATGGCGATGCTGTTTTATGCCGCCTTTGGTTTTTTTGAGGGCGACAGTGCCGGTGCCTTTGTGGCGTATCTGACCACTGCGGGCTTGATTCAAAAGCCCGTGCGCCAGCTATCAGAAGTGATTGGTGATGTGCAAAAAGGTGTTGCTGCTGCCGAGAGCGTTTTTCAGCAGCTCGATCAAGTGGCTGAAACCGATAGCGGCCGTCATGAAACTGAACGCGCACGGGGCAAATTGTCGATTCGCAAACTCAATTTTGCTTACAACGCTGATGATGGCAATGTTTTAGAGGATATTAATCTTGATATAGAATCTGGGCAGGTTGTCGCTTTAGTGGGCCGCTCTGGCTCGGGAAAGACCACTCTGGCCAGTTTAATACCGCGTTTTTACTCGCACAGTGACGGCGATATATTGCTCGATGGTACGCCGCTACAAGATTACCGCCTGAAAAATTTGCGCTGTCAAATTGCCTTGGTCAACCAGAGTGTCACACTTTTCAATGATACCGTGGCCAATAATATTGCCTATGGAGACCTTGCTGTGTCTAGTCGTGAACAAGTGGTTGCGGCGGCCACAGCGGCCCATGCTCTGGAGTTTATCGAGCGCATGCCAGAGGGCTTTGATACATTAATTGGCGAAGACGGCGCCCGTCTTTCCGGCGGTCAGCGTCAGCGTTTGGCCATTGCTCGTGCCCTGTTAAAAGATGCGCCTGTTTTAATTCTCGATGAGGCCACTTCAGCGCTCGATACTGAATCTGAACGCGCCATTCAAGAGGCGTTAGAAGAGGTGATGAAGGGGCGCACGACTTTGGTGGTTGCCCATCGCCTTTCTACGATAGAGATGGCTGACAAGATCGTAGTAATGGAACAGGGGCGAATTGTCGAGCAGGGCAGTCACAAAGAATTACTGGCGCAGCAAGGCGCCTATGCGAAACTGCATTCGCTGCAGTTTACCGACAGCTAATAACATTAGAATTTACTTAACAGGACAGTTATGAAACTGACAACTCCACGCTTCGACAAAGCTCAGGTTCTCGTTATTGGCGATGTCATGCTTGATCGCTACTGGCACGGCGGTACTTCACGTATATCGCCCGAGGCGCCGGTCCCCGTGGTGAAAGTGAATCAGGTTGAAGATCGCCCTGGCGGCGCCGGCAACGTGGCGTTAAATATTGCCGCGCTTGGCGGCGGTGCATCAATAGTGAGCGTGGTCGGTAACGATGAAGCGGCCGATGCTCTGCAAAAACGTTTGCAGGCAGCGGGTATTCACACCGACTTTCAGGTCTCTAGTGATAAGCCGACCATTACCAAACTGCGGGTGATCAGTCAGCATCAACAGCTGATTCGCGCCGATTTCGAAGAGGCCTTTACGGCTGAAGACAGTCTCGATTTTATCGCCAAAGCTGAAAAATTAGTGCCTCTGATGGGGGCGGTAATCCTGTCTGATTATGCTAAAGGCACGCTGCAAAATACCGAGGCTTTAATTCAGATATGCCGAAAGCACAAAGTACCGGTACTGGTTGACCCCAAAGGTACTGATTTTAGCCGCTACAAAGGCGCCACTTTATTGACGCCCAACTGGAACGAATTTACCGCGATTGTCGGCGCCTGCAATAGCGAGCAGGAAATTGTCGCTAAGGGTTCCGCACTGATGCGTGAGCTTGAGTTACAAGCGCTGTTAGTGACGCGTGGTGAACACGGTATGAGTCTGTTACGCCCCGGTCAGCCCGAGTTGCATTTACCGGCTCGCGCGCGAGAAGTCTTTGATGTAACCGGTGCCGGCGATACCGTGATCTCAGTATTGGCAGCATCACTCGCTGCGGGCGAGCCGTTGCCGCAGTCTGTGGCATTGGCAAATATTGCCGCCAGTATTGTGGTTGCAAAGCTCGGTACCGCGGTGGTCAGTGCGCCAGAGCTGCGTCGCGCGGTGCAGTCAGAACAGGGTTCTGGGCGCGGCGTGGTGACTGAAGAGCAGTTACTCATTGCATTGGCTGACGCTCGCGCGATTGGTGAAAAAATTGTTTTTACCAACGGCTGCTTCGATATTATTCATGCCGGTCATGTCGGTTATTTAGCCGATACGCGCAATCTCGGTGACCGACTGATTTTGGCTATTAACTCCGACGCCTCGGTGAAGCGCCTAAAAGGCGAGGGCCGACCAATCAATACCGTTGATCGGCGCATGGCTGTGCTGGCCGGTTTAGAGGCCGTCGATTGGGTGCTTTACTACGATGATGACACCCCCGAGCGACTGTTGGATATCATTAAGCCCGATGTTTTGGTGAAGGGCGGTGACTACACTGAAGACCAAGTGGTTGGTCACGAAATTGTCAGAGCTTATGGTGGCGATGTGCAGGTGCTGAGTTTCTTCGATAATTGCTCAACCACGGCGATTGTGGAAAAGATTCAACAGGATGCAAAGAAAAATTAACAGCTATTACCCAACGCTTTAGCCGCTTTTTCTACATTAGCTCGCAGATGCTTGGGGTTAATAGTGCCGACTATGGCGCTAGTGACTCCAGCATTGGCGAAAATAAAATCCATACTCGCTTGCACTGGGTCCTGTGTATTGCCGCCTGTGCAAATATGCCCCGACGCTAGAGCTTTCTTGAGTAATATCGCTTTGCCGTGTTCGCGGCAATAATCAATTACAGCAGTTTCGTCGCGGTAAGCGAGGTTGTGAGTGACCATCACGCAGTCCGATTTTTCGGCGGCTAGCAATCCTCCCGCGACCGTTTTTGTCGACATACCAAAGGCGCGAATTAAGCCCTGCTGTTGAATATCAGCTAACACATCTAGGGTGCCGTAGTGGTTGATTACGTCTACATCATTGCCATCGGAGTGGACTAACACCATATCGATCATGTCGGTGTTGAGGCGCTTTAAGCTGCGCTCGATACTAAAGCGTGTGTGTTCGGGGCTGAAGTTAAAGCTGGAATCCCCCGTTAAGGGATCGAACTCTTCACCGACTTTAGAGCAGATTAACCAATCATTTCGCTGACCTTTTAATAAAGTGCCCAGACGCTCTTCACTGTTGCCATAGGCGGGGGCGGTATCGATTAAATTGATGCCCAGATCATTTGCTAAGGCAATAAGATTTAATGCCTCTGTATCGTCGGGAATTTTAAAGCTATTGGGATACTTTACACCTTGGCGAGATTTAATATCAGCTTGTTCTTCACTTGATAATTTATTCCAATTTTCGTTCCATGCACAGTGGAGCATATGTCCGTAGGTTTCGGTTAAACCGTACACATGCATTACTTCAAATCCAAGTTTGCTCATTTTGTCCAAAATAGCACTTGTAGGCGGTGCCCCGGCAGTCATTGCAAACACTTTGTGGGGTAATGGTTTTTTTTCTTCAGCAGTGGCATTCGCTATAATGTTTAAAACTATGGGTGCTCCACCAAAATGAGTAACTTTGTGTTTATCGATAAGATAATAAATGTCACCTGCTGTAATATACCGACAACAAATAACTTTTGCTGCCAATAATGATGATGTCCATGGGTATCCCCATCCATTACAATGAAACATCGGAACGATGTAGAGGTATGTCAGTCGGTTTGGCATGTTCCACGCTGTTATGCTTCCTGTTGACATGAGATAGGATCCACGATGATGATAAACAACACCCTTGGGTTTACCTGTGGTACCTGAGGTATAGCTAAGAGAGATGGCCTGCCATTCATCTTCTGGTCTTTTCCATTTATAGTCGGTATCACCCATGGATAGAAATTCTTCGTAGGTCCATTCACCCAACCTTTCTCCCTCTCCTTTCTTTAATTTTG
>CAJWZU010000087.1 GCA_913050115.1 uncultured Cellvibrionales bacterium
TAAATCACTTTGCTAAGTTCATGGCCTGGACGGCAACCTTAGGTGATTTTAATGGCGACGGCGGCACTGACATTCTGTGGCGCAAACCAGCCGATGGCACGGTAAAAATTGCCATTACTAACGCGGCAGGCGAACAAACGAGTGTCGTCGGCTTGCCGGCACGATTCTCTGCCTGGACCCAGCAGCTAGCGGACTATAACGGCGATGGTCGCACCGACATCCTCTGGCACAAGCCGGCCTCTGGCGAGGTTAAGCTGGGCATCAGCAGCCCTATGGGTTATCAGCAGAGTGAGGTGTCTATGGACAACAAGCCTTCGGGCTGGACAGTCGTGCACTAAAGGCAAACATTAGCCCATAAAAAGCCCGCGTCTCTTTACGACACGCGGGCTTTTTTGTGGCAAAATTTTACTGATTAGAGATGCTTGAAAAAGTAGAAATACCTTGCCTACTCGTGGCTGTCTGAATTTGCTCTTTGAGTGTTTAAAAAGGGCTGTATTGGCAGTGAGCTCAGTTTTTCAGTGTGCGATAGGTATCATTAGGCTCAGTAATAGCAACGATTTGCGCGCACTATACGGCAAACTGTAACTTATCTGCCATAGCACTGTTAGCGAATCGATGTTAACGCTATTTTTTATGACCAGTATTAGTGCCTCTGGTACTCTTAGTGGTAGTCAAAAAATGTGAGAAGTATCTGGGCTATTTTTTTGCGCGCTACGGGTTAGATTTTACCTTTTAGTAATAGGCTCGCATGAAAGTAAATCCAAGCGGCCGGTTAAGCTCAATACTGTTCTATTACCAACGTCTAAGACAGACTGTTTACGCAGAGCCCTGGGTCGATTGATGGCTATCCAAAAATACTCTCCGAAATATCTTTTAGGTCGGTGTTTGTTTTGATTCGTATCGTAAGTTTGTGATTAATAAAAAACACTAGTGTTGTAAGAGTGAATAAATTGCTCTTCTTAATAATTAATAAAATAAGAGATATATGATGAAAAAAATCTTAATTTACCTTTTTTTATTGTTATCTGCAGGCGGGCAATATACGTACGCTAAAGTCGATATTGTTATTGATGGCAACAACGTAAGTCACTCTGTTCACCCGATGATACAAGGGCACGGCCTTGTTTACTCCGAAGAAGCCGACGCTATTTATGCCGACGGCACTATGGCTCAGTTATACAAAGACGTTGGCGCGAGTTTTCTGCGCTGGCCCGGTGGGACCGTTGCTACTATGTACCATTGGAATGACCTAACCGGGGTTGGTTGGGTTGATAAATGGAATCCTAATTATAATTCCGCAAGCAACAAAGATCCTTCCGAGTATATGGACTTAGATGAGTATATAACCCTTACTAATGCCGCAGGCACTGAGCCAATGCTGGGTATTAACTTAAGTTCGGGCATCGAATGGGATAGGCAAGCCGAAGCCGTTCAAGAAGCTATCGATATGATTAAATATTGTCAGTCGCAAAACTTCGAAGTTAAATATTTCTATTTAGATAACGAAACCTATCACGAAGGTAATGGTTACAACACAGATAGAGATGGCGACGGTGAACACTGGACACCACAAATTTATGCGGAACAACTTAATGTATATGCCAACGAAATTAGAGCCCTAGTGCCCGGTGCGAAAATTATTGCTAACTGGACAGCGGATATAAGATCAAACACCTATGAGTACACCACATTAATTAATGTTGCTGGCAATAACCTCGATTATATCGACGTACACTGGTACTGGAAGTGGGGCGTTTCTAACTGGGATGACTGGAAAGCAGTAACCCCAATGAAAAATAAAACCTCTTGGTACGATGGTGGTACTTATGTTGAAGAAATCAAATATTTCAACAATTTAACCGCTTCTTTAGGTAAACCGCATATTAAATTGGCCTCTTTAGAATGGAATATTGGACCAGGCGATCACAATGTAAACCCTGAACATACTCCATTTAAAACCGCATTAATGGCCTCGGAAATGCAGCTGCAATTTATTCAAGGCGGTCTTGAATTAGCAGCAATGTGGACAACACAGTGGAATGGCAGCTCAACGGGGAGGTCACAATCCCTCGTCAATTCTGATGACAATTACAACCCCGCTCCCATGGCTAAAGTTTTTGAATTATATAAACATACTGTTGGTGGTGACGTAGTAAAGAGTACTTCTTCCGACGGTCAGGTCATGACAACAACCGTGATTAAAGGCGATAAAGCCTATGTTTATGTGATAAATAAAAAAAATACCAGTGAAAATGCAGAGTTTTTTATTAACGGCTATAACACTGTGTCGGTAGCAAGTGCTTTCCGTTTTAGTGACCCAGGGGAATTGTCGAATATAGGTTTGTGGAATAGCGCCACCAGCGGTAACTATTTGGCTTATATACCAGAAAATACATTAACTATGGTTGAGTTTAATATTGAAAAAATCGTTGCTCCTGTTGATGTTGCTAACGGTAATTTTGAGCAGGGTTTAACGAGCTGGACGTTATGGAACAATCCGGCAATAACCTCTGATGCGACTACTGGGAGTTCAGCGCTAAAATTAGTCGATTTCGGTTCAGTAAACCAATGGGTAAACGTTCAGCCCTCTACTACCTACACCTTGTCGGCTTATGCAAAAATCAGCAATAGTTCTAAGTACGTTGTGCTCGGGGTAAAAGATCAGAATGATATTGATATCGGCTCTTCGGATATTAATAATAGCTACTATACCTATCACCCAATTACTTTTACTACCGATGCCAATACCACTTCGGTTAAGGTGTTTTTCTGGTTGCCATCAAGTGGTGGTGCCTCTGCCTTTGTAGATGACTTTCAACTAATAAAAGTTGGCGGCTCGACTGACTTTACGCTAAATGATTTCACTCCGATTGCCTCAACATCACTTGCTGCAAACGGCTCTATCACCCTTAACTTTAGCCAAGATGTAGCGCTAAGCTCTGCCGCCAATATTGAGCTTTCAGTTAATAAAGTTGTTGATAGCAGTGCTGGCACTTGGTCACAGTCAAGCAGCACTAGCCTGATATTAAGCCCAAGCAGCACATGGACTAAAGGCGCTTTAGTCACTCTGAAAATTGGCTCGGTAACCAGCAGCACCGGACTTAGCTTTAATGGGGATAGAACCGAGTACGAATTTATTGTTGATACCGATGAAAACTTTGGCTGGGAAAGAATTGAAATTCCAACCTTAATAACGCGAAACAATGGTGCCCATAATATCCCCCTTAAAGTTGTCATGCCCACCAGCCGAGACTATAAAGTACCGGTACATATATGGGTACATGGCGGCGGATGGAATGGCGGCACAGCTACTAACTCATGGGCCTATGAGAGCCCGCATAGTGAATATCTTGCAGAGGAATTAGGTATAGCCACGTTAGAGATTGCCTATCGTAATGTCGGTTCAAACGGCACATTTGAGCAAGC
The DNA here is from genome assembly GCA_913050115.1 of uncultured Cellvibrionales bacterium. Classification (GTDB taxonomy): domain Bacteria; phylum Pseudomonadota; class Gammaproteobacteria; order Pseudomonadales; family Cellvibrionaceae; genus UBA1124. Next base: position 3,427 of record CAJWZU010000087.1, read on the forward strand.
AATGGAAGACATTGACGCGGCCTATCAATGGGCGATAGCCAATGCTGACACCTATAATCTAGACTTAACCAATTCATTCTTTAGTGGTGGCTCAGCCGGTACACCGTTATCGTCTCTTGCGGCGCAGCGATATACGGATATTAAAGCGTATATCGGCTTAAATGGCGTATTTAACTTTGTTGACAATCCAAACAGCAACTTCCCGCCTAATAACACCTATTATGGTCATCACTTGCCTTCGAAATCAGCAAACTCTGCCATTGATAACATCAGAGCCAACCCTCCGTTAACCTTACTGTTACATGGCGACATGGACACAACCATTAATTACACCCAAAGCACCCTGTTTAGTGACGCCATTAACGCGGCTGGCGGCAGCGGACAAACCATAATCTACCCGGGAGAAGAACACGCCTTTTTCAACCAAACTTATGTGCAGTATGAGGATGTGTTGTATGAAATGGCCAAATTCCTAAAAGCTAACGGCATAATGCAAGGCGATCCTATCCCGCCAAGCGATCCCGACTTGCTCAATGGTGATTTCGAAGATGGCTTCACACATTGGTCGTTGTGGAACAATCCCAAAATAGCCACTGATGCGAATACGGGTGCTGCAGCACTAAAATTGGTCGATTATGGTTCAGTTTACCAGTGGGTAGATGTTCAACCCTCTACTACTTACACCTTGTCTGCCTATGCCAAAATCAGCAATAGCTCTAAACATGTTGTGCTAGGGGTAAAAGTTCAGAATGATATTGAAATCGCCTCTAATAATATATATAACAGCAATTATACCTATCGTAAAATTACCTTTACTACCGATGCCAATACCACCTCGGTTAAGGTGTTTTTCAGGTTGCCATCCAGTAGTGGCACCTCGGCTTATGTTGATGACATTCAGTTAATAAAAGTTATTTCTGATTCAAGCAGTAGTTCGTCCAGTTCTTCGGCTAGTTCGAGCTCTAGTTCTTCTTCCAGCTCTAGCTCTTCTAGCTCGTCATCCAGTTCGTCTAGTAGTTCATCTAGCTCTTCTTCAAGTTCGAGCGGGTCTTCTTCCGGTGTTACAAACGATGCCGTTAAGAGTGACTTCAACGGCGATGGCACTGCCGACATCTTTTGGCGTAACGCTGACGGCCGCGCTGAAATAGCGATAAGTGGCGGTGGTATTGAGAGCCTGAATAGCAAGTCGAGTGATTGGAGCGCCCAGCTGGGTGATTTCAATGGTGATGGCGCGGGGGATACGCTCTGGCGCAATGCTGTGACTGGCGCAGTTAAAGTCGCCCTTAGCGACGCCAATGGCAATCAAGGTGCTGTGCATAACCTAGCGGCTAAAGGCAGTGCTTGGTTAACTCAAGTGGGTGACTTTAATGGCGACGGTCGCGACGACATCCTCTGGCGCAAACCGTCAGTAGGTACGGTTGCTATAGGCATCAGTGATGCCGCTGGCCAGCAAGATCGCCTCGTGTCTTTTTACGATAAAGGTACCGCATGGCAAGCCTTTGTTGGCGACTTTAACGGTGACGGCCGCCCGCAGGGTGATCCTGCGAACCCGTTGCCCAACGGTGAGCTGATTGGTCCAACCGATAGCCCCACTTTCGGGCAACCGGTCCGCATCCAGTTTGCGGCTCCCAGCGTGCTCACGGAAAACCGCCCGTTCACCTGGCAGTACAATGTGGGCATCGACCAGGAACTTCGGGACAATGTCCGGGTGTCGGTCAACTACTACCGGACCGCGCATTTCAATCAGCAGGTCAACCACAACGAAAACCTGAGCTCCAGCCAGTACGACCCGTACTGTGTGACGGCACCGGGCGGCGTCTCGCCGAATTGGCCCGCGTCGACGGGCTCGACCCGGTCACCGGCGACTATCGCCTGATTCCCGCCACCCAAACCCAAGGAGACTCTCTATGATCCATGCCCTCCGGCGCGGCACCAATCGCGCTGCGCTCGCTGCGACCGCTGCTTTCGTGATGGTGGCCACTGCCACCCCGGCGCATGCCGGCGGTTCGTCGATGCCGTGGGAAGCGCCGCTCCAGTCCATCCTCGAGAGCATCGAGGGGCCGGTCGCCAAGATCGTTGCGGTGATCATCATCATTGCGACCGGTCTCGCTCTCGCTTTCGGCGATACATCGGGCGGCTTCCGGCGCCTGGTGCAGATTGTCTTCGGCCTGTCGATTGCCTTTGCAGCTTCCTCGTTTTTCCTCTCCTTCTTTTCGTTCGGCGGCGGAGCGCTCGTCTGATGG
>CAJWZU010000088.1 GCA_913050115.1 uncultured Cellvibrionales bacterium
CCGTGAACCGCTTTAACATCTACGCCCGCCACAGCAGCAATAACCATTCCATCCCACTTTAGCGCGGTGCCTTCACGCGAGCTGCCAAAGCTGTGGCGCAGTCTGCCCTGTGTCGGCCAAATGAGACGGCCGCGGCGTTTAGCGAATGAGATTCCGCCGTCGGGAGCAGGCAGTGCAGCAATAGCTGCGGCAACGTGGTCAAATAATTTTTGCAGACGAGCGCGGTCGGCTGCCATAGTCTTAAGTTGTTGGTCTTTATTGGCAATGCTGCGGTTTAGAGCGGCGAGTGTATGCTTGCGCTCGAGTTGGCGGTCGTTCAGCTTGTTATGGCGCTGTTGCAGTTGGCGACGGCTCTGATTGAGTTGCTGAGTTTTTTCAGCAATAGCTGGCTCAATCTGGTCGAGTTCGGTGATGGTGTCGATATAAGTGTCGATTTTGTCGGCGCGGGCATCGAGGAAATAGTCATAGTACTTCATCATGCGAGATAAGCGCTGGGGCGATTGCTGATTAAGCAGCAGCTTAATATTGCTCTGTTGTCCAAGTCGATAGGCGGCCTCTACCTGTTCAGCAATTTGCTGCTGTTGCCCGCGTTTAGCTTTTTTTAATGAGTCACGCGACCTGCGCAGATCTGTCAGTTTTACTTGATGCTGGTTGAGATCGGTTTTAATTTTCCCGATGTTATTTAGCAGGTTCCCGATTTCAGTCTCGGACTTTTCTAGGCCTTGTTGTAAATCACTGCGACTGCCTTTGACCTTTTTAAGTTCAGACTGCAATTGCTCAATCGTATTTTTGAGCTCTTCGAGCTGGCGCTGTTGGTCAGCGTCCTCTGCGCCAACGCTAAATGAAAGTGCCAGCGCAAGCGGTATTAGCCAAAACGTAAACTTACGCATGTCTACCTGCTATTTAAGAGTTATTGAAAAAGGGGCCTTAAATGCCCCTTTGTAAGGCGGCTCTAGTCGATTAAGGCTAAGTTTCTACCGGTCATCTCGTCTGGCTGTGTCATACCGAGAAGTTTCAGAATAGTGGGCGCAACATCGGCCAGAGAGCCTCCCTCCGCAAACTTAAACTGACGTGGTCCCGAGTAAATAAAAGGCACAGGTAAAGTGGTGTGCTGGGTGTGTTTCTGTTCAACAGCGGTGTCGAACATAGTCTCGACATTGCCGTGGTCGGCGGTGATCAGGGCTTCGCCGCCCACCTTTTTAACCGCTTCGAGTACTTGGCCGACGCAGCCATCGACTACTTCTACTGCTTTCACGGCGGCGTCAAACACTCCTGAGTGGCCTACCATGTCGCAGTTTGCGTAGTTGCAGATAATGGCATCAAATTTTTGCGATGCAATAGCAGCAACCAGTTTTTCGGTTAGTTCGGGCGCGCTCATCTCTGGTTGCAGGTCGTAGGTCTCTACATTGGGGGAAGGCACTAAAATGCGCTCCTCGCCGTCGTAGAGATCTTCCTGACCGCCCGAGAAAAAGAAGGTCACATGCGCGTATTTTTCGGTTTCGGCGATACGTAATTGAGTCTTGCCCTGCTGGGCCATGTAGTCGCCAAAGGAATTGATCATTCCCAGTGGTGGGAAGGCAGTGCTAGTGTCGATGCTCGCGGCGTACTCGGTGGTCATCACAAAGTCAGCCAGTGTTGGTTGCAGCTCGCGCTCAAAGCCATCGAAGTCGGTTTCTACAAAGGCGCGGGTGATTTGACGAGCGCGGTCGGGGCGGAAATTCATAAACAGTACCGCGTCACCATCTTCAATCGTGGCGGCTTCTTCGCCTTCACCAACAATAATGGTCGCTTTGACAAATTCATCATTTTCATCGCGTGCGTAAGCGGCTGCCAGCGCTGCTTCGGCGCTGATGGCGTCGTATTCGGCTTTGCCTTGGGTCATAAGATCGTAGGCGGCTTGAATACGATCCCAGCGATTGTCGCGGTCTAAAGCGTAGAAGCGTCCAATAACGCTGGCAATACGGCCCACACCCAGTTCGGCCAACTTGGCTTCGGTTTTTTTAATGGGCGCTACGGCACTGCGCGGCGGTGTGTCGCGACCATCTAAAAAGGCATGTACAAAGACTTTCTTCGCACCGCGTTGGGCCGCTAGTTCTACTGCAGCAATAATATGATCGTCATGGCTGTGAACCCCGCCCTGAGATAGTAGGCCCATTACATGAACGGCTTTATCGGCAGCAACCGCTTTGTCGACGGCTTCTACATAAACGGGGTTAGTAAAAAAGTCTCCGTCTTCGATGGCCTTATTGATACGGGTGAAATTTTGATACACCACGCGCCCAGCGCCCAGCGTCATATGGCCAACTTCACTGTTGCCCATCTGTCCTTCGGGCAATCCCACAGCCATACCTGAAGTGGCAATCAGGGTGTGTGGATTGTCGCTTAATGCATCCAATACCGGCTTTTTAGCGGCAAATATTGCATTGTATTCGGGATCGTCAGAGTGACCAAAGCCGTCAAGAATCAGGAGAACTACGGGTTTTTTTAAGTCAGTCATAAGAGTCAATCACTCGGTGCGATATAGGAATAGGATCAAAGTCGGCAATTTTACTCTCTTGGCGACGACAACTCTACGGTTAGCCAGTGTATACTGCCGTCTTAATTTTTAGCCGTCATTAAAAGAGTTGAGTGATCGTGGATATTTTTGTCTTTGTTAGTGAGCAGTGGGTCCTGGTTTCTGTGTTGATGGGCCTAATCTACATCTACGCATGGCGCGAGAAAACTAAGTCCGGCGCCACCCTGAGCATTCATGGGGTTACGCAGCTGTTGAACCGAGAAGAGGCGATCTTGCTAGATGTGCGTGACCAAGCCGAATTTAATGAGGGGCATATTGTCGATGCCATCAATATTTCTCATGGTAGCCTCAAAGATCGTCTCAAAGAGTTAGAAAAACACAAAGCTAAGACTATTGTAGTCGCCGATAAAATGGGTCAGCACGCAGGTGCGGCGGGTCGTTTGTTGGGCGATGCTGGCTTTACTGTTAGCCGCTTGCAAGGCGGAATGAGCGAGTGGGCTAATCAGAACTTGCCTCTTGTAAAATAAGTAGAATTAGATTAAATCGTGGGATGCAAGGAGGCATCAACGCAGGCGCTATGCTGCGTGAACCCCGGAAATATAAGAGAGTCCGTGTACTATTGTCAGTATCTTTTCCGGATAAGCTGCTCAATAGTTCAGGGCGAACCTATTGAACGATATAGGCAAAGAGAGCAATAATTATGTCTAACATTGTCATGTATACCACCCAATTTTGCCCCTACTGCGTGCGGGCTAATCAGCTACTAGCGTCTAAAGATGTTGCGGTTAAAGAGGTGCGGGTCGACCTTAACCCAGAGGAACGTGCCAAGATGATGCGTTTAAGCGGTCGACGTACCGTGCCGCAGATTTGGATCGGAGATACCCATGTCGGTGGTTTCGATGAGCTTTGGGCTCTTGATCGTAAAGGTGAGTTGGAACCTCTGTTAGAATCTGTATCAACGTAAATATTGGCTAAAGACTTGAAATACTGATTAAGAGCACAATAACTCTTGAAACAGTTATAAATACAATCTCATACAACACAAAAATCAGGATTAGAATCATGAGCGAAGAAAACAGCAAGCCGGCAGAAGATCAGGCAACTGCAGGCCAGGGCTCTGAAGCACAGAAACCAAGCGATAAGCCGCAGCCACACTTCGGTCTGCAGCGCTTATACTTGAAAGATGTTTCCTTTGAAGCGCCTCAAGGTGTTAAAGCTTTCGCTCAAGATTGGAAGCCTGAAGTAAATCAAGAGATGACGACGGCTGTTAATAAGCTCGACGAAAAAAACTTCGAGTGCGAGTTGACCCTAACAGTTACTGTTAAACTGGCTGACAAGGTTGCCTTCTTGGTAGAGGTTAAGCAGGCCGGTTTGTTTGGTGTGTCGGGTATGGGTGAGCAGCAAACTGCCCACGCTATGAGTACTGCAGCACCGGAGATGCTCTTCCCGTACGCTCGTGAAGTGATCGACAGCGTAGTAACTAAGGGGTCTTTCCCTGCACTTATGCTGCCTCCGGTTAACTTCAATGCCATGTTCGCTCAGGCTATGCAGCAGCAGCAACAACAGAAAGCCGCTGCCGCGCAAGAAGCGCCAGAAAGCGTGCAGTAAGCTCCTCGCCGTAAAAAAGCCGCATTCAGCTTTATGCTGGGTGCGGTTTTTTTTTGCCCGCCATTTAGTCAGCTGCTGTAGCCTGCAGCCATGTTTGGCTTTTTCGGCGGAGTTTACCTGCATCAGCGCGCTTGATGAAAATCTTGTTTGGCGGTGAATCTGCCGTAGCTACTTGCTTTGGCTCGTAATCACGTTATCACTCGCTAATAAAATGGTGAGTAGGCTCAGAGTGATTTGCTTTTTAATGAGGGGGTTAGAGTACTTGGTGGGGTAGCCGTTATCAGGTTATTAAGTGACCCTCAAACATGGGGCTTTAAGCCGCAGCGATATTAAGTCGGTGCTATTTAATGGTGTTTAGCTTTAGCGAGGATTCTGTCTAGCTGGTTGGCAAGCTCCATTTTGTCTTGTTTGTTGATTGGTGCCGGCCTGCTACTCTGAATCACTTAAGAGTATCCATCTGTATTTGTAAAAAGTCGAAATGTTTAGCAGCGCTCACCCTTGGCGAGCAGGCGGTCTAGCTGATTGGTGCTGTTTAATATGAGAGACATCTTATCTTGGTTGATTAGCGGTGCCGGTCCGCCGCTCTAAATTCCTTGAGAGTGTCCATCTGTATTTATAAAAAGTGGCAATAATCAGCCGCGCTTGGCTTTAGCGAGCAGGCGGTCCAGCTGATTGGCAAACTCCATCTTATCTTGGTTGTTTAGCGGCGCCGGACCGCCGCTCTGAATACCTGAGCTTCTCATGGTTTCCATGAAATCCCGCATATTCAATCGCGCTCCTATATCGTTGGCGGTATAGCGCTCACCGCGTGGTGTGAGAACTAACCCACCTTTCTCTATTAGCTCCGCTGCTAAAGGTATATCACTGGTGATGATCAGGTCGCCCTGTTCGCAGCGCCTAACTATCTCATCGTCGGCCTTATCAAAACCGCTAGAAACCTGAACGCTGTTAATCCATGGTGTGGCTGGAGTTGTTTGCGAGTGATTGGCTATAAGGGTAAGTGGCACCTTGGTTCGTTGTGATGCTTTAAATAGAATGTCGCGAATCACCCTGGGGCAGGCATCAGCATCAATATAAATATGCATGGTGTTTCTTCGTTGCGGTAGTAATTCCAGTGTATCTAAGCTCGCAGAATAAAACTGCTTAAATAAAGTACGGTGTGTAGGTTAATCGGACTAAAAAACGCATGTTATTAATTGTTACCGCTCTTTGTTAAATAACGCTTTACAAGTTTCGCCAGCGGCATATAATGCGCGCCTCTTCAACGGG
>CAJWZU010000089.1 GCA_913050115.1 uncultured Cellvibrionales bacterium
GCAAGATTCTCTGCCTGGGCTCAGCATCTGGCAGACTATAACGGCGATGGTCGCACCGACATTCTCTGGCACAAGCCGGTGACTGGTGAGGTTATTTTGGGCATCAGCAGCCCTATGGGTTACCAGCAAAGTGAAGTGTCGATGGACAATAAGCCATCGGGTTGGACGATTGTGCACTAATACATATCTTGTTGTAGCACCCATAAAAAACCCGCGCCCTCAAAAAAACGGCGCGGGTTTTTTATTAGAAAAATTAAGTGCTAAGCGAGGCTTGAATTACAGAGTTGTTTACGTTGTAGAGGCATTTAAGTTATAGAGACGTTTACGTTATAGAGAAATTATAGTTTTAGAAATATTTAAAAATGCCAATAGGTTTTACAGCTAACAAGGTGCAAGTGCTTTTAAGTTATGGCGCTAATCGCATCGGGCAGCAGTCAACGGTAGGCTTGAATTAGCGCCATAAAAGCCACCAATATTAACAGCGCTAGCGTGACGGTAAAAAAATCATGAGGCCGAATAAATATTCTGTCGGCAAATGCAGGCGGCATGAAATTTTGCCAAAAACTTACCCGTTTAGGCTGCCAGCTGTTGCAATAGATGCTGGCGAATATCGCTGTGTTTTGACACGATCCAGTCAGCATTGGCCATGCCCGTATCTATGCTTTTATTTATATCCGTATTGATGCCTATGTCGCTAGCATGGTCGTACGAGTAACGTCGGTTTAGGCCGGCGCAGCAAATACCCGCCGCCTGCGCAGCTTTAATGCCATTGGCAGAGTCTTCGATGGCGAGGCAGTCACGGCTTTGCAACCCGAGGGCTGTTAAGGCCAGTTGATATCCTTCGGGGGCGGGTTTGCTGTGCGGGGTGTCTTGGCCGGTGACAATGACAGCAAAATAGTCAGCTAAACGATGCCAATAAAGGCCGCTGAGTACCGTGGCTTTGTCACTGTTAGAGACCAGTGCCAGTGTGATGTTGTGATGGCGGCAAAAGTGCAAGGTCTGCAAAACACCTTCGACTAGGGGGATTGACTGCTGTTGTAAATGAAGTTTGAGCCTGTGGTTATAAATAGAGGTTAAAACCTGCGGGTTTATCGCGAGTGCAAACTGGCGGACGATAGCCGCAACTTGGCGGGGAATACTCATACCTAACAAGTGGCGTGCATAATCTGCGAAGTCTAACTGTAAGCCGAGATCGTCCAATACAGAATGCCACAATTGATGATAAATAATGTCTGAATCAAACACGGTGCCGTCGCAGTTAAGCAGTAGGGCTTTAATGGTCATAATATATTGTCCTAGTAAAACGGTCCCCTCAGGCATTAAAGAGCACCAAGGGGCAAGCTTCTCAGCAGTGCAAGGGCTTAATGGCTAGACACTAGGTGGCGCGATTGCTGGGGAGTAAATACTTGAATGTTGACGCGGCGCTCTATCGCGTATTGCTCAGCATTGCCGGTACTGGCGGTTGTTTGACGGGAACCGTGTGAGTAGCGTTCGATGCGCTCAGGCTCGATGCCCGACTTCAACAACGCGTCGGCGACACTGCGGCTGCGGTAGTCTGCCAGTACGTTGTTGTATTCGTCGGTACCGCGTGGATCTGCATGGCCGTCGAGACGCACTTGCAGCTGTGGCTGTGTGCTGAGCAGTTTGGCCAAAGACGCTACGCGTTCTCGACCTCTGGCCGTTAGCTCGTCTTTACCGGTGTGAAACAGCACCTGAAAATCTAGGCTGTTAAGTGCCAGTGCTTGCAGTGCTTGTTCGCGCGTGTCTGATAAAGAGCGTGCCGCCATTAGTTCGCGGCGCAGCTCGGCCGTTTGAGCCTCGGCGGCAGCCAAGTCGAGCGTTGTTTGCTGCAGTTGGTCGGCATCAGCAATTTTGTCGACAAAAAAAGAGCTGGCCAGCAAGCCAATAAAAGCGCCGGCGGGGCCACCCGCTGCCGTGCCCACTAATATCGATGAAAATACCGTGGCCCCTTGTTTAGCCTGCGTGGCCTTTGACAGTGTTTTGTTGTCGCTGGCGCTGGCAAATGGTGCGGCAGTTATCATCACTAAGCCGGTGATAGCGGCGGTTTTTTTGAAACTTTTTTTAAAGCTTTTTTTGAAGTGCGTCATGGGGGTGATCCTTTTGTTTTTTTAAGTGAGTGCAAGCTGTTGTTTGGCCTTGAACTCATTAAACAAAAAGAATCTGGCAGTGTAGCGCTTGAATAGGGCAATCTGCCGAGCAAATATGATGAAAAAAGGCAAAAGGGATGAGGCGTTATATCATCCCTTAATATTGTCGTTAATGTACCGCTTCATTAGCGGCGCGATAAACGCTGTCGGGATTATCTTGATGATAAAATTCATCGAAGAATTCACTGATTACTTCCTCTAGGCGTTGGCGTGCGGCGTCTATGGCGTCACTTTGTCCTTTAATACGCAACTCTGCCACTTTGCCCTGTAAAAATTGAAAGGCCGAGCCAAGCTGTATGTCTATTTCTAATGGTAATTTAAATTCGTGTTGCATTAAGTAGGCAAGAATTACCGTGATAGCGTTGCACATTTTAGCGCTGTTGGGGTCGAGTTTGATACTGGCCAATTGAATCTGCGGCCATAAGTCATCGGGCAGCGCTTCAATTAAATCACAACTGATATCGCGTGCTATACCGGCTTCATATAATAGGTCGAGTATTTCGCTGGGAATTAAATCCCAGCGACCATCGGTATGAATATTTTCTGATTTCTGTGCTTTCATAATGTTGTCCTATATTTATGCAGAAATATTTAAACCATTCGTTATTTCAACGATTGCTGGCCAGTTTTCTTCGGCCTCTTGTAAGCTGGTGTAGCACCAGCAATCTTGGTTCAGCATTAATTCATGCAGCAGTGCATTGTTCAGTTTATGGCCACTTGAAAACCCTTGAAACGAACCAATAATGGCGGCGCCAGCTAAGCCTAAATCGCCAATGGCATCGAGCGCTTGATGGCGAGCGAACTCATTGTCAAAACGTAAGCCTTCTTTATTTTGTATTTCTCCGTCATCAATGAGCACCGCGTTGCGGAGTGAGCCACCGCGGGCTAGGCCGAGTTTGTTCATGGTGTGCAATTGTTCTTGATAGAAAAATGTGCGCGCCGAGGCTAATTCGCGGCTAAAAGCCTGCGCATTAATAGGGCATGAATAGCTTTGCTGACCGATATTTTCATGGTCACAATTGATATTGACCGCAATGGTTGGTGTGCGACTGGGCGTTAAACTGACACGTTGTTCTCCCTCGCAAATACTGACCGGTTTGGTTATCACAATGGCGCGTCGCAAACTGGTTTGCGGCGTGACTCCCGTCTGTTCAATTAACGTCACAAAAGTCACCGAACTACCGTCCATACACGGTAACTCTGGCGCGTCGAGTATCACCCGGGCATTGTCGATACCGCACGCATACAGTGCCGCCATTAAGTGTTCAATGCTGCTAACAGAGGTGCCGCTAGAGTTGGCAATAGTGGTCGACATACGAGTATCGGTAACGGTATTCCAGCGTGCATGAACTTCAGCGCGAGCGGGGTCTAAATCGCGGCGATGAAAAATAATGCCGCTGTTGTCCTCAGCCGGCATAACAGTCATGGTGACCGGTAAGCCCGAATGTAAACCAACACCGATGCAGGATATGCACTCTCGCAGGGTATGTTGGTAGTACTTGCTGTGTGTATGCATATGATTGTTTTCCATGACTTGCCCCTAGTAATTGCCTCACCTTTATTATGCTAAAACGTGGGCATCGTTAATTGTCAGCTGACGCCAATGTAGGGTCGGTTTGCTATCATTTGCTGCCATGGAGTTGTCATCTGGCGCCAGATGGTTATTCTGGTGTGAGAGGGCGCAGGAACACGGTCTTTAGACAGACATATGGAGTACAGCTATGGCAGATACAGCACTTTCATCTTGGGCGTTATTAATTTGGCAGGCACTGCAGGCCGAGGGTCTAAATGCGCGTCAAATTTTTGAGCAGGCTGGTATTGACCCTACGCTGTTGAGCGATGGCGGCGCCCGTTTTGAATCTGAGTCGATGCGCAACTTATGGCGTGCAGTGGCCGAGCATAGTAATAACCCTTGTATTGGTATCGAAGTGGGTAAGCGCTGGAGCCCGGTGAGTTTTCATGCGCTGGGATACGCATGGCTGGCCAGTCAAAGCTTACAAGATGCTATGCAGCGATTTTGTCGCTATGCCAAGGTGGTCAATACGCAGCTGGTGACATATCTGTCGAGAAGTGGTTTAGATTATTCATTTTCATTTCAGTCACAACAGAACTGGACACGCGATTTACCACAGGTCTTAGATGCCGCCTTTATCGCCCTGATAACGATGTGCCGACTGTTGTTAGGGCCGCAATTTTCGCCAGTAGAAATACGTTTAACGGTAGCGGCGTCAGCTTCTACGCCAATTTTAGAGGCGGCTCTAGGGGCGCCGGTTGTTTGTGGTTGTGAAATCAATGAAATGATTATTGCGCGTGCCGATGTCGAGCGATCTCTGCCTGGTGCGAGTGCCGAGTTGTTGCGCGTTAATGAACATTTGTTGCAGGATTACTTAAAGCGTATTGAGGCGAGTAGCATTGCTCAGCAAGTTGAGCGCACAGTACTTGAGCTGCTGCCATCGGGTGAGGCGAGCGAGCACACCATTGCCGCGTCATTAAACATGAGTGGTCGCAGTATGCAGCGCCGCTTAAGTGAGGAGGGCACTAGTTTTAGTCATATTGTACAGGCGACTCGCGAAACTATGTCGGGTCAATATATTCGCGAAAATAAATTAAGTTTGAGCGAAATAGCCTATTTGTTAGGTTTCTCGGAACAGGCCAATTTCTCGCGCGCGTTTAAGCGCTGGTACGACTGTACACCGAGTCAATATCGTAAATCTGTGAAAAAAATACCGGCGTAATAAACATTGAGTGCCTTATTAGTGGCTAACATCTGCCTATATATCAACCATGTATATACCTGTGTGCATCGTGTATCATCTGCTAATGAATGCAATACCTTTGGTAAATTGGTGCAATATCATGGATTTTCCATGAAATTCCGCTCTGATGTGAGGGTTTTACGCTAGCACAATGCATCTATCTCAATGGGTGCAAGACGGTGAGATTATTATAAAAAATAGTTTACTGAAAGACTCTGCGGTGGGCGAGATACAATTCCGTCGCCCCATCAGTCAAGATGGCTTGGCACTACATCAGTTGATCGCTCGTTGCCCCCCACTCGATGCAAACTCTACTTACTGCAACCTACTGCAGTGTCATCATTTCTTTGATACTTGTGTTCTCGCC
>CAJWZU010000090.1 GCA_913050115.1 uncultured Cellvibrionales bacterium
AGTCCATCGATGGTATCGTCACCAAAGCCGCCGATAATGACATCGTCAGCGCTTGAACCTGTAATCGTATCAGCGCCGGCACCACCCTCTATGCGAACACCGTCATTACTAAAACCAGACGCATTAATAATGTTATCGCTTTCACCGCCCACTAAAATAGCAGCGTTAATATTAATTAACGTATCAGCGGCATCACTACCTATCGTTAGTGCACTATCTGTTAAGGTAAAGTTAGCATCCTGGCTTTCTGAAACGGTATCTACACCGCCAGATCCACCGTGAATAGTGTCAACACCTAAACCACCAGTAAGCGTATCGTCAAAGGCAGTACCTATTAGATCGTCACTGCCGTCGCCACCATCTAGCACCACAAAACCCAGTGTAAAATTAGAAGCATCGATAATATTCCCATCAACACCGCCGATTAAATTAGCACTTTCAAAATCACTAATATTATCTTCTACAACAGCATCAACTCGCAGCTCTGTATCGAACAAATCTAAGTTCGCATTACGCTCTGCAACCAAAGTATCCGTATCATCTCCACCAGCAAGAGTATCATTACCCGCGCCGCCTTTAATGGTATCGTTACCGCCAAGTCCACTAATTCGGTTGTTAGTAGTATCACCGAAAATCCAATCGCCGTAAGCAGAACCGGTAACGTGTTCAAAACCTAAAACACCATCAAAACCCGTGGCATAACCGTAATTATCATTATCCGCATCAGCCGTTAAAACAACATTAACGCCGTGCGCATATGTTGAAAAATTTAATAGCGTATCAACCCCAGAGCCACCGGTTAAAAAATCGAAGTTATCGAAATTCAAACCATCAATAGAGCCCGCACCAAAATCACTAATATTCCAATGGGTAGCATCCGAATTATCAACAATATAGTCTGTTTCTAAACCGGCAATAATCGCATCAAAATCAGTGAACGTAGAAGACCCCGCAGACCCGTCAGAAAAAGTGGTATCCACCTGCAAAAAAGAGTCAACTTCAGACAAGACCCAATTGCGATCAACATCATCACCGAAGAGCGTATTGGTGCCTGAACCCGCAATGAGAGATTCAATATCCGAGAAAAAGATATCCCCAGCCTGACTTTCTTCACCCGTATCGTAACCAACAAAACCCCAGTTAATGCTGCCCGTTAACTCACTACCAGAAATGCTATCGACACCGTCACCACCCTCAAAGGTTACCGTCAGGCTATTACTGTTAGAAAAGAGTGAATCATTAATCGTAAGTGAATCATTTTCCAACGAACCAGTAATAAATACTGCATCTGTATCGGCTAATAACTGCTGTGCAATAACACTTTGGTCATCTAAATTTCTTAATAAAACAGAGTCGTTCTCTACCGTTAACTCCATATTGGTTGCGCTTTCTAACAGCGCAGTTAAAGGGTCGGCAGAGAGCAGCAACCGCTGTTCTAAACTTTCAAAAATAAATTTATTCTTATGTTTAGGATAGGTTTTTTTAATAGCAGCTGGCAATGGCTTTAATTCGGGTATAAAGAACTTGAAGCGACGAGCTATTGAATTAACCCGCTGTTTTAAATTACGCCATTTAGAGAATCTCGAAGAGATTATTGCGGGTTTCTTAACTGAATTAGACATTATTTTGCCCTATGCCATTACCTTAAGAAAATTTATTTATATCAATTTTATACAACATCAATATAAATTTAATTTACTCAAAAAGTTCTTGCTGTCGTCATACCCTAAAACAAAAAAAGTCCCACAGAATAAACTGCGAGACTTTTTTTATTTACATATTAACGATTACTTTCGGCGGTAAACCTGCACACATAAGTGTGCAACATTTATATGTCATAACAAGCGACTTACGCCGCATCCTCTTGCTTCACTTCAACAGCTGGCATCTTATTTACCAACTTGCTGAAATTACGCATAGATGCCAAGTGGGTATAAATAAGCTCAAGACCATCGTTATTAAACAACTGAGCTAAATCTTCACTTGAGATCGCCTTAAGCTTCTCACGGTTAACCGCCATAAAGCCGCCCAATTTGATCTTCTCTTCGCTGCCGGAAGGAGTGATTTCAGCACCAACAGGTTCAAGTAAACCCAGCGAGTTCAGCGTAGAACAGAAACCCTGGGTGCGAACAAAGTGGGCTTGATACTCTTTTAAAAATTCTAGCACTTGTTTTAGATACACAGTCTGTTCGCCATCGGCATCGAACAACCGCTCGCCTTTACCGTCTTGATTACAGCCTTCAAATTCCTGATCTATGCAAAGAGTAAAGTTAGCGCCATCATCAGAACTTGAAAACACAAACGGGTAACGTCGCAGAAAAGCCGGTATGTAGCTGCCGTCAAACTTGCCATCTTCAGTAACGAAAAGGTTCTGGTTATCGCGCATCCCCATCACAACGACAGGCATAATCTGATTGTCTTTACCTGCGAAAACAATAGGGAAGTCTTCGGAGGCCGCCGTAAACTCCACAGCTGTTAATGGCAGCGAGTTGGCCTCGCTAGCAAAACTGTAATCGTTTTTGGATTTTATAGACCAATTCAAATGACGCTGGCTAGAAACAGCTTGGGCATTATTGTATATAAGAAGTTGTTTTGACACGAAAAATCCTTTTGTTAACTAAATACATTGATTAAAACAAAGGACACACAAGGAGTGCTGGCACATAGGTTGCTTTTACATTGTCCAAAACACAGTTTGTATGTAACTAATTCAAACCTTAGCAGCTCAAATAAAAAATGCCAACCGCATTGAAGACAGTCCTTCTGGCAATGATGCCTGGAGATTAAATGTGGGTTTCAATAAGGCTCTTAGACACTAAAATATAGCGTCATGAAATCCTGCCCCGACCGCGACATACCAGTGGATACGTGGCCTAAAAACCGATTTGACTGCTTACTTAACAGCAATTCTATACGGGACTGAGTAGCGCCCTTAAACAAACAGGCCGCTAGCAACTCGGTTGATAACTGCGACACCGTTAGACGAGCGTCATAACAATTTATGTCCAGAGAGGCGCGAGGATTATCAGGCTCAGTAACTTCTAAGACGTAACTATCTTCAAGAGGAACAGCAGTAAATACTCGCTGCAATAGAGGTTTTAAAGCTTCTTCTGCCGTACCTAATTGTTGCCAGAGGCAGGATTCTGTAGAAAACGTCTTATGCCGGTATTGAGTCAATACGGACTCGCCACGTTGAGACCATTTGAGCGCATCAAAAACCAGAGTACTGCCCTTAGTCGGATCTTGGAGGTAGTGGTAAAAAGATTTAGCGTATTCAAAATACACCTTGAGCATCACTGTACGGCCGAGCTGTTCGTAACCAAAATGAAGGAACTGTGCCTGCCCCCAGGAGCGCTCAAACCAAACGCGTCCTGTTTCAGGAAAATGACGATCAAGCAGCCATGCGAGAATTTTTTTGCGGCAGCCTGGCGTTAAACAACTGCGCGACACACTAAGCAGAAAACGTTCTTCAGAAAAATGCCCGGCATAAATCTTAACCGAAGACTCACACTTATAAGGAACCCCAAGCCCGCAGACAAAGCCCCGCAGTTGCTGTGAGAGAGCATGCACGCTTAACGAGCAGAGCTTTGGTACTGAGAGCCGCTATAAGATCCATAACTGGGCGCCAAAATCAGTTTGGCATCACCACCGGTAAGCATGGCATTAATTTGTTGCAAGTCTTTCTCTGTAAGCACACCCGCCGCACGTTTAAGGCGAATAACATTAACCAAATAACCGTAACGCGCCCCAACATACTGACTGCGTGCAAAGTACAGATCCCGCTCGCCATCGAGCACAGCCAAACTATTAACCACGCCGGAGCTGTAAGCCAGCCGCTTAGCATCGACACCCAACTGATAGGCCTCAACCGATTTGCCTAGAGCCTCAGACTTAGCGATATCAGTCAATACCCCGTCAAAAGACGCATAGGTATTACGCTGTACCGAGCGAAGCTCTAGCTCTAGATCTTGCTCAACTTTAGACAAAAGCTCTACCGCCTCTCGCACCCTCGAAGACACTATCCCGCCAGCATAAAGCGGAATATTGATGCCCAGATTAATCTCTTGGGTCTGCACTTCACTACCACCACCAAACAGAGAGCCCTGAGTGTTGCGGTTATTAAAACTGACGTCTAAATCTACTGTAGGATAATGCCCACCCTTCAAACGCTTAATCTCATCACGGGCAGCATCGACCTCTTTACGGCGCGCCGCAAGTTCAGGATTTTGCCCCAGCGCCAACTGCCACCATGCTTCGGGATCAACTGGGTCTGGCATTACCTGAGCGGTATTCTCATCCAGCGTCGCTAAAGACCGCGGCAACACGCCGGTCAATTCACGCAACACCTCTAGAGAATCCTTCAAGCTTGCACGTACCTCAACCTCACGTGACTGGGACTGCATAAAACGCGCCTGAGCATCAAGCATGTCAGTCTGACGCGCCAGACCATCACGACGCTTCAGCCGCAGCAACTCATAATGCTCTTCCAGCGAGCGACGTTCAGCTTGAGCCGAAGAAAATTCTTCATTCAATGCCAAAGCAATAAAATAAGCCACTGATACGCGCAGCAATAAATCCTGCTCCACACCAATCAAAACGGCATCAGCCTGAGCCACTCGTGCCTTGGCGGCACTGTAAGCGGCCCAATTGCTGTAGTCATAAATAGACTGACTGATCGATACCGAATACTCATCGGTAGGATAACTGGCCGAGCCCTGACCAAAAACCTCGTTATCAGAACTAACGATATCCTGCGTGGTATCGGTGCGACCCAACGCTACTGCTAAGGTTGGCAGCAGCGCCGCTCGTGCTTGATAGCGAGTTTCCATCGAAGCCGAATGCTGGTGTATGCCCGCTAGATAAGTGGGGTCGCGCTGCTGTGCTAACTGGTAGATGTCCAACAAGTTTTCAGCCTGCACAATTACAGAGCACGCTAGCACCGATACGCCAAAAATATATTTACTTAATTTTTTACTCAACCTTGAAATGCTCAACACGGCGCCCTGCCCCAGATATTTAATGAAAAGTTGTAGTACACA
>CAJWZU010000091.1 GCA_913050115.1 uncultured Cellvibrionales bacterium
AATCAAACAGCGGCTCTTTGTCCTCTTGATTGTCTTTGTTGTAGGCCAGTGGCTGTGATTTCATCAGGGTTAGCAGACTGATAAGGTTGCCGTTGGTGCGACCGGTCTTGCCGCGGACCAGCTCAGGTACATCGGGGTTTTTCTTCTGCGGCATAATAGATGATCCGGTGCAGAAGCGATCGGGCAGCTCGATAAAATTGAATTGGGCGCTGGTCCATAGCACCAGCTCTTCGCTAGCGCGTGATAAATGAGTCATCAAAATGCTGGCAAAAGCGCAGAACTCAATGCCAAAGTCGCGATCTGAAACCGAGTCGAGGGAGTTTTCAGTCGGCTTATCAAAGCCCAGCAGTTCAGCTGTCATTTGACGGTCAATCGGGTAGGGCGTACCAGCCAGAGCGGCGGCGCCCAGCGGCGACTGGTTCATGCGCGCGCGGCAATCCATGAGTCTGCCATAGTCGCGCTGCAGCATTTCAAACCAAGCCAGCAAGTGGTGACCAAAGGTCACTGGCTGCGCGGTTTGCAGGTGGGTAAAACCGGGCATAATCGTATCGGCTTCGCGCTCGGCGATTTGCAACAGGCCTTCCTGCAAGCGTGTTAGCTCAAGGGTGATCACATCGATGGCATCGCGCAGGTAAAGGCGAATATCGACCGCCACCTGATCGTTGCGAGACCGGCCGGTGTGAAGTTTCTTGCCGGTAATGCCGATCTTGGCGGTCAGCGCCGCTTCGATATTCATGTGTACATCTTCAAGGGCCACAGACCACTCAAAGGTACCGGCTTCGATATCAGCCTGTACTTCGCTCAGGCCCTGAATGATCTGCTCGCGCTCAGCCTCAGTTAACACGCCGACCTTGGCGAGCATAGTGGCGTGGGCAACAGAACCCTGAATGTCTTGTTTGTACATGCGCTGGTCGAAGTCGACCGAAGCGGTAAAGCGAGCAACAAAAGCGTCGGTAGGCTCAGAGAAGCGGCCGCCCCACTGCTGATTAGTTTTATCTGAAGTGCTCATGTAAATATCCGCAATTAAATTAAATATCAGTCAAAATTTGACGCTGCCCCCGAGTTAGCCGAGGATTGCTGTTATAAAAGCAGCATTATAACGCAAAAGGAATCGGGCGATTAAGCAACAATATCAGTATTCTAATGAATCACAGCAACTGCTGCCCAACCTCTGTCGATTGCAGGCGGTTGTGGTGCTGATGATAGTGTGTGAGTTGCTGGCGCTGGCGCTGGCGGTGGCCGAGAGCGGTTTACGCCAGTTTAACTGGGAGCGCCTAGCGCTGGTTTCTTTTATGGTGCAGTGCGTCAGTTTGAGCTCTGCAGCCACGCTGTGTGCGCTGCGTAAACACTTGCTCCACCAGAGCCCAGTAATAAATGTCGGTGCCAGTTATGTGGCTGTCTTACTGATCACGCTAATCGTAGTTGTTGCCAGTCAAAAGTTGTTGTTTGGTTACTCCGTTATGCAGCTTGATTGGTGGCGAGTATTGGAATCACTGTTGGTTACCGCCATTTTTGCCGGTATTGCGCTGCGTTATTTTTACTTACAGTGGCAGCTGCAAAATCAGCGTCAGGCTGAGTTACAGGCGCGTATACAGGCGCTGCAGTCGCGTATTCGGCCGCACTTCTTATTCAACAGTATGAATGCCATTGCCAGCCTCATTGAGGTAGATCCAGAGACTGCCGAGCGAGTGGTAGAGGATTTATCCGAGCTTTTTCGTGCCAGTCTGGCCGAACCCAATTTGATTCCGTTAGAGCGCGAGCTGGAACTAGCTCATCGTTATTTAAAAATAGAGCAGTTGCGTATGGGGGAGCGTCTGCAGGTAGATTGGCGCGTGCCAGACTTACCCGCAGTAGTGACTATACCCAGCATGTTGTTGCAGCCGTTGCTGGAAAACGCGGTCTATCACGGTGTGCAGCCTAATATTGACGGCGGATGTGTGCACTTGGCCGTGGCGCTCAGTGACGATGCTGTCTTAGTGGTAATCCGCAACCCGCTATTGCGGGCCTGTTCGACAGAGGCTGGCAACGGCATAGCACTGGACAATATTCGTCATCGCCTGGCCGCTTATTACGGCGCTAAGGGAATACTTCAGATGGGTATTTATGGCGATGAATATGTGGCGCGAATAAGCATACCGCTGCCAAAAATGTCAGGGAAAATATAGAGTATGGATGTACTAATTGTCGATGATGAGTCGCTGGCGCGCGACCGCATGAGCCGTATGATCGCAAAAATTGATGGCTATGAGGTCGTCTCAACCGTGGGCAATAGTAAAGATGCGCTCGCCGCAATTCGTGTAAAAGATCCCGAGGTGGTGTTGCTGGACGTGCGTATGCCTGGTGATGATGGGCTTGCCTGTGCGCGCCGCATTGCCGAGTTGGATGATCCGCCAGCGGTTATTTTTTGCACCGCCTATGATGAATATGCGCTCGATGCATTTTCTACTGAGGCGGTTGGTTATCTAGTCAAGCCGGTCAAGCTTGAGCAGCTACAGCAGGCTCTGGAGAAAAGCCGACGGCTTAACAAAGTGCAGCGTTTGGCAATGTCTGAGTGCGAACCCGCAGCCGAGCAGCGCAGCCAAATAAGTGCTAAAACACTGCGCGGGCTGGAAATTATCGCGCTCGAAGATGTGCGCTGTTTTATTGCCGATCAAAAGTATGTCACCGCTTATCATGTCGGTGGCGAGACGCTCATTGATGACACATTAAAAGAGCTGGAAAGTGAATTTGTCGCGCGTATGGTGCGCATACACCGCAATGCGCTGGTCTCTCTGCGCCACATCGAGGGCTTGCAGCGGCGTACTGACGGCTATTTTGAGGTAGTACTTGAGGGTGTGGCGTTGCGGCCGTTGGTGAGTCGGCGGCACGCCAGTAAACTTCGAGAGCTATTGGGTCACCTGTAAAAATAACTATTTTATGCGGTGTAATTAAACAGAGCATTTTTGTTATCATTGCAGCAAATAATTAGTAGGAATACGGTCTTAAATGTCTGACTCTAAAAAAACTACCTCCGTGCAGACCCTGCGCATTGCCACTCGCAAGAGTGCGCTGGCACTGTGGCAGGCCGAATATGTTAAAGCGCGTCTTGAGCAATTCCATCCAGGTCTTGAGGTTGTCTTGGTGCCTATGGTGAGTCGCGGCGATAAAATACTCGATGTGCCGCTGGCAAAAGTCGGCGGTAAGGGCCTGTTTGTGAAAGAGCTGGAAACCGCGCTGCTGAATCGCGAGGCCGATATTGCCGTGCACTCAATGAAAGATGTGCCGATGGAGTTTCCCGAAGGCTTGGGCCTGGCAGCAATCTGCGAGCGCGAAGATCCGCGCGATGCATTTGTGGCCAATAACTACAAAGACATCGGTGAGCTGCCCGCAGGTTCTGTAGTGGGTACCTCGAGCCTGCGCCGTCAGTGCCAACTGTTGGAAAAACGCCCTGACTTAACCGTTAAGTTCCTCCGTGGCAATGTACAAACGCGCTTGGCCAAACTGGATGCTGGCAATTACGACGCCATTATCCTCGCCGCTGCCGGTTTATTGAGGCTTAAATTAGAAACGCGTATTAGTAGTTATATCGCCCCCGAATTTATGCTGCCAGCGGGTGGCCAAGGTGCGGTGGGTATCGAATGCCGAATCGGTGAAGAAGCCATTGAAGACCTACTCGATCCGTTGCACTGCCACGCCACTGCCGACTGTGTATTGGCTGAGCGCGCTATGAATCGTCGCTTAGAAGGCGGCTGTCAGGTGCCTATTGGCTGCTTTGCGATTCATAAAAACCAGCAATTATGGCTGCGTGGATTAGTTGGCGACCCAGATGGCAGCTTGATCTTACGCGATGAGATTGTCGCGCCAATTATTGATAGTGAAACTATGGGCACGACACTGGCCGAGCAATTACTGGCGGCCGGAGCCGGTGAAATACTAGCGCGTGTATACAATGCCGATCAAAGTTCGGTCAATAAATCAGGCGAAGACGCCTAAATGACGGTCAGCGGTTTAGCTATGTTTGCCGGCCTGCGAGTGATTATTACCCGCCCGCAGGCCCAAGCTAAGCCCTGGCAAGAGGCGCTGGAGCGCCATGGTATGGCAGCCGAGTGTGTACCTGCTATGGTTATTGAACCCATATCGCTGGACGCTGAGAAGCAGCGGCTAAAGAATCTTATTGTCGATTTTGATCAGTTTCAAAAAGCGATATTTGTCAGCCAAAATGCAGTGCGCTATGGTCTCGAATGGCTCAATAGCTATTGGCCGCAGCTGCCTGAAGGCGTCGACTACTTTGCCGTGGGCGCCAGCACGGCTCGATTATTAGAGGCCGATGCCATCGATGTTCAGGCCGCCCATAACGGCATCAATAGCACTGCCAATAGCGCCATGAATAGTGAAGCGTTGCTCAAGCTGCTTGATACTCAGCTGCGGCCAAGCGATAAAGTGATTATTTTTCGCGGCTGTGGCGGCCGGCCATTTTTGGGCGATGAACTGGAATCACGCGGTTGTAAAGTCAGCTATGCCGAACTCTATCATCGCCTGCTGCCAGAGCAGTCGACGGCTAAATTAGCCGCGTTAAAGCTCGGTGATGGCGATATTCTCAGTGTTCACAGTGGTGAGAGCCTGCAAAACTTACTCGAGCTGTTAACGCGCGCCCAGGTAAAGTATTGGGCGCAGCTGCCGCTGTTGGTGCCGGGTGCGCGCGTTGCCGCTATGGCCGCCGAGTGTGGTTTTGAAACGATTATTGAGGCCGAAAATGCCAGTGATAAGAGTATGTATCTGGCGTTAAAGCGCTGGTGTCTTGTTCGAGTGATCAATTTAAAAGATACGGCTGCTAAATTAGACAATGCCAAATAACATTAATAGGTTGGATTGAAACGTGACCGATATCATCAAAAATAAACCGACTAAAGACAAACTCATTGATGCCCCCTCAGTTGATGCCGAAGCGCTATCTATGG
>CAJWZU010000092.1 GCA_913050115.1 uncultured Cellvibrionales bacterium
CCCTCCTATTAGGTGCTGATGCCAACGATGCAACTCGACGAGATCGTGCCGATGCTGCGCAACATTGGAAACAAGCTGCAGCTGTTGCACGTATTCACCATCACCGACGTGCACCGCATGCCCTTCGACATGGCCGTGCTCAAGGCGATCGTCTCGAGCTTCCAGATGCGCGAGAAGGACGAAACGGAGGGCGAGCAGCGTATGCTCCGCATGAAAGCGCTCGGCCCGCTTTTGCCGACCGACGTGCCGCTGCACCATAACGCGCGGCGGGAACGCGGTGGGAACCCCTTGTACCTGGGGAAGCGGATTGCCGTGAGCGACGAGCAAGTCCCATGGAGCTTTGCCTGGGCCGCTTACAACCCGAGAGAGTTCACTGCGCCGGACGTCGTCAACAACAGCGAAAGATCTTTATACATGGGAATACTGTCTTGATTAAGTTCCACAAAAACATAGCCACGGAACGCAAAAACAACTTTCCCTCGGGCAACAAGCGTTGAGCTCGATTCGGGAACCCACAGATAATTAGGCCGGTAGGCCTCAAAAAGAGGATCAAATATATCGTCCCCCTTTGATGCATCCAATAACAAGGGGACAATCCCACTATTAAGGAAAACTAAATAACCAGTAAAAGCACCTATCGAATTTTTACAGAAACAGCTGACATAAAAAAACCGCGCTGGTTAAGGCGCGGTTTTTTTACATTTCAATTAGCGACGGACCTCATTCAATTTTACTGAAGTTCCTCCCTCTCTTTATTCAAATCAGTTACAGATATACCACTTGAAATCATTCGAACCATTATCGTTTGCTACGCCAGGTGTATTTGATGAATCAAAGTAGAGAAAATCCGATGTGGCTATATTTTGCAAACGGAAGTGGCTTGTTTCGTCATGCAAAATCCAGTGTGCACTTGATGTGTTAGCCGTAGTCGAAGCGGCTTCCACTGCCGAATTATTAACTTCTAATACATTTTGTGTTTTTTCATTGCGAATAACATAGTAAGTACCTGTGTAGCTGCCACTGGTGCCTGTTTGAGCCTGAAACTTCCAATTTACACCCGGGTAATACACCACTTCATCGTTGTTGCCTACGTGAGTGAATTGCAGGGTGTCCGGGCCTGAATAACCACCGGTATGCAGGTACCACTTAGAATTCCCTACACTATCAATACGGAAGTTTTGACCTTGAGGCTGTGCATTTATGGGATCACAAGAGCCTGGGTGCAAGTCGCCATACTGGGCAATCGTTCGATTGAGTTCAAATCGTTGACTGGGCGCCAAATCACTATTCCAAATAAAGGCATAGGATTCTACAACACCATTAATCGTTTCAATCACGGAACCAGCGTGTGATCCATCCATGGCCCCACCACCGTTGGGACCGAGATGTATACTTGGATCATTCAAGGCAACGTCAGCGCCATTAGCTCCATTCAAATGGTCAAAAAAGAATTGCGTTAATCCTTCGGCGGAAGCACTTAAAGCAAATTCAAGCTCAATCCAGCGTGAACGGGTTTCCTTAGCAATGTGTTGATAGCCCGTTTCCCGGTGGCTCGGATTATTGGGGTCAAGATTTCGGTCTTCAAGTCTTTCAAAGGACTCTTGAAGATCTGGTGCATTTAAGTCCACGGCATAGAATTCACTAATTGTTTTCCCAGAAACCCGTTCAATAATCAAACCCAATACAGCGTAGGCACGGCTTGAATACAGTGTACCTGGGTTTCTTGCACCAGGAGCAATTCGCACCCCGTTGTACTCGGTCGGCAAACTTATCCAAAGCCCTATCATATGCTCCATGGTTAACTCGGATGCCGGTATTCCATTTTTAAAAGCCGCCTCATCATGGTGGCCCTGGTCATCACCATACCCGCCATCGTTCAAGGCGCTGTTATGATCGTGAAGATGAGCAACAGTGATGTCTTGAACATTGTCACCAAAAGATCCGCCGCTGGGTTGAATATCACTTAATATTCCACTGGGCCCAAAAACCAATTGGTCTTTGTTGATTAAGCCGTCGCTTATTAATTTACGAATGGCAACTCGAATAGGCGCTTTATTGACACTGGCTAACCGCATAATCGGTTTCACCGGCATATCATTTTGCAGAGTAGCGTCTCTCCAACCCAGAGATAGGGATTCGACAAGAACACCGTCTAGTCGATACGCGAAAGTTCCGCCCAGTAAACCCCTTTCTTTTACACTGTCAGCAAAGACCTTTGCGACTCTTGCCGTTTTAGAACTAGGGTCATAATCAGAATCATCGGCGAATGCATTATTAACGGGGTAGCTCCCAAGCTTCTCATGGCGTGCCAAACCAAAGTCAGCAAAGGCATCTGAACAATTTGCACAATTGACGTGCGCCGTTATCACATTAGTCCCCTCAACCAAAGCTGCGCGCGCTTCGTCTCGAAGACCTAAATAGTGATAAGCCGATCTCATCCAGCTATCGTGAGCGTTAGTTGCAAGTACGCCGTTAATAAAAATACTGACGCCATTGTCCCAACGCCCCCAAATAACAAGCTTATCGAAATCAGAAGCAGTCAAGTTAACGTCATTGCGCAACCAAAATTCTTTTTGCGCAAAAGGCGTTCCTGTATGTTCGGCTTTACCTTCGTCTCTTTGACCAAAGCCGCCACGTTGTAGGTGCTGCCAACTACCGGTATCAAAAGTATAATTAGCCAGGGCCCAGGGTGCTAAAGTCGTTTCGGCGGGGCAAAGTGTCGAATCATCGTTGTAACGTCTACGCTTTGAACTTTGTCGGGACTGACAACCTGAAGGTCGCTGAATCGGGTTGGGGTTTGTGTAAGAAATAGACCATGTATCACCGCCAAATACACCTGGCGCAATAATCCAGTCATTCGGCGGTGCGATTTGACCATCTACCTGGGAGCGTTCGCAATCCCAGTTCACATCATTTGGCAGCGTTTCATTCACGCTAATGCCGCTAACATTCGCAGTTGCAAGCTGGTTTGCAACATGTGAACTGAGAACAAATCCTGCATAAGACTGGGTACCAAAACTTGCATTGTCGTTACGAGATCGGAGGTTCCAACATTTTCCATCGTCAGATGAATAAGTCAAAAGGGTATCTGCTTGTCTTACCGCCTTTAGCCACTTGCCTGGTTGTAAATAGCGTGCACGATATGCTCTGGGGTACTTATCAACATAATTAATATGGTGCTTGGTACCGAAATAATGGTCGTTGCGAACAGGAGAGTCTTCCCAGGAATAATCGGTTTCGCCACCTTTTGATTTACGGTATTGCGATTGCGAGCCAAGTTTCGGGCGCAATACGAATGCATAGTTTTCAGCATCGGCTTGGAGATCACCTCGAATCATTACGCCTAGTTTTGTCCAATCACTGGGCGCATTGGCGACGTCAATATCAACGTATGCCGTGATGTCACCATCGCCTTGCAGTGGTGTGTACAAAAAGTGGAAAGCATCTGCGCTATGGCCAATGTCATGACCGGAGGCTGTAATGTTGAAGCTGCTATCGTTATTCGCTGACACAGAACCTTCAACACCTACACGGCCAATATCAGTACTCACCCAACCGATAGGCAAAGCTGAACCGGACGAACTGCTTGAAGAAGAGCTGCTAGAGCTGCTGCTTGAAGAAGAGCTGCTAGAGCTAGAAGATGAACCACCACCGTCAGTCCAGCTCGAAGGATCAATTATCTTCTCACTTTTCTGATAGCCCATAGGACTGCTGGTGGCCAGTTTAACTTCGCCACTCGTTACTTTTTGCCAGAGGATGTCGGTGTGACCATCGCCGTTATAGTCGGCCAATTGATGAGTCCATGCAGAGAATCTTTCGGGCAAGCCCACCACGCTCGCCTGTTCGCCTAACGCGTTAGTGATGGCAATTTTTACAGTGCCATCTGCAGGCTTACGCCACAGAATGTCAGTGCCGCCGTCGCCATTAAAGTCGCCTAAGTCTGCGGTCCACGCCATGAACTTGGCAAAGTGAGTTACCGAGGTTTGCTGCTTGCCATCGGCACCACTGATGCCGACTTTAACCGTGCCGTCGGACGACTTGCGCCAGAGGATATCGTCGCGCCCATCGTTATTAAGGTCACCAATTTGTACCTGCCAAGCGGTATAACGTGGGAATGCTAAAACATTAACCACATTCCCTTGCGCGCCATTGGCATCGGTTAAAATAATTTTTGAAGCACCGTCGGAGCCGCGACGCCAGAGCATATCGTCTCCGCCATCACCGTTAAAGTCACCGACCGAGATTTCCCAAGCTTCACCCTTGTCGTAGTAATACTCGATACGATCCTGATCACCATCGGCATTGCTGATGCCGACACGAACATAACCCGCGGCGGGCTTACGCCACAAAATATCGTCGCGACCATCGCCGTTAAAGTCGCCCACTTGGGTCATCCAAACACTGCCTTTAGCGGGCAGGTTATTGACGGCAGTTTGATTACCGTTGGCATTGCTAATCGCGACATTAACCGCGCCAGTACTCAGGTTGCGCCAGAGAATATCGATAGAGCCATCGCCATTAAAATCACCCAACTGGGCGTTCCAATCACTCGATTTGCTATTTAGGCTCTCGATGCGAGAAATAACACCTTCACTATTATTGATAGCAATTTTGACACTGGTATCGGTAGAGTTGCGCCAGAAGATATCGGCAATACCATCGCCGTTGAAGTCACTCTTAACGGCGTCGGTTACAACACCTGAAGAAGAGCTACTAGAACTGGAAGAAGAGCTGCCAGAACTGGAAGAAGAGCTACTAGAGCTGCTGCTTGAAGAGCTAGAAGAACTGGAGCTTGAAGAAGAGCTGGAACTTGAAGATGAACTGCTAGAACTAGAGGACGAAGAAACGTCACAGGCACCAAGGTCTTGCCATGGGCTGGTCGGCGGAGTCGCCTGCGTCCACCA
>CAJWZU010000093.1 GCA_913050115.1 uncultured Cellvibrionales bacterium
CAACTACTCGACTTTAATGGCGACAGCCACACCGACATTCTTTGGCACAAAGCGACGAGTGGCGAAGTCAAACTTGCTACTAGTAGCCCAATGGGCTTTCAGAAGAGTGAGATGGAGATTGATCCTTCAAGCTGGAATCCAGGTGGTGGTTCATCTTCTAGCAGTTCTTCTTCTAGCAGTTCATCTTCTAGCTCTAGCAGTTCGTCCTCTAGCTCTAGCAGTTCATCAAGCAGTAGCTCTGGCAGCGTTGTCATAGGTAACACCTGTGACGCATACGACATCTGGAAAAGTGGTGATACGCACAATGGCGGCGCCGCGATCCAGAGCGGCGGCAACGCTTACACTGCCAAATGGTGGACAGCACAAGAACCTACCATGACATCCGGAGACTGGACACATATAAAAGCGTGTGAAGATATCATTGATTCTAGCTCTTCTTCAGGTAGCTCCTCCAGTTCTTCATCCGGCGGCGGTGTTGTCGACTGCCCAAGTTTTAGCTCGGGCAGTGCTTATGCTACGGGTGATTCGGTGGCTAACGCTGGCGGTTTCTATGAGTGTAAAGTGGCTGGCTGGTGCTCAATGTCTGCAGCGGCCTATGAACCTGGTGTCGGATCTGCTTGGGCCGGTGCTTGGTCAACAACTACTGCAGCGGCTTGTAGTGAGGCCAATAGTGGCAGTAGCGGCGGCGGCGGGGGCGGCGGTATTGTAGTACCCGATGTGCCTATGTGTGGCGGCGCTTGGAAAAGGGCCAAGGTCTACGCTCAAGACAGCCTAGTCAGTTATAACGATGTGGTTTACGAAGCGATCGGACAGGTACACGGTATTCCACCTGAAGACCCAACCTATAAGGGTAAGTGGCTGGCGGTTGGTAAGTCTGACCCATCAATGTGCCCAGTGCCAATTCCTAACACCATTGATTATGGAACGGCTCAGCCGGTTGACGGCAATATGAATGCCGGCATTGTCAACCCATCTGCTAGCATCAGCGCGGCTCAAATTTCGGGCAGCTCGTCGATTGCAGGAACTCGTGGCGCTATCGCACCTGCGACTGACAACGGCGGTGATCACGGCGGTCTGGATGTTGACAATGGTGCCGATGGCTCCAAGCTCAAGCCAGGTTTATTAGCACTGCAGCATAATGTTTATGATAACGGTGTAGTTGGCGACAATTCTTCTGGCAATTCCGGTACCGAAGTGGTGACTTATATTGGTGATTGGGCCATCTATGGTCGCGGTTACAAATTTGAGAACCTGCCAGTGCAAAACCTTGACCGGATTGTCTATGGATTTGCCGGTGTTTGTTATCAGGCCGCCCAAGACCGTCCTGATGGCTTCCCATCGCCAGCTCCTGGTGCCATGAGAAGAGCCTGTGCTAACAGCAATATGCCAGACGGTGGCATGGTTATCCCTGATACCTGGGCAGCGTTTGCGACTAATCTCGGCGGTGCTGCCACGGGTTTGAGTGGTCTCGAGGATATGTACGAATTGGAACCCGCTGCAGTTGGTGGTGTTTTTGGCAAGCTTTATGAGTTGCGCGAAGCTAATCCACACTTGAAGTTGGATCTCTCGGTGGGCGGTTGGACTTTGTCAGAAGGTTTCTACTTCATGGCTAAAGACCCAGCTAAGCGCAAGTTATTTGTCGACTCGGTGGTGCACTTCTTACAGCGCTTCGAATTTGACGGTATCGACTTGGACTGGGAATACCCAGGTTCAGACGGCGCTATAGCCGGTGTTGCCAGTGATGCTGACAACGCCAACTACGCCTCGTTGATTCAGGAATTACGTGCTGGTATGGATTGGCTCGGTGCTAAAACGGGTAAGCAGTATCGCTTATCTACTGCGATTCCAGCGGGTAAAGGTCGTTTGGACAAGATTACTTGGTCTAATGTGCATCCTTACTTGGATCGCCTGTACGCCATGACTTACGACATTACCGGTGCTTGGGAGCGCAACCTGACTCACCATACTCCGTTGTATACCAACCCTAATGCTACCGGCACAGCTGCTGGTACTTCGGTTCAGTGGACTATGGATTACCTTGTAGCTCAGGGTGTTCCGGCTAATAAGCTGATGCTAGGTGTGGCTAACTACCACCGTTCGCGTGCCATGAACACTGGCGATATTAGCGAATACACCAACGGCATGATTGGTGATACCACCTATAGTGATGACAACGGTGTATTAACACTGAACATTGCTGGTGTGGGCACTTGGGAAGCTGGTGTGGTTGAGGGTTATGATTTGTTCCAGAACTTCCTCGACAAAAATATCGACGGTCGCAGCGGTTACAGCCTTTATACCGATAAGGTGTCCAATGCGGATTATCTGGTAAATGACTCTATCGGTTCATTTATCTCGATCGAGACGCCGCGTACCGCCGCATTGAAAACCCAGTACGCCAAAGACAATGGCTACGCCGGTGTTTTCTTTTGGATGGCTGAGCAGGACAACGGTTATAACCTTAATGCGGTACAGCACGTATTGGGTAATGGCCTAGTTACTGACGTAGCCGATGGCAAGCCGCAGGATCAAATTGCGGTGTGTGGAGTGAATGTTAGCGTCGCTGAGTGCGAACAGCTAAATAGCTCTATGCGTTAATGTAAAATGACTAAGTTAATAAGTGGACTAAAGCTTGTCATAACGTTGACTGGCGCTAGGACGCTTATTGGCTTGCGTTATAAAACATTAACAAACTCACGGAGTGACTCGTTAACACTCTGAGTGAGTTGATTGTGAGCTCGGCCTAATACTGCCGAGTTCACTTTTTGAAATACTTTGGTCGAGAGTATTTCAAAAAGTGAACAACATTTAAAACTTAGTCTTTTAAGTCTGCTGCCACCCACTAAAGAGTTGGAGTGGCTTTTGCTATGGGCTCGTATAGCTCCCTAGAGCAGCTATCTACCTCATTACAGGTCAATTTACAGGGGTAATTGAGCGCATCTTTTTTCTGTCGCTCCCTCCATCGCAGAAACCGACAAGGTTGAATGTTGTCGAGGCGAAAGAATCAATTAGACCAGGCTGACATTTTTTATTGGGCCGCGGTGCCTCTTTTACAAAAGTGTCGAATGAGATCTCGTTTTCATTTTTGTCAAAGCCTCGTGCCTGGCGGCGATGAATGTCTAGTGTGTTTGATAGTGGGTTATGAGTTTGTTCAATCGTGCCGTAAATATCCACACAGGGTAATCAGCATGCATGTTATTTCTTATGTCATACCACCATAGATACTGGGCTAAATGTCGCTTGTTATGACTATTTATCGGTCTTTGAGCCAGTTAAAATGACAAAATGGGTTCTGTCCCAGTCTTTATTGTTCATTGCCCGTCTTTCTATACCTGTTTCAGCCATCCTATTCTGTTTCGTAAACCCAGTAGAAACTGTGTACTTAAGTTGCAGGTGTTACCGCTGTATCCAAATGCTGGGTGATTTTTTAAAAACTGGGTGATTCATCAGCATTTATGGTTAGCCTCAGTTATTATGAGGGCTGGCAATATTATATTCTGTTCAACCAGTTAGATACTCGTTAGGTAGCTGTATACCTTTCAGAATGAATTAAACAAACATATCGATAGAGTGAACGTTTTTATCGTTGGATGACTTTAGCAATCGATCTCAACCACTTAATGTGTTCAATTCTAAAAATAATAACAGAGGTTTTTATGAAAAAAACAACTAACTCGGCGCTGCTGCTAGGGGCGATGATCGCTTCGGCTAATGCGATGGCTGCTGTCGAGAGCGACTTTAATGGCGATGGCATTGCCGATATATTGTGGCGCAACGCTGCCAACGCTAGCGTCAAAGTAGCGATGGGTGCTAGTGACGGTGCCATTACCCGTGCCGAACGCTTAAACGACAAATCAAATGACTGGAATGCCCAAATGGGTGATTTCAATGGCGATGGCGCCATTGATATCCTCTGGCGTGACAGCGTCACTGGCGCGGTTAAAGTGGCTATCAGCGATGCTAGTGGCAATCAAGGCGCCGTTCATAACATGGCCGCCAAAGGCAGCGCTTGGGAGACCCAAGTCGGTGACTTTAATGCCGACGGTCGCGACGATATTCTGTGGCGCAAACCTTCTGACGGTACCGTTGTTGTAGGCATCAGCAAAGCCGATGGCGGTCAAGACCGCATCGAGACCTTCTTCAACAAGGGCGCCGCGTGGGACGTTTTTGTAGGTGACTTTAACGGTGACAGCGGCGACGATATGTTGTGGCGTCGCGGAACTGACGGTTCAACTAAGATTGTTTTCACCGATGCTAATGGTCAGCAAGCCAATGTGGTAAATGCCGTGCCATTCAAGCGTTTTACCGCTTGGGACGTTCAAGTTGCTGATTTCAATGGCGACGGACGCGACGATATCTTCTGGCGCAAAGGCGACGATGGCACTGTAAAAGTCGGCATCACTGGTGCTGACGGCAAACAGTCAATGTCTACATCTCACTTCGCTAAGTTTAACGCCTGGACTGCTGACCTAGCCGATTTTAATGGCGATGGTAGTCACGATATCTTGTGGCGCAGAGCGGCAGATGGAACTGTGAAAGTTGCCATCAGTGGCGAAGTAGAGACTATGCCAGGCGCTCAGCTTCGTGTTGAGAACTTAGACGCTAAATTCTCTGCATGGACTCATCAGTTGGCCGACTACAACGGCGATGGTCGTGCCGATATACTTTGGCATAAATCGGCTACTGGCGATTTGAATCTTGCTATGAGCAATGCCGCGGGCAATCAGCAGGCTGTTAAGTCTATTGATCCTTCGGCGTGGACCAGCGGTAACGACTCTTCTTCTAGCAGCAGTTCTAGTAGTTCTTCTTCTAGCTCTTCTTCAAGCAGC
>CAJWZU010000094.1 GCA_913050115.1 uncultured Cellvibrionales bacterium
CGGCAGTCACTGAATTACGCCAAAGAATATCAACAGCGCCGTCGCCATTGAAATCACCCATCTGAGCGTTCCACTCACTCGACTTGCTAGTTAATAGCTCAACGCGAGTTATAGTGCTGTTGCTACTGCCTATAGCAATTTTGACACTCGAGTTGGTAGAGTTGCGCCAAAAAATATCGGCAATACCATCGCCGTTGAAATCATTTTGAACGGCGTCATTATTTCCCCCTGATGAAGAACCAGTAGAACCTGAAGAAGAACTTGAAGAGGAACCATCACCGATGTCCTCACATGTTTTCTTCCATATCCAATCACCGGCGGTTTTTGTTGGTTCTTGGATAGTCCAATACTTGGCCTCGAAAAGATCGCCGCCGTTGTGCATCAAGTTTCCGCCGATGGCGTGACTGGGTTTATTGTCCCAATTTAGATTAGGCCAATCGGGGTATTCGTTATAATCGTCGCAAGTGTTACCAGACTCAACGCTGCTGTTAAATACACTCGAACTAGAACTAGTGCTACCTGAAGAACCGGATGAACTTGAACTTCCTGAAGAGCTGAACAAACTAGTGCCGGCAACGGAACCATTGCCATTCAAAGCCACTGGGTTTTCCATCCAGTCAATCAGCTCGTTATGACTCACCACACGCACTTGCGGCTTTGTTAGTGCATAATTTATAAAATCCAGCAGTGCCTTGCGGCGTTCAGTAGCGGTTGAATCCACGTTCATGTCATCAGTCACATCGAAAAAGTGGCTATGACCCACAAATGTCAGCGGTGCTCGGTTGCCCTCCAAACGCAGATCAAGGTTGTATTTAAGAATGGCCAAAACCTCGGGACCGGTTAGGTTAGCCTGTGTAAAAAGAGCGTAATCCATGGACGTAATTTTGCCAGTATCAAGCTCAAAGTAACTAATCACGTTACGAATTTTCTGGCGCAGCGAATAATCTGTACTCAGGCCATAGGCCGCCATCTGATTGTCATCTGGCACGATAAAGGCGTAAACAGGTACTTCCCACAATCCTGGGTAAGTATCGATAGCGGGTTGAGTTCCCCAACTTACTGAAAGGGCTGCACCAGGGCTGGGCGTATCTAGCGTGTATGGCCAAAAAAAGTTAGTGCCATTTTGGTCCCATTGATAACCTTCGCTGATACTGGCATCAAAGCGTACGTTAAGTGACACTAACGACTCATACAAGCCTGCGCTGTATTCCAAATACGGAGCGCGAAAGCCGGTAATGTTGCCGGCTCCCACACCAAAATCAGGGCTAGCCGTCCAAGGTTCTGCTGCCACACTGGCATCAAACGGTTTTTGCATTAACTGATTACAATTGTCGATCTCGGCACTCCACTGTGCCTTGGTGAAAAGTCCACCATGAGGGTGGTCAACGGTGTGATTGCCTATTTCGTGCCCCGAGAGCATGGCCTCGTGCCAAATATTTCTGACCAGAGTCGCGGCGGCAGCATTACTTTTAATAGCACTACAGGAGTTGAAAAAAGTAACATGGGGTGGGCGACCATCGAAGGTTAATGGATTGTTATTACCGTCTGGATTCTGCATTTTACCCAGCTGGTCGACGATCCAGTTCGTCCCGTTGTGAGCATAATTATCATCAAAGCCAATAGCGACAAATACCGGCGATTGATCGACCGTCAGACCGCCCGGTGGCAGTACACTCGGAGCCATATTAGCCGCTAACACACTGGCACTAAGCAGCTGTAATCCAGCCCCTAAAAAAAAAGCCTTAACACTCAACCCTAATCTGGTTTGAGCCCGCTGAGAACCTTGCATAAAAACACATCCATTGTTAATTATTAAATTTTTTTGACCGCCACCCAATAAAGGCAATAGCGGAGATAACCTGGCAAATATCGGCACAGACTCGGGCCTTGCATATATTCCCAAGGTAAGATTTGGGTGGATCGGTTGAATAACCGACCCGCCGCTAAACGGCTTGCACAGAGCGCTTATTTGGGCGCCAGAATATCGCCCTGATCGGCGCTAAAGTGCTGCCCCAGTAATTGCTGCAGGTTAACGTAATCGTGGTCGCCAGTTTGCTGACCGTTTTCAATCACATAACCCATTAACTGCCACGACCGAGTGTTGCCGTCATAAGGTTTGCCCAAACTCGTCAAGGCGTAAGGGTTGGTCGATAACAGTGGCGCACCGCTGTTATCGCGCAGCATAAACAGCGCCTTGGAACCCGCTACTGGCTCGGCAAAAGTCTTAAAATCTGCTGGACGAACACTATTTTCCGCTACCGCGCTAAACAACTCACCGCTGCCAGGGTTGTAATGCCAACCCATCAATGGGCTCGAAACCTCACTGAAATTCATGGCGCTATAGGTGGCATCTGCGATCAATTTACGCGTGACTATCGCGCGGCGAGCGTCTGGAATCGAGTCAGCCAGAACAAAGAAATAGCGCACCCAAACACCTTCACCTGGCGCCACAGTAAAGAGACGTCGAGCACTGGCCGCCAAATAGTTGCGCCACTCCAGTGCAGAGACACCCGCGGGCCGTTCGCCGGCGAGAATACCGTTGGCATAACCCGACCTCCAGGTGCTGGCGCCGGTCTGAAAACTCGGCTGTGGGGTTTTATCAAAGCCATAGACCATGGCTAAAGTCGGGCCATCTCCGGCAATATCACTGGAGAATGCCGCCCATCCCGCACTGTCGTTATAGCTCTGTGCGCTGGAGTCGCTCCAAACCGTATTTTGACGCTCAAAATGGCCATCGGGCACACTTCTGAAATCGTATTCTAAGGTGGTGCGGCGCACGCCGCCCCAAGGAAAGTTAAAGTAGTCCAAGGTGTCATCGCCGGTGTTATAAATACCGGAATTAACCTCAATGACCCCCTCACCCAAATCACGATAGCGGTTGTAGTAAATAGCACCAGACCGGTAACTGGTAGGAATATGCGCGTGTTGACCCCAGGTAACGCTAGTATAAGTGCGTTCACTAACATCGTGATATTCCGCCAATAACGGCGAATAGAAGGTCTGGGTCAGCTCTGGGTCGCGTAAATAGACACCGGCCTGATGAATAAAATACTTGATGCCGCTTTTATTTTGGGACCGATCGACCGCCACCGTTTGCCAAACTTCATCGATCCACTTGGCATCGTGGTGATATTGTGGCGGCATAATTTCACCAAATTTAGTGCGCATAGAATAAACATTGCCCGCCTTGCCAATACGCAGTTTCCAGTTTTGATCGTCACCAGAGTGAGTCAGCTTGTGATGAAATACCTTGGCTTCATTTAAGCCATGTGCCCATGTATTGGCTTGCACTTGATAAACATCACTGGTGCTGTAATTAGAGCTACCCTGAAGCGTTTGCTGACTTGCCTGCACCACATCGGTCAGCAACAAGGCGCTGTCGACCACCGCATCGTCAAATGGCAAGTCAGAATTGATAACAAATTTTACGGCAACACTGTCCACCGACCATTTATTAAGAGATGAAGCATCAGTAGGCTGCACCGTAAAGTCAGTGATGGCTGATGCTGCTGTTAAAGTTTCAATATCTAAGGTCACAGGGGTAGCCGCAAGATTGCCTAAACGAGCCGTTACGCCATTAGCAATTAATGAAACCGCGTCTTTTTCGGGGCTTTGTCCATTAACAATAGTCACGGATTTAAACGCCAGCGAACTAAAATCAGACAGCGCAATAAAGCTGCCATTGGCACTAAAGTTTACCACTCGAATATTATTGATATTGTTCACAGCGTCATCAAAATTTCCATTGATCACTGAATCGTTGACTTCAATACCATCTGATGACACTCCAACCCCCCAAGAGATTGAGGTGCTTACACCACCGGACTCCCCACTCATGATTTCTCGGCCTGCCGGAGGTATTACATCAAAGGCAATCTGATAGGTCGCTACACCGTCAGGGGCGTATTGCACTGCCGATACCATAGTCGCTGCAGCATCAATACCATAATAGGTATCGGCCGTTGCCGTAATGTTTAGATTAATCTCAGTTGAGTAAACCGCACCGGACGAACTGCTGCTCGATGAAGAGCTGGAGGACGATGAGCTAGCGCTACTGGATGAACTGCTAGAGCTAGACGATGAACTTGAAGAGGAACTGCTCGAACTAGACGATGAACCAGAAGAAGAACTGCTCGAGCTAGACGATGAGTCGTCAATCCAGCTTGAAGGGTTAATCGGCTGCACACTCTGCTGATTCCCCTCGGCATTGCTGCTGGCAAGTTTTACCTCGCCAGAAGCTGGCTTGTGCCAGAGAATGTCGGTACGACCATCGCCGTTGTAGTCGGCTAGCTGATAGATCCACGCAGAAAATTTAGCGCCTAAGCTCTCAACACGCTCCTGAGCACCAGCGGCGTTAGTAATGGCAATTTTCACAGTACCATCGGCCGGCTTGCGCCATAAGATGTCGGCGCCGCCATCGCCATTAAAGTCGCCTAAGTCGGCGGTCCAAGCCATGAATTTAGCAAAGTGATTTACAGAGCTAGCCTGCTTACCAT
>CAJWZU010000095.1 GCA_913050115.1 uncultured Cellvibrionales bacterium
ATAATAGAAAGCTGTATCAAGCTAAGAACTGGACTCAAGCGATACCAACGAACGGCGGGGCCTGGACGTTTATACGTGATTGCATAGTAACTTCTAGCAGTTCATCTTCAAGCGGCTCTTCTTCAGGGTCGAACAGTTCTTCATCGAGTTCAAGCAGTTCATCCAGCGGCGGTGTTAATCCTGACTGTGGCGTTAAAGCTAAAGCTGGCGGCTACACAGTGTGTGCTTCTGATCTGGCCGCCAAAGCTCAGCAGTTAACCTCGAGCGAAAATTTCAAACAGATTAAAGCGTCTATTAAGACGCGCGATATTGCTGTGGTCGAGCGTATTATTCCTGGCCGCGCCGCTAACCCCGAGAACGTTAAGCGGGTGGAGGCTATTTTTGCCGATAGCGATTGGGACGCATTGTTTCCTTACCGCAACGCGGGGTATAGCTATACCAACTTGCTGCGCGGCATCGGTCTGTTTGAAGCTATTTGTAGTACTTACAACGATGGCCGAGATTCCGATGCTATTTGCCGCAAGAGTTTGGCCACTATGTTTGCGCATTTTGTACAAGAGACCGGCTACAACCACGGCAGCTTGATGGTCGATGGCGAGCAGCTGCCAACCTGGAAGCAGGGTCTTTATTATTTGCGTGAAATTAATCGCGGAACTTATGGGGCTTGCAGCGGCTGGCAGCAGCAGGCCTTTCCGTGTGCGCCGGGTCAAAAGTATTTTGGTCGCGGTGCCAAACAGCTGAGTTGGAATTACAATTATGGTCTCTTCGGCAAGGCGATCTTTGGCGATACCTCGGTACTGTTGAATGATCCCGAGCGTGTGGCTGACACTTGGTTGAATCTGGCTACTGCCACCTTCTTTTTCGTCACCCCGCAGTCTCCAAAGCCAAGTATGTTGCATGTCATCGACGGCACTTGGCAGCCCAACTCATTTGATCTGGCCGCGGGCTTTGAGCCCGGCTTCGGCGTCACTACCAATATTATTAATGGTGGTCTTGAGTGCGGTAGCGGCTCTGAATCGGCCGGTTCTGCTAATCGTATTAAGTACTATCGTTTAATGGCCGACTACCTGAGTGTGCCAATACCAGCCGATGAAATGCTCGGTTGTGGCAGTCAGTCAAATGGCTTTTCACAGGATGGTGCGGGTTCTCAGAACAACCATTGGGATCAAGACTGGTCAGTTTCGGGGGCAAACTTTGCTTGCAAGCTGGTGAGCTGGCAGAACGGTTACAACGCTCTCTATCCGGGTAGCTATCAACGCTGTATTGAGGGCACGTTTGATAATGTTGAGGTTATCGACGACCTTGCCTCCCGAGGAAAGTTGAAGATATACATCTTGGCTGGACAATCGAATATGGAGGGGCATGGGAAGATTAGCCCGGCCCAAAATCATCTCGATAAAAATAATGGATTGGGAACATTAGACTACCATGTGCAAAACGATAATGCGTTTGCCCACTTGGTGTCGGCGGGCACCGATTATATCGAGCGTGATGATGCCTGGATGTACTACCTAAGAGCTGGATCAACCGAGCTTAAAGGCGATCTCACCGTCGGATATGGTGCTCGAAGCGATACTATAGGTCCGGAATTGCAATTTGGTCACTCTATGGGAGACTTTCATGGTGAGCAGATACTCATTATTAAAACGGCTTGGGGTGGCAAAAGCCTGGCGGTAGACTTTTTGCCTCCCAGTTCAGTAAGTTCTGCTGGGTATATAAACACCCCTATTGCTCCAAATGATCCCGGTTTCTACTTTATGGAAACAGTCAGAATCGTTAACAATGTGACTGAAAACCTGTCTACATATTTTCCAGATTATGATGGCAAGGGGTATGAGCTAGCAGGTTTTGGCTGGCACCAAGGCTGGAATGATTTAGTGGACGGTGTCAAAGTGGACGCCTATGAAACTAATATGAAAAACTTTATTTTAGACATGAGAGACTCGCTGGAGGTGGACGACCTTCCTTTTGTAATCGGACTCAGCGGAATGCATGGTGCCTATGAAAATATTGAGGGCAAAGGATGGGAAGACCGTGTCATGGGCATATGGAATGCGCAGTTTGCTATGGCTGATGATAGCAAGTATCCCGATTTCAAAGGGAATGTCACTACGGCAGATACGAGGGACTATTTTAGAACTGCAGACAATTCTCCCGCCGATGTAGGTTATCACTGGAACTTGAATGCTGAATCTTATTTTTGGGTCGGGGATGCTATGGCCAATGCCATGCAGAGTTTACAGTCTGCTCCTGTCGGTATTAACGAGTCATCCACTTCAAACCAAAAAGGGCCGTTCGAATAACGCATCACTGTCTGGCAGTTGGATGACTGTATGTTAATTAAAATAGCTACCTTTTTTGTGATCTTTCGATACAAATCATAATTGCAGCAGGACAGAAAATTTACATTATTTTTGGCCGTTACTGCTTAAACATTCAATTAAAAAGGGCTCGTATCATTTGATACTAGCCCTTTTTTTTGGGGCCATAGCAGCAGGGTGAAATGGTCGCTATGCCAGTTTTTGTCAGTCTAGCTCGGGGTGTCTACCGCTTTACTTGAGCCGATCTGGATGAGGGCGGCGTCGACACTTTGTGGCACTTTAACTTGCCCTAATGTATGAGCAGAGCTGCATCGACAGCGCCGGATGAACTCTATTGTTTAGCGATATTGCCTGAGCTAGCCGAGCGCTGCCCCTCAGACTCGATAAACCTATTAGGTAATTCTTTCAGCAAGCGCTAGTAGCTGCAGGTTATGCCAATTAACATTGAAAACAGAAACTTGGCTGTAGGCTCGGATTATGTAAATTGTAAGTAAGTGCCATTCGCATCTGTGATGAACGACGGCAGCATGGTGCTACCATTAAACAAAAAATTGATACTGAACGTATCATTTGTAGGTTCTAGTTGATGGCTAGCCTATGAATGTATTGTGGTTTGAGACCCTGCTCCAGTTTTTTGTTAGCATTCGTTTATAAGGAATACATTACTTATTGACTTTTAACGAATGCATTAGACCCCGCTGTTAGATTCACTTAGTGGCGGTCAACAAAATATAATAATCATAATTGGAAGTGTTTCTATGCAAGATTCTCAACGAACCCAAATCAGATTAGGGTTGAGTGTTAAAGCCTTATTTCTAGGGGCTGGACTGCAGCTGCTTAGTGCCAGTGTGTTGGCGGCTAATATGGCTCCGAGTGTAATGCCTCCGGGCGGTTTGACAGTCGATCAATCGCCAGTATTTGTGGCTATTGGTTTTGATGATAATTATGCCCACAACGGGACGAACTGGATCGTCGACCAGCTGGGTAATTTGCAGAATCCAGCCGGTAATAACAATTCATTAACTTTCGATGGCGGCTTACCCCACGTCACTTTTTTCAACTCCTGTAGCGCTATTAAAAGTAATGATGCCGCCGCGACTTTGGTGAGAAATATTTGGCATGAGGCCATGCTCTCTGGCCATGAGATCGCTAATCATACCGTTGACCACCCTCATGGTGGAGCTTTCACAAAGGCACAGTGGAGTGCCGAGATCGATAATTGCAATCAGTTGATGCAAAAACCGTTTGATGCCAATGCGGCAGCAGAACCGTGGACGGCTAGTCCCGATTTTGGTATTGGAGCCGGCAATATTACCGGCTTTCGCGCCCCGTATTTGGAATACAGCGCGGGCTTGTATGAGTCGTTAGTGTCACTCAACTTGCGCTATGACGCCAGTATCAGCGAAGGGTATCAATGGGGGCAGGACGGCACTAACTTTTTCTGGCCATACACGCTAGATACGCCCAGCCCTGGTGCAGAACTTTCGGTAAGCTGGGGTACTCAACCGGCTATCGATACTTACCCAGGATTGTGGGAAGTGCCTGTATATAGCTTTATCGTGCCGGATGACAATCAGATGGCGGCTTATGGTTTGAGTACAGGTTATTCGCTGCGCCAGAAAATTCGCGATGTGATTAGTTACTTTGATCTAGGTGTCGGCAAAATCACCTCTATGGATTACTCTCTTTTCTCGCAGGCTAACCTGACCGGTCCCGAGGTTTTGGCCATTCTTAAATACAACCTTGATCTGCGTTTGGAGG
>CAJWZU010000096.1 GCA_913050115.1 uncultured Cellvibrionales bacterium
ATCGGCCGGTTTGGCGTGCATAACCATCTGCAGCGTGGGCCGCCGTCTGTTCGTGTCGGACATCTATGATTCGTATGCCTTCATCAAGGCACCCGTCGTAGATATCAATAATGTGACCACCGCATAGTGTAAATATCGTGTCGACACCCTCGTTTTTGAGGGCTTTAGCGACAAGGTGACCGCCGGAAATTACGTCGCCGGCTGTGCTTTTCTTGGCGAGAGTGTCACTCGCCGTGCGTGAAACCTCACCTGTAAATTTGCTGTCACTCATATGCTAGCTCTCATAGTTAATTCGTCTGTTGTAGTTGTGGGCAAACCTCATAGGTCCAGTCCCTAAATTGACAAATTCAAAAGTCTGGATTCGCTATAACAAATATTTCAATTGTTTTTTCTCGCGATTGATGATCGGTAGATCTTAGCCGCTGGTAACACAAACAGTACTATGGCTATCCCCATAATCGTTCCCGATATAGGTCTTTCAAAGAAAATCATGAGACTGCCGTCACTCATAATTAATGCCTGGCGCATCGAAGTCTCTGCCAAGGGACCGAGCACAATCGCCAATACCGCCGGCGCCAAAGGATAGTCCAATTTACGCATTAAGTAGCCCACCACCCCAAAAATTAGCATCAACCAGATATCATGCAAACTCTGTGTGGGCGCATAGCCACCAACCAGGCACAGTACAAAAATAATGGGCGCCAGAATAGTGAACGGCGTACGCAGTATCGCAATAAATGCTGGAATAAACGCAAGGTTGATCAACATCGCCGCCAGGTTGGCGACGTACAGGCTTGCGATCAAAGCCCATACAAAGTCTTGATGCTCGACGAACAGCATCGGCCCCGGCTCCAGTCCCCAGATAACCATTCCGCCAAGAAGAATTGCCGTAGTCGGTGATCCTGGAATACCCAACGTGAGCATGGGCAACATCGACCCAGTACTTGCCGCATTGTTGGCTGATTCAGGTGCTGCGACACCCTCGATGTTACCCTTACCAAAGGAATCGGGGTCTTTAGACATGGTCTTTGCCATGCCATAGGCCATTATCGATCCGGGGGTAGCACCCGCTGCAGGCAATATGCCGACGAAATAGCCGAGCAAAGAACCCATTAGAGTCGTTTTCAGTGTGTTCTTTAAGCCCTTCAGGTGCAGAACAATACGCCCGACACCAAATGAGGCTTGGGAAACTTTCACTCCATCACTGCTGGACTCAATTGTCCACAGCATCTCGCCGATTCCATAGATTCCGATCGCCAGCACTAGAAAGTTGATACCATGAAAAAATCCCGGTAGTCCACCAAAGATCAGTCGTGGCTCACCGCTGATGATATCCAGCCCCACAGCACTCAACACCAGCCCAATGCAAATTGAAAAAAGCGTCTTAGGGATATCGTCCCCACCCAACCCAATGAAGGTCGCAAACGCGAGCATCATCAATGCAAATTCCTCGGCCGAACCAAACGCCAGTGCTACTTCGGCCAGCGGCGGAGCAAACAACGTGAACAAAACTACCGACACAGTGCCACCAATGAATGATGCACCGGCGGCAGTTATCAATGCTTGATCGGCTTTGCCGGCAAGCGCCAACGGCCGGCCATCAAATGTGGTGGCCACCGCAGTCGAAGCACCCGGAATTCCAAGCATGATCGAAGATATAGCGCCACCATACATGGCACCGTAATAAATGGCTGCGAGGAAAATAATGGCGCCTGTAGGCGGCACCAGAAAGGTCATGGGCAACAAAATTGCCACACCGTTAACCGAACCCAACCCTGGCATGGCACCGATAAAAAGGCCCAGTGCGCAACCAAAAATCACAAGTGCGAGATTCAGTGGTTCCAGCGCAATGCCAAAACCCAGCATTAACAGATCAAGTGTTTCCACGGTGTCTTACAGGAAAATATCGTACAACGGGTAAAAAAGCGGTTCGCTGTAACCCTTGGGCAATGTAATGTGTAGGGCAATTTCAAAGAAGAAGAAACTGATCACTGGTGCACTGATCGATACCCCTAAACTGAGTAACCAGTTATGGCGACCTATAACCCGCACGTAGTACAGCAGAAAAAGCGGTATCGCAAAATAAATACCAATGATATGGATCGAGCCGATCATCAGCGTCAGCGCGATAATCACTATCAT
The DNA here is from genome assembly GCA_913050115.1 of uncultured Cellvibrionales bacterium. GTDB lineage: Bacteria > Pseudomonadota > Gammaproteobacteria > Pseudomonadales > Cellvibrionaceae > UBA1124. The sequence continues at coordinate 2,143 of CAJWZU010000096.1, forward strand.
GACCGTGCCACGTGCCGCAGGATTGAAGTACAACTCGGCAGACCGCGACACCGGGCTTTGCCGTAAAACCCAGCGCAGCACGATTAAAACACAGCAGACGAGCATGCCAGCCGATAACCAAAAGGGGAAAGCCCCACCGCCTGGTCCTTCACGAGGAATCCAGCCGATGGGGAGTTCCGCACTCTTAACCATCAAGTAAGCCGACAAAACCCCCAAAGCCAGGGCCATTACAAGCTCGGCTCTACGCATTGCAGTTACCTGCCCTAATCGGATAACAACGCAATCAAATCTCGCCGATATCCTTCAATATAACCTCGTGGATCGCTTTCTCACGGGCCCAGTAGGACTTGAGCTTGGCGCCAGTCAAGAAACCGCCCATCAGGCTCTTCTTCGTCATATAAGCCTGCCACTCGTCCGTTGCATATACTCGGGCAAACACGTCACGATAGTAAGCAGCCGCCTCATCGCTCATGCCCGGCGCGCCCACCACGCTGCGCTGCATAAAGTAAACGTAATCTTTGCCCAACTCACGAAAGGTCGGCGCATCGGGAAACAATGGCAAACGATTGGGTGTAAAGGACGCGATTGGTCGTGTTTTACCAGCTTCATAGAAACCCAATTGCTCAGAGGGATTATTCACCGTAGAGTTGCAGTGATTACCGGCAAGTTCCTTAGCTACGCGGCCACCGCCTTTAAACGGCACATACTTGATCTGAAGGCCATAAGCCTTGTTGAGAAACGTCGTCAACAGTTGGTCTTCTTGACCCTTACCTGTACCGGCCATGAGCCAGTCACTACCCGCTGCTTTGGCCGCGGCGACAAACTGATCGATGTTCTCGATACCAGAGTCGACGTTCACCCACAACAAAAACGTATCCTCAGCCATCCGCCCTACTGGCGTAAAGGTCGAGATATCCACCCCCAAACCAGGCTGGCGCAATGGCGTCGTATAGAAACTGTTCAACGTCACCATAACCGTATGGTTATCGCCTTTCTTACTTTTAAGGTGCAGCAATGCTTCGGCTCCGGAACCGCCCGGCTTGTTGATCGGTACAAATGGCTTGGACGACAATCCATGCTTCTCAATTACGCTTTGCATCAAACGCGCCATCTTGTCAGCTCCTCCCCCTTTACCCGCCATAATGACAAAATCAATCGGCTTCTTAGGTGACCATTCGGCTACTGCGCTGGTGGAAAAGGTCAACGTGGAGGCTACCGCCACTGCGACAGGAATCACCATGTTTCTTAGTTTCTTCGAAACGATACTCATCTTACGTCCTCCTAATGCTATTAATTTAGTTTGTAGTCAATCACCGGTTACTTTGCAGCCAATCACTCGAATTGGGTTCTGAATCAAACAAACTTCAGCATGTTGGCACCCATTTCAACCGTTGATTCACCCCTGTAGATATTCGGGTTAGCGCTCGGCTTTCCCAAACATCAGAAATACTGTATACCACGTACCACGAAAATGTAAAGCGACAAAACAGAACACAATCAAGAATCAATTCAAGGCATCTTTTTGGTTTTTTTTTTAAAAAAAATGTTGTGTTGCGATTGTTTAATTTAGATGTGTTTTTGTAGAAAATTTGGATGGTCAGTGAAAACACTTAATAAAAAACTGACCTTGCCAGGATTTGAGAATTCACTTCGATAGAGTTTCGAGCATCAATTTTCCGATGTCCGATGGGTTTCGCGTCACACTGACACCAGCCGCCTCAAGCGCTGCGATTTTCTCGTCTGCAGTGCCCTTGCCACCGGCAATAATGGCGCCGGCATGACCCATGCGCTTGCCAGGAGGCGCGGTAACCCCCGCAATAAATCCGACCACCGGTTTAGTCATATTGTCAGCTATCCATTCAGCGCAGGCTTCCTCATCGGTACCACCAA
>CAJWZU010000097.1 GCA_913050115.1 uncultured Cellvibrionales bacterium
TCTAGTTCTTCAAGCAGCAGTTCTGGCTCTAATACAGGGATTGATAACGATTTCAACGGCGATGGCATTGCCGATGTTTTCTGGCGCAACTCTGCCGATGGCCGCGCCAAAATTGCTATAGGTAATAGTGAGGGTGTTACTGCTCGCATCGAGAGCTTAATTAGCAAGTCGAGTGACTGGAACGCCCAGCTGGGTGATTTCAATGGCGATGGCTCGGTTGACACTCTCTGGCGCAATGCTATAAGTGGCGCGGTTAAAGTCGCTATTAGCGATGCCAACGGCAATCAGGGCATGTTTTATGACTTGGTATCTAAAGGCAGTGCTTGGGAGACCCAAATTGGTGACTTTAACGGCGATGGTCGCGACGACATCCTGTGGCGTAAACCGTCTAATGGTTTTGTTCGCGTAGGCATCAGCAATGTCGATGGTGATCAAGATCGCATCGAGTATTACTTCGATAAGGGTGAAGCTTGGGAACTCTCCGTCGGTGACTTTAACGGTGACGGCGGCGACGATATGTTGTGGCGTCGCGGCACCACCGGCACGGCAAAAATCGTCTTAACCAATGCCAGTGGCGCGCAAGCGAATGTGGTGAATGCTCTAGAGTTTTCTCGTTATACGGCTTGGGCGGTACAGATTGGCGACCTGAATAACGATGGTCGTGACGATATCCTCTGGCGCAAGCCGGCCGAAGGCATGGTTAAGGTAGGAATCAGTGGTACCGATGGTAAGCCGGTAGCCCAGGTATCTCACATTGCCAAGTACACTAATTGGACCGCCGATCTCGGCGACTTCAATGGCGACGGTGGCGATGACATTCTGTGGCGCAAAGCGTCGGCGGGCGTTGTAAAAATTGCCATCACTAACGCGTCAGGCATGCAAGCGAGTGCAGTGGGCTTGCCCGAAAGATTCTCTGCATGGACTAATCAGCTGGCCGACTATAACGGCGATGGTCACACCGACATCCTCTGGCATAAGCCGGCTAATGGCGACGTTAAAGTTGGCATCAGCAGTCTTATGGGCTTCCAGAAAGCTGAGATTTCTATGGCAAATAGATCTTCGGGCTGGACTGCCATTCACTAAAACCATGGGTTGATTGATTATGAACACGGCCTAAAAAGGCCGAATTCATTTTTTGAAATGTTTTCGCTGGATAATATTTCAAAAAATAAAAGGTAATTTACAGGAATTTAAATATGTAGGCAGGGACGTCTCGGCCATGGTCGCTGTAATTAAAATAGTGGTGAAAATATGGCAGGTATTATTTTCCGATAATTGATGCCGCTGCACTTGCATCAATTGGTTTTGTTTGTTGTAAAAATAATTAGATTAATAACAACGATTAAAATGGTGGCAGTGGTATCAAGGTGGGGCGACAAGTGTTGTTCCTCTGTGGTTTTAACTGTTGTCTAGTGTTAAGGGTGCTTGGTCGACGCTTGTTGGTGATACTGTTCCGCCTGCTTGGGTATTTTTTTCTATGCGTGATAAATAAGGAAAATAATAATGAAAAATTCCAAAAAAACTTGTTCAAAATTTACCAAGAGGCTGGGAAGTATTTTGTTGCCCGTCTGCATGCTGGCGTCTACAGCACTGGTCATGGCTGAAGGTTCCTCTTTGAGCTTAACGCTGGGCACTCCGCAGCAGTTTTTACAGCAAGTCGGTTTACCCGCGACAACTCAGGCTCAGCCAGGTTTATTTGCGCTTGATGATTCAAAACCGAAAAACCTCGCCCGCCATCCTGAAACATTTACTTTATTTGATAATGAGGGCGGCGAAATAACCGTTTCTGCGGAGCATTTGTTCGTTGAAGCCGACGGTACACTGTCTATGGATGGTGATGTAGTGGGGCTTCCTGAGTCTAAGTTTATCCTGAAAGGCAAGGGCGATAACCTTTATGGTTGGGTCATTCTAGAAGAGCAAGGTACAGCCTTTGAGTATAGTAGTGATGGTATCAATATAGTAGTGGATGAAATTGCCATTACCGATGTTCGGCCTGTTTGTAATCTGGGGGATCATCACCATTCAATGCTAGAAGATGGATCTCTGCACGCTTTTCACGCGACCCAAGGCAGCCTATTAAGCCCTGCAGCACCTTCGGCGGTTCATCACTTAGGCTTATATAACGGTCAAGATATCAACAAGCTCGAAAGTCTGCCTGGCGCCGAACATGTCATCATGCTCGATTTCAGTGATTTTGCGGTCCCCAATAATGAATATGTCTGGACTGCCTGGCAGGTTGTCGCCGCCGGTTTTTCTATGTTACAGGTGAATATCACCACCAATAGGGATGTTTATGACAATGCTGCACCCAGTAAGCGTGGTGGTACCCGTTATATCAATGAGCAGGGAAGATCTTTTTGTAGCTTTGCTTATGGCACTGGCTACTTCTGTGTGGTGCGCAAACAATTTTATGATTATTCCGCGGGGCGATTGGCCAACCATGAACTGGGTCATTTACTGCATCTCAGTCATGATGGTGATCTAAACGGAGAAGGGCAATTTGCTACCTACTTTAAAGGTAATAGAGATTTTCAGTGGGCAGCGATTATGGGTGATGTGAATCATTATGCTAACGGCGAGTGGTTGCAGCATGGCCTTCACCAGTGGAGTAAAGGTGAATATGACGGCGCCAATAATCAACAAGATGATTTTGTCATTATGGAGCAATTCATCCCATTCAAAACAGACGATATTCCCGCATCAAAGCCTTTAGTCATAGACGCTGACGGCACTGTGAATGCTGCAAATAACGTTGGCCAAATAGAGCGCAATACCGACACCGACACATTTACATTTACAGTGGGGGCAAACGGTGGCCGTATTAATATCATCATAGATAGAGCTGAGAGCAACTTTGGCGGCATGCTGGATGTGCAAGCTACTCTCAAAAATAGCGCCGGTAATGTAGTTTCCCAATCAAATGAAAGCGTCAATCGTTCAGCCGTATTTGAGCAGTATTTACCGGCTGGAAATTACAGCCTAGAAATCGCCGGTGGTGCTGAGGGAACACCCAGCAATGGTTTTGCCAATTATTCTTCTCTTGGCTACTATGACATTGAGGGCGTCGTTACCGATGGCAATTTTATTAACCAATGCGTTGGTATTAATGCTTATCCAAACTGGACTCAGCGTGATTGGGGAGGGACACCAACTCATGCGCTTGGCGGTGATGTGATGCAGCATGATGACAGCGCTTATACCGCTGCCCACTGGACTGCGAGTATTCCTGGCAGTGACGGATCTTGGACATTCCTGAAAGAGTGTCTCATTGCTGTAAGCTCTTCTAGTTCTTCTAGTTCTTCTAGTTCTTCTAGTTCTTCTAGTTCTTCGAGCAGCAGTTCTTCTAGCTCTTCGAGCAGCAGTTCTTCTAGTTCTTCTTCAAGCAGCAGTTCTTCAAGCTCTTCTTCTAGTTCTTCAAGCAGCAGTTCTGGCTCTAATACAGGGATTGATAACGACTTCAACGGCGATGGTATTGCCGATGTTTTATGGCGCAACACCGATGGCCGAGCCGAGATTGCTATCTCCAGCGGTAATGGCACTACCGATCATGTAGAGAGCCTAAACAACAAGTCAACTAACTGGACTGCCCAGCAGGGTGATTTCAATGGTGATGGTGCGGTGGATACTTTATGGCGCGAGAGCATGACCGGCGCAGTTAAGGTTGCCATCAGCAATGTTAATGGTAATCAAGGTGCCGTGCATAACATGGCTGCCAAAAGTAGCGCTTGGCAGACCCATGTCGGTGACTTTAATGCCGATGGTCGCGACGATATTTTATGGCGCAAGCCATCAGTGGGCACTGTTGTTATAGGCATTAGCGATGCCAATGGTGATCAAGATCGCCTCGAGTCTTTCTTCGACAAGGGGACTGC
>CAJWZU010000098.1 GCA_913050115.1 uncultured Cellvibrionales bacterium
CTGGCCGGGTAGAGCAGATACATTTTGATCCGGGCCAGCAGATACACTTGGACCCGGGCCAGCCGATACTTTTTGATCCGGGCCAGCAGATGCATTTTGACCCGGGCCAAAGAATGTGTCTGGGTGGGTACTCATGTACTCATCAAACATCTTGGTGATACTGACGTCACCCAGGAAATTATTCTGCAAGGTGTGACTCTGAACGATCTTGCCGATCTGACCAATCTGGGCACTAATCCAGTTAGCGACCAAAACATTATTACTAACCTTATCAACGACGGTAATTTGATCGTAGATCAGTAAACACCTTTACTGGCCTTAAAATAAAGTCCCTGCGGTTAGCAATGATCGTGGGGATTTTTGTATGTGTCGTGTACTGAATTTATGCAATTTTATCCATTAAAAGAGCGATCTAATCTCTACTACGGCTATTTTCATGGGTTTATAGTTAAGATATTTGTGTGCTTCTAATTCAGCAGAATGGCGAGGTGTTTGTGGTTGAAAATCGCTGCCCGCATAGGGATGCGCCGCTGGATTTTGCTTCGCTTAGCAATGGTAATATTCGCTGTCCGCTGCACAAGATGGAGTTTGCTCTGGACGATGGCCACGGTATTGGTCTTGCCGTTTACACCGTCGGCTTTACGGTGTTTACAGTGAAAATTGTCGATGAGGTGGTCAGGGTGGATTTATAACCACTAGCCACTAGTTAATCTTTTCTACCTTCAAATACAGGGTCTGTGACGACACTTTGTTGGTGCTGCGATATTTTGTTAGCTCGGTATCTTTACTCTGCTCGTTTTGATCGAAACCTCCGATCGCTATCCACTCACCTAAACGGCCAGAAACACTGGTGTTTACTGATTCTGTATTAATTATGGTGTTATTGGCTTGTCGGTGAGATTTATCCACAGTGTCGTGTTGGGCGCTGATGTCGATAGTGACGCGCTCGCCATAGAGGCGTGGGGTGGCGTAGAAACCTTGATTCACCGCTTTGTAGTCCTGATTGACCTGCGGCCAACCATAGCCATTATTGCTGACTGTAGTGATGGGAACTTCGCTGCCCGTTTGAATGTAGCTGGGGCGGCCCTCTAGCCCCCGTACTTGGTAGTTATTATTGCCTGAGCCTGCACCGGTGGTGTGGCGGGTGGTGATGGTGGTGTTAGTGTTGTTATGTCTGCCACCAGCATTAATAACAATGCTGCCGTTGTTATTAATGCTGGTTCCTTTATAAAAAGTGCCATTCACTTTGAACTGAGTGCTGTCATTGTTGTATTGGTTGCCGCGGCGAAGGCTAATCATTATTTGCGCTAAGGGTTGGTCGAGTTGGTCAATTAAAAGCTGCAGTTCAGTTAAGTTTTCAGCGCTGGTGCGAACAATAATGTTATTGCCGTGACTGCTGAGATAGCCACCTTCGGGAACCAGTGGCTTGAGAGTAGCAGTGATGTTTTCGGGTGGCTGGTGTTGCATGGGTATAGTGTAAATTTGCATGTCGGCGGCGACCGCAATGCAGGAGAAAAGACAAAGTGCCGTTAGCCAGTATCGCATAGTGAAGTCTCTACTAAATTTTGAGTTGTCTAAGGTTTGAGTCTGGCTCACTAAACTGCCACAGTCGCTCAAATACCGGTGTTAAGTTCTTAACTTCGGGTCCGGCGGCGTAGTTGGCGAAGCCTTGCATGACTTTATCGTCATGTTTATACAACAGACCATCGGCGTCGACCAACATAAACGCTTCTTTTTGATTGTCGAGGGGGTAGTCAGCTTGTTGACGTAAACAGCGTACCTGTACTGTTGAGGGCAAACGCTGTGCCAGCCGGATGAGCTGGTGCCCGCGCTCGATCAGTGGCTTGCTGTCTTTAATTAGTATTTGTATCTGGCAGCTGCGATGGCGGCGGGCGAGGGCCGATAGAGCCGAGCAGAAGTCCTCTGAATCGTAGAGTGCAGCGTCTAGATGATGGCTGAATATTTTTAGCTGGCGGCGACCGCCAAGGGCCAGTTTCAGTGCGTGTTCGCGCAGGTCGACGGCGCAGTCGAGCAAGAATAATTGATCGCTGACTTTTGATTGTTCGCTCATGTCGATGTCTCTAAGGTAGATAGATCATAGTTTTATGGACTATTTCAGCGTCTAGAAATTCCTCACCTTGTTCAATAAAGCCCTCACGTTTATAGAAGTCTAGCGCTTGAAGCTGTGCGTGTAAAAATAGCGGGCTTGGGTGTTTGTCGGCATTGAGGTGGTAATCAATGATCGCCTGTATCAATTGCCGGCCATAGCCCTGTTTTCGGTAGTGCTTAAGTACCGCCATGCGGCCAATTTGATGGCGGCCGTCGGCGTGCTGCAGTAAACGCGCACAGGCGATGGGCTTTGATTGACAGCACAATACAAAGTGCTCAGCCGTTTTATCGCCGCCATCCCATTCATCCGCGGCGCTGACACCCTGTTCAAGCATAAATACCTGCTTGCGAATATGGCTGATATCAGCCCAGCGCCACGGAAATGTGCCGTGACTAATCGTTGTCATCTACAGCATCATCGGTCATTTCTAAGTCACCGTCATCAATACAGAGGCTGCCGCGATTGAGCAGTTCGGTAATAATGTTGTGCTGAGCATCACTCAGTTCAAACAGTTGCTCGGCGTTAAAACGGGTTTGTTGGCACAGTTGTTGGGCCAATGGTAAATCGCAAGCATAGGCGGTGCCATCCACATACAGGTGTGCTTGCTCGGCGTTGTTTTTGTCCGGTTGGCGGTAGGCGAAACGAGCGCCCATGTTGCGTTCAATGTCAGCGCCATCGCTTACCGCTTCTAACCAGTCGTCAGCTTGCCACTGCTCGTTTTGCTTCAGCTCTGGCTCATTGTCCTCGCTGTATTTGCCCTCGGTCATAGTGCGGCCGAGCCAGTCGGCGAGGGCGGCGGGGTTGTCTAGGTGTTGCTGCACAATGGCCTGTAGTTGGGCGATAGCGGCATCGCTTATTTCACCGGGGTTATCTTGCAGCATTAAACCAGGGTCGGTAT
>CAJWZU010000099.1 GCA_913050115.1 uncultured Cellvibrionales bacterium
ATCGTGCACTAGCACCCAGTCGTTGGCGGCGGCGAGATTTTGCAGTGATAAAAGCCCATTCAGTACAGAATCGGCGCGCTCTTTGCCGCCCGCAACCGCGACCACTTTTTGCTGCTGAGCCAGCGCCAAATTTTGCCAGCGCTGATCTAAGGGATTTACCGCCACCACTAAACGCTCAATAACCGACAGACCCAACAGACGCTCGAAGGTTTTCTCGATAATGGTTTGCCCCGCCAGCGGCAGATATTGCTTCGGACACTCGGCGCCCATACGTGAACCAACACCCGCTGCGGGCACAATAGCCCAGACTTTAGCGGCATTGGCCCCTACGGCATGAATCACTGAGCTGCCTTAGGCTTATCGGCAACGATCATAAAAAAGGTTTCACCTTTTTTAACCATGCCCAAGTCATAGCGAGCACGCTCCTCGATGCCGTCGAGCCCTGTTTTTAACTCCAACACCTCGACCGCCAACTGCCTATTGCGCTCACGCAGTGCCACATTTTCAGATTCCTGCAAAGCAATCTCACGCGCCAATCGCGATTTTTCCGCCAGACTGCCCTCGCCCACCCACAGGCGATACTGCAAGCCGACCAGAAAGACCAACATGATGACAACAATCCATTTCATAGGAGATTACAAATCGGTGAATAATGGAAGGCAAACTAGCACATACAGCAGTAAAAATCAGTTCTACGCAGCACGCCTTTACATCACCTCTATGACATCATTCTGCAGCAGCTGCACAGGGTCGCGCCATTGCATCCCTGCAACCGCTAAATACCCCAGATCCTGTTCATAAAAAAAGGCCGGCATAAGCCGACCTTTTTTAAAATTCAAAACTTAATAAAATATTACAGATTAAATTCGGCACGTCCGCGGTAAGGCGCAGTACCGTTAAGTTCTGCTTCAATGCGCAGCAGACGGTTGTACTTGGCAACGCGATCGGAGCGGCTCAGAGAACCGGTCTTGATTTGACCGGCAGCGGTAGCTACAGCCAAATCAGCGATGGTGGTGTCTTCTGTTTCGCCTGAACGATGAGAGATGACCACACCGAAACCCGCATCTTGCGCCATCTTGATGGCGTCTAAAGTTTCAGACAAAGAACCGATCTGGTTGAATTTGATCAGAATCGCATTGCCGATCTTCTCATCGATACCGCGCTTCAAGATTTTAGTGTTGGTGACAAACAGGTCATCGCCGACCAGCTGGATCTTGTCACCCAACTTATCCGTTTGGTACTTCCAGCCCGCCCAATCAGACTCGTCCAGACCATCTTCAATAGAAATAATCGGGTACTGTTCGCACAGCTCGGCCAAGAAATCACTAAAACCTTCAGCGCTGTAAACCTTACCTTCGCCAGACAGATCGTACTGACCATCTTTGTAGAATTCAGACGCGGCACAATCAAGCGCCAAGGTAACTTCTTCACCCAGCTTGTAGCCAGCACTGGCAACCGCTTCTTTAATCACGGCCAGAGCGTCAGCATTAGAAGTCAGATCCGGAGCAAAACCTCCTTCATCACCCACAGCAGTATTCAAGCCTTTGCTACTGAGTACTTTTTTCAGGGCGTGAAAAACTTCGGCGCCCACTTGCAGAGCTTCGGCGAAAGTTTTAGCAGCAACAGGCTGTATCATGAACTCTTGAATGTCGACGTTATTGTCGGCGTGCTCACCACCGTTAATGATGTTCATCATTGGCACAGGCATAGAGTACTGGCCCGGAGTGCCATTGATGTCGGCAATGTGCTGGTACAAAGGAATATTCTTGGAGATGGCAGCAGCTTTAGCCGCGGCCAGTGATACCGCCAAAATGGCGTTGGCGCCAAACTTAGCTTTGTTCTCAGTGCCGTCGGCGTCGATCATGATGTTATCAAGCGCGCGCTGCTCGGCGGCATCTTTACCAAGCAGAAGAGCCTTGATAGGACCATTGATGTTGCCGACCGCTTTTAAAACACCTTTACCCATGTAGCGAGACTTATCGCCATCGCGCAATTCCAGAGCTTCGCGAGAACCTGTAGAAGCACCTGATGGTGCGCAGGCAGAACCGACAACGCCAGATTCTAGAATAACTTCAGCCATAACCGTTGGGTTACCGCGGCTGTCGAGTACTTCAAACGCTTTGATATCTGCAATTTTGCTCATGATAGGTATATAGCTCCAAGTTATACATTAAAAATCGTAAGGATTAATTTCTGTTTAAATAGCAGCCCAGTCAAACTTGGCGGCTATCTCGGTATTTATTTCTTTATTGAATATGCTTTTATTTAATCTCGAGGGGCGCAAAACCCTTAACCAAATCATCGACAGCTTTCATCTGCGCCAAAAATGGTTCCAGTTTATCCAGCGGCAAAGCGCTTGGACCGTCGCACTTGGCCTCATCGGGATTGGGATGCGACTCTAAAAAGAGCCCCGCCAAACCCAGAGCCATTCCTGCACGGCCAAGCTCCGCCACTTGCTGCCGGCGCCCCCCCGAGGCTGAACCTCCGGTATCGCGGCACTGTAGGGCATGAGTCACGTCAAATATTACCGGCGCGCCGCCAGAGACTTGCTTCATAGTGCTGAAACCGAGCATATCCACGACTAGGTTGTCGTAGCCAAAGTTACTGCCGCGGTCGCATAAAATGATCTTATCGTTGCCGCATTCGCGGAACTTATCAACAATATTGCCCATTTGACTGGGGCTTAAAAACTGCGGTTTTTTAATATTAATTACCGCACCGGTCTCGGCCATAGCCTGGACCAAATCCGTTTGACGGGCGAGAAATGCGGGCAGCTGAATAATATCAACCACCTCAGCAAC
>CAJWZU010000100.1 GCA_913050115.1 uncultured Cellvibrionales bacterium
GTGAGCCTGTCAGCTTACCGACCACCGGTCGTGACTTACTGCTAGCTGTGGATATTTCTAATAGTATGCGCGAAAACGATGTGGTCTTTCGCGGCGAACGATTTACCCGTCTACAGGCTGTTAAAGGCGTTGTAGGTGAGTTTGTTGAACGCCGTCAGGGCGATCGTCTTGGTCTGATTCTTTTTGGCACTAAGGCTTATGTACAAGCCCCGCTGACCTTTGACCGCCTCACCGTTAAAACATTGCTGCAAGAGGCTCAGGAAGGTTTTGCCGGACCCGCCACCGCTATTGGCGACGCCATTGGCTTGAGCATTAAACGTCTGCAAAAACGCCCAGAAAATCATCGCGCACTGATACTGCTAACCGATGGTTCTAATACCGCGGGTTCAATCGAACCGATCAAAGCGGCGGAGCTTGCCGCTTTAGAACAAGTTAAAATTTACACCATCGGCTTCACTGGTTTATCCGGATCACGTATCGACAACACTGTACTCACGGATATAGCCATACAAACCGGCGGCCAAGCGTTCTTTGCCAATAGCCCAGAAGACTTATTCGCTATTTTTGCCGAACTCGACAAGTTAGAGCCCAGCGAGCAAAAAGCAGAGACCTATCGTCCCAGCGCGGCTTTGTTTTACTGGCCACTTGGCGTGGCCCTAGGTCTTAGTGTGCTGCTGGCGCTGTCACACCTGCTAGGCACTGTGCGGCAGAGGCAATCGACATGAATAACAGCTCTATATTAAACAATAGTTTTACTGCCGAGTTACTGGCACTTTTTAGCAGCTTCGATACAGCTCAACTGCATTTTCAGCGCCCATTATGGCTGCTGGGCTGCGTTTTTGCCGCTGTGCTAGTAGTACTGCTGTGGCGACAGAAAAAACAGGCCGGTGACTGGCATAAATTTATCGATGACAGCTTGCTTGCACATCTACTCGATGGCCAAATTGCCCGCACTCAGAAGCGTCTATTTATTAGCCTGCTCTGCGCTTGGGTAGTAACTTGTATTGCCATGGCTGGGCCCAGCTGGCACAAATTACCCCAACCTGTGCATAAAAACGAATCGGCGCGAGTCATCCTGTTTGACCTGTCGCCCTCGATGACAGCCAATGATTTAAAACCCTCGCGCCTTGAGCGCGCCCGGCTCAAATTAATCGATTTATTGCAGTCAAATGACGAAGGGTTACATGCCTTAATTGCCTACGCTGGAGAGGCACACGTGGTCACCCCGCTCACCGACGACATCGATACCATTATTAATCAACTGCCAGCGTTGTCCCCAGCCATTATGCCAATGGCCGGTAGCAACGTTGAAATGGCAATAGAAAAAGCGCTGCAGCTTTTTTCCGAATCAGGTCTCAGTCGTGGCGATATATTATTGGTTACCGATGGCGTTGAAGAAATTGCCGCTAACACCGTGCAAGACTTACTCAAAAAAACACAATTCCGACTGTCTATTCTCGGTGTTGGCAGCGACGAAGGCGCCCCCATAGCCACCGGTCGAGGTGGGTTTGCACGTGATGCTAGGGGAGCGATTGTAATTGCCAAACTGGACAGTGCAGCGCTGCGCGACTTAGCCACCGACTTAGATGGACGCTTTAGCTTGTTACGCAGCGATGACATCGATATTCAAAGTCTCGGCAGCTTAGAAGTACTCACCGATCAGCGTAACCGCAAGATCGGTCGCGAATTTGACACATGGCAAGATGCCGGCCAGTGGTTTTGCCTGCTATTGTTGCCTTTTGCACTTATAGCGTTTCGACGCGGTTTAATCTTGCCCGCGCTATTATTTATTCCCTTCATGCCACAGCCCGCCAGCGCCTTTGGCTGGGTTGATTTATGGCAAACCGCCGATCAACAGGGACAGCAATTATTGGAACAGGGGGATGCCAGCAGCGCCGCCACCACATTCAAAAACCACAACTGGCAGGCCAGTGCACAATATAAAGCGGGTGATTATAAAGACGCCGCTAAAAGTTTCGCCACTAACGACAATGCCAACGCTCATTACAACCGAGGTAATGCCTTGGCGCGCACCGGTAAACTCGATGAAGCCCTCGACGCTTATGACCAAGCCCTAGCGGCAAACAGCGACTTTGAAGATGCACAATTTAACCAAGCGTT